>JAEZTA010000041.1 GCA_023443765.1 Bacteroidota bacterium | reverse complement strand
CCGCGGAAGTCGTCGCACGGCTCGAAGGCATCGACTGCCGCGGGCGCGGCACTTCGTGTCCCGATCAGCTGGCAAAAGCGCTGAAAAAGGTCTTATAAAAGGTACAGGCTGAATTGGGTACGGATTTTGTGCCCGATCCAGCGTTCTAAATTGCACAACATTATGTATTTCTTATGGTATCTGCTGATCGGTCTGGCGGCCGGATGGATCGCCAACCTGATCGTCAAGGGCGGGGGCTCGGGGCTCTTCGTCAACCTGATCGTCGGACTCATCGGCGGCGTGCTGGGCGGCTGGCTCTTTTCGCTCTTAGGATGGGTTCCCGTCGGTACACTGGCCAGCCTGGCGACGGCCGTCATCGGTTCGATCATCCTGCTGTGGATCGCCGCGCTTATTTCTCACCGCAAGATTCGCTAAACGAATAATCCTATGAAAAACCAGAAAATCGATCAGGACATCGACCAGGCGGCCGAACAGGCCAAAGAGACGATGGCGCTTTTCGGCGAAAAACTCGACGAGGCGACGCAATGCGCAGGGGAAGCCCGGGACAAAGTGAAGGAGGGCGTGCTCCGCGCCACGGACAAGGTCGGGGAGGCCGTTACGGCCGCTGCGGACCATGTACGCGAAAAGGTGCGCAAATAGCGTGCGTATAATCTAACAAAAAAGGTGGTCAGTGACCACCTTTTTTGTTGAGCTGCCGGGATTCGAACCCAGAACGACAGAACCAAAATCTGCTGTGTTACCATTACACCACAGCTCAAACATTCGCTCGAAAGCGACTGCAAAGATAAACAAAAAATCGCAAAAACCAATCCGGGACACAAAAAATGCCCTATCCGACAGCCGCAACAACCGGTAATTTATTAACTTTGCAGATAACAGACTTTCAAAGAAACAACTAAATATGATAGCAACAATGATTCTGCTCTTCGTGGTGGGTTACATCTTCATCGCGCTGGAGCACAAAACCCGGATCGACAAATCGGCCATCGCCCTGCTGATGGCCGGGGCGATCTGGACGGTATTCAGCCTGCTGGGCAACGATCCCAAAATCCAGTCGGAACTGGTCGAACAGCTCGGCGACACCTGCGAAATCCTCGTTTTCCTGATCGGAGCCATGACCATCGTGGACCTGATAGACAGTTACGGCGGCTTCAACGTCATCACCGACCACATCACCACGCGCAACAAGCGCAAACTGATGTGGCTGCTGGCGATCATCACCTTCTTCATGTCGGCTGCGCTGGACAACATGACCACCACGATCATCATGGTCATGCTGCTACGGCGACTGATCGCCAACAAAAAGGAGCGGTGGATCTTCGCCAGCGTGATTGTCATCGCGGCCAACAGCGGCGGCGCCTGGTCGCCCATCGGCGACGTGACGACCATCATGCTGTGGATGCGCGGCAACGTCTCGGCGGCAAATCTGGTAGCCAACCTCTTCCTGCCGTGCCTCGTGTCGGTGATCATCCCCACGGCCATCGCCTGCCGTTACATCCGCAACACGGAGGCCGCACCGGTCGGCGTCAAGGCCCTCACGACGGGATGCCCCGAGTGCATCGGTCCGCGCCTGCGTAAATTCATGCTTATCACGGGCGTACTGAGCCTGCTGTTCGTCCCCGTATTCAAGACCCTGACGGGCCTGCCGCCCTACATGGGCATGATGGTGTCGCTGGGATTCATGTGGGTGCTGTCCGAGATCATTTACGACCGCAAGCGCAGCATCCGCAACATGGAGGCTTCGATCCAACCGCGCGTCTCAAAGACCCTGAAACACATCGACATGCCGACGATTCTCTTTTTCCTCGGCATCCTGATGGCTGTGGCCTCCCTGCAAACAGCCGGCGTACTGACCGACATGGCCGACTGGCTGGATAAGACGGTGCACGAGGTCTTCACCATTGCGGGCGCCATCGGCCTGCTCTCGTCCGTGGTGGACAACGTGCCGCTGGTTGCGGCCTGCATGGGCATGTACCCGGTGGCGGACGCAGCTGCCGTGGCGGCAAGCGTCGACCCGGCATTTGCACAATATTTCGTGGAAGACGGCCTGTTCTGGCACCTGCTGACCTTCTGCGCCGGCGTGGGCGGCAGTCTGCTGATCATCGGCTCGGCAGCGGGCGTCGTGGCGATGGGCCTCGAAAAGATCAATTTCAGCTGGTATCTTCGGAAAATCAGCCTCCTGGCCCTGGCGGGTTATGTGGCCGGCATCGCGGTCATCTGGCTCGAACACATGCTGATCGGCCTCTGATAAAAAAGCTCCTCGTTGTGAGGAGCTTTTTTTTATTTCAGCTTGGCCAGGAATTTTTCGCGGTCAACGACGTAGCGGATATGAACGCCTTCGCCGATCATTCCCCCGGCATCGCGAGCCCCGACGTTGAAGGTCAGTTTACGGCCCTCGACCTCGGTCAGCACGGCCGTGGCCGTGATTTCAGCCCCCAGTCCCGAGGCCTTGATGTGGGTGACGTTCATCTCGGCGCCGACGGTGGTCGAGCCTTCGGGCAGCGCGGCGGCCACGGCTGTCATGGCAGCGTTCTCCATCAGCGCCACCATCGCGGGGGTGGCGAAAACAGCAAGGTCGCCCGAACCCATCGCGGCGGCCGTATTCCCGGCAGCGACGGTCACGGTGCTGCGGGCGGAAAGTCCTTTTTCAAGCATAATATTCTTCGTTTGCAATTCGTTTATTCGGTTGAATCGTTATCTTTGCTGCACAGGCTGTGCAAACCGGATGCAAAACCCCGTAGGGTTTCGCCGGACGTAGTCGCAAAGGTAACAAAATTTCACAGACATTGAAAAAGTGGCTCTTCCTGCTCGTCGTGCTCACCGCCGCGCTCCCCGAAGCGCAGGCGCAGGGCGGTCGCGGCTTCTGGCATCAGGAGTGGACGGTCGAGAAGGGCGATTCCATTCCACTGGTCCACATCCTGCCGGTCTACGTCTTCAGCCGCCCGGTCGACCTGCGCCGCTACCGCCGGCTGGTGGATGCCGTGAGGAAGGTCTACCCCATTGCCAAGATCGCCAAAGCCAAGATGGCGACGATGGAGGAGGAGTTGTGCCGCCTGCCGACCAAGAAGGCCCAGAAAGAGTATATCAAGCAGATTTACCAGGAGATCAAGGATGAATACACACCTATCCTGAAACACATGACCCGCACACAGGGCCGCGTGCTGCTGAAACTCATCGACCGTGAAACGGAATACACCGCATACGAAGTGCTCCGGGAGTTCCGGGGTGGTTTCGTGGCGGGATTCTGGCAGGGCATCTCGAAAATCTTCGGTCAAAACCTCAAATCGGAATACGACAAGGACGGCGAAGACAAGATGATCGAGCAAATCATAATTTATTACGAAGCCGGATTGCTTCGGTAGCCCCTGCGGCAAATGCACACAAGCCCTGTTCCCGAAAGGAACAGGGCTTATTTTTTAGCAGAATCCCCTAAAAATTGAACGACAGGCCGACGCCCATCCCCACATAGGAACGTGCAGGGCGGAACTCCCCGGCCCGGAAATTATCGGTCAGGTAGCAATGATAGGTGAAGTCTCCGAAGAGGTTGAACCGCCAGATCGGGATGATCAGCCGCGCTCCCACGTCGAACGTACAGGAAAACCGCTGCCGGACGGTATAGGGCGCCCAGGTGGGGTCGGTCGTCGAATAGCCTTCGGTCGTAAACGGTCCGCACATCAGCCCCGGAGTGAAACCCGCATGGGCTTCGAACGCCGAAGGCAGGATCGAGAGCAGCAGATTCAGAAAAAAGTTATCGTCCACGGACCTGTCGTCGGGATAATACTGGTGGTTATAATAATAACCCCGGTCTTCGAGTGCATACCCCGTCCCCCGAAAATGCGGGGAGCGCCACGTAAATTGCAGCGGCACGGAGAAATAGTCGTTGGCGTCCTCGTCGATAAAGACATTCAGTCCCGTCCGGAAACCGATGTTGTAGAAGTTGTAGCGGGCATAGTCGATCGTAAATGCCTGCAACTCGGGCCCCCGCCCGCGACCCGCATAGACCTGCGCCCCGTAGCGCACGCCCAGTTCGTTGTTGAACGTCTTCGGGAGGGGCGGCATTTCGTGCTCGCCGGGATAGACGAGCGTTTGCGCTGCGGCCGCCCCGGTCGTGGCAGCCAGCAGCAGGAAGACAAGAAGTTTCTTCATTGCATGTAAATTGGTTAGGTCCGGCGTCAAAGATATAAAAAAGCGCATAACGTCGGCACATGGGGCAATTTTTAATTGGGGAAGCTTTATTTTTTCATTCTGTTTGTCTATCTTTGCCGGGAATAAATTCCGGCTCAGACGGACAGCGCTTCGGTCTGTACGATTTTAGCGGGCAAAATTTCACAATGTATGTTTGAAAATTTAACAGATAAACTCGAACGGTCGTTTAAAATCCTCAAAGGCGAAGGCCGCATCACCGAAATCAACGTCGCGGAGACGCTCAAGGAGATTCGCCGTGCGCTGATCGACGCCGACGTTAACTACAAGGTTGCCAAGACCTTCACCGACGAGGTGAAGCAGACGGCTCTGGGACAGGACGTGCTGAAAGCCGTCAAGCCGGGCCAGATGATGACCAAGATCGTACGCGACGCGCTGGCCGAACTGATGGGCGGCACGGCCACGGACATCCGGCTGGAGGGAACTCCGGCGGTGATCCTGATCGCAGGTCTTCAGGGTTCGGGTAAGACGACTTTTTCGGGTAAGCTGGCCTCGCTGCTCAAGAGCAAGAAGGGCCGTCAGGTGCTGCTCGTGGCAGGCGACGTTTACCGTCCCGCGGCCATCGACCAGTTGAAGGTGCTCGGCGGACAGATCGGCGTGGAGGTCTACACCGAGGACGGCAACAAGAACCCCGTGCAGATCGCCGAGAACGGTATCAAATACGCACGGCAGAACAACTACAACGTGGTGATCGTCGATACCGCGGGCCGTCTGGCCGTGGACGAGGCCATGATGCAGGAGATCACGGCGATCAAGGCCGCTGTGAAGCCTTCGGAGACGCTGTTCGTCGTGGACGCCATGACGGGTCAGGACGCCGTGAACACCGCCAAGGAGTTCAACGACCGCCTCGACTTCGACGGCGTGGTCCTCACCAAGCTCGACGGCGACACCCGCGGCGGTGCTGCCATTTCGATCCGTTCGGTGGTCAACAAACCGCTCAAGTTCATTTCGAGCGGCGAGAAAATGGACGCCCTGCAGGTGTTCCACCCCGAGCGTATGGCCGACCGAATCCTGGGCATGGGCGATGTCGTGTCGCTCGTGGAACGCGCTCAGGAGCAGTTCGACGAAGAGGAAGCGCGCAAGCTGAAGAAGAAGCTGGTGAAAAACCAGTTCAACTTCAACGACTTCATTTCGCAGATTCAGCAGATCAAGAAGATGGGTAACCTCAAGGACCTCGCTTCGATGCTCCCGGGCATGGGCAAGATGCTCATGAACGTGGACATTCCGGACGATGTCTTCAAGCAGACCGAGGCGATCATCTCGTCGATGACCCCCTCGGAGCGCGAGCACCCCGAGATCATCAACGCCCGCCGCCGCGAACGGATCGCTGCCGGCAGCGGTACGACGATGGCCGACGTAAACCGCCTGATGAAGCAGTTCGACGACACGCGCAAGATGATGAAAGCCGTGGCCGGCGGCGGCATGAAGATGCCCAAGATGCCGGGCGGAATGCCCCGGCGATAAGCAATCCCACAAAAAATCCCCGGAGCGAAACTCCGGGGATTTTTTACTCCGTCCAGCCGTTACGGCAGACCTTCGCAGGGTCCCACTTCTGTTTGGGAGCGGGATTTTCGGCCGGATAGCCGATCGGAATCACGTTGAGCGGCACAACGTGGCGGGGAAGCCCCAGCACGTTGCGCACGGCGCGCACGCGGTCCTCGTAGGAGTACACGCCGGTCCAGACGGCCCCCAGCCCGACGGCATGGGCCGCCAGCAGCAGGTTTTCAGATGCAGCAGCCGCATCCTGCACCCACCACCCGGCATTGGTCGCACCGTTGGCCTGGGTCAGTACGCCGCACACCACGACAGCCATCGAGGCCGCAGCGGCGCTCTGCGCATAAGGCAGCGAATCGGCCAGCTGCCGCAGCAGGGCCTTGTCGTCTACCACGATAAAAGCCCACGGCTGGCGGTTGCGGGCCGAAGGGGCCGACATGGCGGCGCGCAATAACAATTCGACCGTGTCGGCGCCCACCGGGCGGTCCTGGTAGGAGCGGATACTCGTACGCGTCGAAATCACGTCCAGGGCTGCCTGCCCCGTATTACAGGAGGTTTCGCCGCCGCAGGATGTGATCAGCAGGGCCGCCAGAACGGCCCCGGAAAGGAGTTTGGAGATTTTCGGTAAATTCATAAACGCTGTATTGCTGTAACGGCAAATATAACGGAAAAATTCCCGAAATGAAATCCCGGCGGTCCAAACGGCAAATTTACAGGGCAAATAATCACCCGCGCGTTTGCAGGGGTCTGTTTTTATCGTTACCTTTGCGCGTAATAGCTAAAAAACGCCCCTGACACAACATTAATTATGCATAAATCGGGCTTCGTAAATATCATCGGCAACCCCAATGTGGGAAAATCAACGCTGATGAACGCACTGGTCGGCGAAAAACTCTCGATCATCACTTCGAAGGCGCAGACCACGCGCCACCGCATCATGGGCATCGTCTCGGGCGAGGATTTCCAGATCGTCTATTCCGATACGCCCGGCATCCTGAAACCTTCGTACAAGCTCCAGGAGTCGATGATGAAGTTCGTGACGGGCGCTGTGACCGATGCCGACGTGATCCTCTACGTGACGGACACCGTCGAGCGGGGCGAGCGTTCCGCAGAGATCATCGACCGCATCCGGGAGAGCGGCATTCCGACGGTCGTCGTCATCAACAAGATCGACCTTACGACGCCCGAGGCCCTCGAAGCGCTGGTCGACAAATGGCAGGCCGAAATTCCCGGGGCACGGATCGTCCCCACATCGGCCAAGGAGAATTTCAATATCGAAGGGCTGTTCAAGACCATTCTCGGCCTGCTGCCCGAAGGTCCGGCGTTCTATCCCAAGGACACGCTCACGGACAAGACACTGCGCTTCTTCGCCTCGGAGATCATCCGCGAAAAAATCCTCAAATTCTACGACAAGGAGATACCCTACTGCTGCGAGATCGAGATCGAAAGCTACAAGGAGGAACCGACGATCGACCGCATCGCCGCGACGATCTACGTGGCCCGCGACTCGCAGAAAGGCATCCTGATCGGCCACAAGGGCGAGAAGCTCAAAAGGGTCGGACAGACGGCACGCGAAGACATGGAAGAGTTCCTCGGCAAAAAGGTTTTCCTCCAGTTGTTCGTCAAGGTCAACGACGACTGGCGTAACAACGAGCGCCAATTACGCCGATTCGGATACGAACAGGAATAATAAATCGCACGAAAAGCCCGTTAAAAGAGCAAAATCAGTCAGCATGCGGAAATTCATCGCCGGAATCATATTGGGAGCCGCCCTGCTGTGCGGCACGAAAACCCATGCACAGTACAACCGGGAATATTTTTTCTGGGTGGGTCGGTCGTGCATGATGAATAACGATTACCAGGAAGCTATCCGCACCCTGAACACCCTGCTGCGCTTCGACGAGGACGCTTTCGAAGGCTACTTCCTGCGCGGCATCGCCAAATACAACCTCGACGACCTGCTGGGCGCCGAGGACGATTTTTCGACGGCCATCCGCCTGAATCCCGTTTACACGCAGGCCTACACCTACCGCGCCATCACGCGTTCGCGCCTGGGCAACTACGACGACGCCTTACAGGATTTCCGCGAGGCTATCGAACTGCGCCCCGACCTGCCCGGACCCTATTACAGCCGCGGTGTAACGCGCCTTCTGAACCAGCAGTTCAAAGAGGCCGTCGATGATTTCGACAAATTCATCCGCCAGGAAAACAAGGTTGCCGACGCTTTCATCTGCCGGGGCCTGAGTTATCTTCACCTGAAAGACACCACACGGGCTTACGAGAATTTCAACACGGCGATACGCACCAACCGCGAGAATCCCAACGGCTACAACCGCCGTGGCGGGCTGCACCTCCAGCAGGAGCAGTACAAGGAGGCGGAAGCGGATTTCAACAAGGCAATCGAGTGCGACTCGACCTACCTGCTCTCCTACTTCAACCGCGCGCTGGTCTACTCGTCGACCAACCGCCCGACACAGGCGCTGGCCGATTTCGACAAGGTGATCCAGCTCGATTCGACCAACTCGCTGACCTATTTCAACCGCGCGATGCTGCGCACGCAGATCGGCGACTACAACCGTGCGCTGGAAGATTACGACAAAGTGGCGCTCTATTCCCCCAACAACGTGCTGGTTTACTACAACCGCGCGGGTGTCTATGCCCAGTTGGGTGAGATCGAGCGGGCCGTGGAGGACTACACGTCAGCCATCAAGCTCTATCCCGACTTCGCCAACGCTTACATTTACCGCGGCCGTCTGCGCGAGTTGCTGCGCGACCCGCAGGGAGCCAAAGAGGACCGCAACATCGCCCAGCGAAAAATTGCCGAATACCGTTCGCGCCTGAGCGACAGCACCTATTCAATTTACGCCGACACCACACAGCGCTTCGACCGCCTGCTGTCGTTCGACAGCAAGTTCGCCGGAGGCGGCTTCGACCGCATCACGGGCCATAACGGCGGTCACGAGGAGATGCGCCTGCTGCCGCTGTTCAAGTTCACGCTGATGCGCGCCGACTCGCTTCCCACAGCCAAGCCCTACCACCTGCAACGTGTCGACGACTTCAAGAAGCGCATCGACAACGAATACCTCACCCTGTCATGCCGCGAAAGCAATATCGCACCCGATACGCTCGTGATGCTCGACAAGCACTATGTGCAGGAGCTCAAGACGGAGAATCCTTCGTGGACCGTGCTCTTCGAACGCGCGGTCACGCAGTCGCTCATCAAGCAGTACACCAACTCGGTGAGCACCTATTCGTCGGCCATCGAACTCAACCCGTCGAACCCGTTCCTCTACCTGAACCGTTCGACGACGCGCGCCGAGATGATCGACTTCATCTCGTCGATCGACAATTCCTACCAACGGATCACGATCGACTCGGACCCTGCTAACCGGTTGAACAACAATTCGAAACGCACGTACAGCTACGACGAGGCCGTGGCCGACCTGATCAAGGCCATCAAGCTCTTCCCCGACTTCGCCTATGCCTACTACAACCGCGGCAACCTGCTGGCCCTGTCGGGCAGCCTGCCCGAAGCATTCGAGGACTACTCGAAAGCGATCGAACTGAACCCCTCATTTGCCGAGGCCTACTACAACCGCGGCATCATCCAGATATTCATGAAGGACACCCGCAAGGGCTGTCTCGACATTTCGAAAGCCGGCGAACTCGGAATCACCGAAGCCTACGAGGTGCTGAAACGCTACGCATCACTGGATAACTAACTCAACACAAAACAAATATGGTAGAAACTATCCAACGTAAACTGAACGACTCGCCCGTAGCACGATGGACGGCGTTGTTGCTCATCGCATCCACGATGTTTTTCGGCTACATGTTCGTCGATCTGATGTCGCCGTTGCAGAGCATGATCGAGGCACAGCGGGGATGGACCCCCGACGTGTTCGGTATGTACGGCAGTTCGGAGTTCATACTCAACGTCTTCGGATTCCTGATTCTCGCAGGCATCATCCTCGACAAAATGGGCGTGCGATTCACGGGAGAACTGTCCGCTTCGCTGATGTTTATCGGTGCGGCAATCAAATACTATGCGGTGAGCGACCTGTTCGCAGGTTCGGGCGCCGAGGCATGGCTCAACTCGTGGTGGACCTCGTTCCCGGCATCGGCCAAGCTGGCGTCGCTGGGCTTCACGATCTTCGGCTGCGGCATGGAAATGGCCGGTATCACTGTTTCAAAGGCTATTGCCAAATGGTTCGAAGGCAAGGAGATGGCCCTGGCCATGGGTCTTGAGATGGCTATCGCCCGTGTCGGTGTTTTCGCGATTTTCTCCATTTCCCCGTGGCTGGCCGCGATGGCTCCCGCGACGGTCGTACGTCCGGTGGCATTCTGCACCGTGCTGCTGCTGATCGGCCTGCTGACGTTTGTGATTTTCACATTCATGGACCGTAAACTGGACAAACAGCTGGGTCTCGACAGCCGGGGCGGAAACAGCAGCGAGGAGGAGTTCAAGGTCAGCGACCTGAAATACATACTGAGCAGCAAGGTGTTCTGGATCATCGCATTCCTCTGCGTACTCTACTATTCGGCGATTTTCCCCTTCCAGCGCTTCGCTACGAACATGCTCGAAAGCAATCTCGGCGTATCCGCCCAGACTGCGGCCGACATTTTCCGCTGGTTCCCGATGGGTGCGGCAGCCATCACTCCGTTTCTGGGCCGGTACCTCGACCACAAAGGAAAAGGCGCCACGATGCTCATTCTCGGCGCCGTGCTGATGATCGTATGTCACTCGATCTTCGCATTCGTACTTCCGGAGTTCCCGAGCAAACCCATTGCCTACGGCTCGATCGTCCTGCTCGGCATTTCGTTCTCGCTGGTTCCGGCGGCACTCTGGCCTTCGGTTCCCAAGATTGTGGAAACACGTTATTTAGGCTCGGCCTATTCGCTGATTTTCTGGATTCAGAACATCGGACTGTGCCTGTTCCCGATGCTATTCGGATTCGCACTCAAATACTTCAACGCCGGGCGGGCAGAAGGAATGCCCTATGACTACACCCGTCCGATGCTGATTTTTGTCGCGTGCGGCGTGCTGGCGATGCTGCTGGGAATCTGGCTCAAAGCCGAAGACCGCAAAAAGAAATACGGGCTGGAATTGCCCAATATCAAGAAGTAGCCCAAGCTACACCCCAATAAATGAAGGAAGGACCTGTCGTGCGGCGCACGGCAGGTTCCTGTTTTTTAGAACTTCAGGCGGCCGCGCAGGGCGAAGCGCACCAGAAAGAAATTGATGGGAAAAGCGACCGCAAAGACACACAGCGGCGCATAGAGTTTCGGGACGCCCACCCACAGCCAGATTTCGAGCAGCACCAGTTCGTTGACCAGGTTGATCAGGTGGGCCGCCAGGAACTTCGCGGCGCGCGCTACCGAGGGCTGTACGCGGAAGGTGAAATAGCTTGACAGAATGAAATTGCACACGATGCTGACGCAGAAGGCGCAGACATAGGCGAAGGCGGGCCGCAGGTCGTCGAAATGCCTTACGAGCACCACATAGGTCGCATAATTGACGCCCGTAGCAATGCCTCCCACCACGGCGAAACGCACGAACGAACTCTCGTAGAGCGTCCGGATCAACATTCCTACCCTACTCATCGCATCCGAGGTATTCGCGGGTCGTCGTAAAACTGCATCCGCGGGTTTTGAGCCACTCCAACAACCGGGTGAACTTAGCTTGCAGCGCCTCCCCGGAGCAATGCGAAAGGTAGCCCGGAACGCCGAACGCGGGGTCCTTCAACCGGTTGGAGAACTCCCACGGGTGGAAATAGAGGTTCAGGTGTCCGTCACGGCGCAGGGCGCTGCGGCAAAGCTGTTTATAGAGCCACAACGGCATGACGTGCAGCGAAATCCAGAACAGCGGGACCCGGAAAGGCGCGGAGACCGACACCGGGTAGATCGCCAGCCCGTTGCGTTGCGACACCGAGCGCGGGGCGCGGAGGTTGTTGTATCGGGTCGGAATCCATGTCGGATTGATCGACGAATCGTATTTGTAGCCCGCAGCCGCAAGCGTCGCCGGTGAGACCACCGCCAGGCGCGGGGCGCGGTAACCGGTCACGGTCTGCCCGGTCAACCTTTCGAGCGCCTGCTTGCTCCCGGCAGGGTCGGCTCCGGCGGTCAACCCGTGGAAATAGTCGTGTGAAGCCACTTCGTGCCCTCCCCGGACGATGCGCCGGATGAGTTCGGAACGATGGAGCGCAAAATTGGCCGTCGTGTAGAACGTCGCCCGCAGGCCGAGCCGTGCAAGCGCCTGCAACAGGAATTCCAGCCCTTCGGTGCTCACCGCAAGCTGGGTATCGAAGTCGATCTCACGACCCCTTTCGAGCGGAAAATCGAACTCCTCGACATCGAAACCGAGTGTTACTGTCATAAGCGGATGGCTATGCGGAAAAAGTTTCTCAATTCACGAAAAAGGACGCGTCCCGACATCTTCGACATCACGACCCCGTCGCGGAGCGATGTTTCGACCTCACCGATGCGCAGGCGTTTGTCGCGCGCCGCGAGGACGACGAATTCGGTGTCGAACAGGAAATCGGAAATCCGCGTGCGCAGCATGACAGCCCGGGCACGTGGCGAAAGCCCTTTCAGGCCGCCCTGCGTATCGGTATGGCGAATGTTCAGGAAGATACGGTTGAGCATCTTCGAGCCGTAGGACATCAGTTTACGCACGGGCGAAAGCTGCGAATGGTAGCTCCGGTTGCGCACGGCGATCACCACATCCTCCCCGGCAAAGACGCGGTCGACGACCTCGCGCATCGACCCGGCGGTATAGGGCATGTCGATGTCGGTATAGATGGTGTAAGGCGCCCGGGAGCAGGCGATGCCGGCACGGATGGCTGCGCCCTTTCCCCCGTGGGGAATATCGACAATCTCGACCCCGGGAACAGCCTCCCGGAGGGCAGCGCGCTGCTCGTCCCCGAAGTTGCACGGAGAACCGTCGTTGACGACGATCAGGTGCAGTTGTTTGTCCGGGTAGAATCCGTGCAACTCCGCAAGCCCGTGCGCCAGCGAAGCGACGAATCCTGCGGGTGGATTGTAACAGGGGCAGACGATGTCGAGCGTATCGCCCGGTCGGGCAGGACGGGGTTCTTCGGACACTTCGCCTTCGATCGCGCGGGGACCGCAGCCGAGGGCGACATCCGTCGCAGCGAAGTCCTCGCGCCACAGCCGCCAGATGCAATGGAGCCAGACGGCAGCGAACGGCAGCGATCGCAGGGCATAGGCCATGAAAACGCCGCGATAGAACTTCGTCGGCAGCAGGTTATAGGAGAAACTGGCAAAGAGGACTAAGACCAGTAAGAGCCATTCAAGCCATCCGCGCCGGGGGGGGGAAAGTGTCACCCACCAGATGCCCACGCCGAGCGAGGCAATCACATAACCGCTGACCTCGCTGCCGCTGCTGAACAGCACGACGAAGAGCAACAGCGACGCCAGAATCGTCAGGCGGTAGCCGAGGTATTTATACTGCCCGATGCGCAGGTAGGAAACCAGGAACATCAGCATCGCGGGAACGATGATCAGCAGATCGGAATAAGCCGTCGAGCCGCTGATCTTGCGCACGGCGCCCACCAATGAAATATTCGTATAGGCGCAGAACATGTTTTCGGCATTCTTCTGCGCAATGTCGACGTACCATGCCTGGTACTGCGCCCAGAGGTATTCGGGACTGACGAACAGCAGCGGCAGTAACAGGGCCACAGCGCTCCACAGCGCCATATAGCCGACAAACCGCCATTTGCGGCGCACAAAGAAGAAGAAAGCCAGTCCGACGATGCCGTAGATCTTGACGAACGTACCGATGACGATGAACAGCGCGGCCCAGCCTTCGCGGCGTTTCTCGATCATGACGAACGCCCCGACGATCAGCGCGGCGACGGCAATGTTGAACTGCTGCTTGAAGTCGGCGCCGTAAAAGTCGTTGAGCACGAGCCACAGGATAAGGCTCGTCAGGACGACGGGCAACGGGAGCCGCCGCACCGCCCAATAGAGCGACAGCGACAGGCACAGGCACCACAGCGACAGGCCCAGCCACACCGGCAGCATCGCAAAAGGCGCGATGATGAACCCGAAGACCGGACCGTAGTGATTCAGGTCGCCGTATTCGAGCGGATAAGCTTCGTAAAGAGGGAGCGAGGAGAACAGGTGGTCGAAAACCCCGCGGAAAACCAGAAAGTTATTGTAGCTGGCCGGATCGGCCAACGACAGCGAGATGCAGATCTGGAGGGTGCAAAGCACCCACACGACCAACACCACATACGGATTCAGCAATCTGCTTTTCAGATTGATCGATTGTGACGCCACACTATTTGAGAGTAAGGTTAGGTCCGGCAAAGATAGGCCATTTCGCCCAAATAGCAAACGAAATGCCAAAAATGTAGGCCTTTGCCGCCCTTCGCCCTATTTCGGAGCTACCATGCCGTAGAGTTCCGTGATGCGGCTGCACATCTCCGCCCACGAAAAACGGCGGCGCTCATCGACACAGTTCTCCCGGAAACGCGTCAGCGTATCGCCTTCGTACATCCGTTCGATAGCCGCAGCGACCCCCTCGGCCGTCGGTTCGCAGACGTAGCCCACACGCCCGTCGGGCACGATCTCGGGCAGTCCGCCGACCGCCGTTACGACCATCGGCACGCAGAACTGGTAGGCGATCTGCGTCACGCCGCTCTGCGTGGCGGTCTTATAGGGCTGGACGACGAAATCCGCCGCCGAGAAGTAGTATTTCACATCGTCGTCGGGGATGAAGCGGTCGTGCAGCAGCACCTCGTCCTGCAACCCGTTGTCGGCGATCTGTTTCAGGTACGGCTCCTTCGCCGTGTAGAACTCCCCCGCCACGATCAGCCGGCGGCCTTCGGTGCGGCCCGCCCGTTTGAGCTGCGCCCAGGCGTCGAGCAGCAGGTCGAGCCCCTTGTAGTCGCGGATCAGCCCGAAGAAAAGCGCATAGCGGTTTGCCGGGTCCACCCCCAGGCGTATGCACGCCTCGGAGCGTTCGACGCGCTCGCCGAAGTTCTCGAACAGCGGATGGGGCGAAAACAGGGCCGGGGCGTCGCTGTATGCCTTGAGTTCGCTATGGACCTGCTCGGACATGTAGACGAAACCGTCGACGGCACGCAGGTAGTAACGGTTGAAGGATTTGTCGGTCAGGTGGTGTTCGTGCGGTTCGACGTTGTCGATCTGGCACAGCACCTTCGTATGGCCGTTGCCGCGGGCGATGCGGGCGATGGTCCCGAAGCAGGGAGCCATGAAGGGCGTCCAGTACTTCATCAGCACGAAATCGGGACGCTCACACCGGATACGGCGCCCGATGCGCACCCAGTTGAGCGGATTGACCGTATTGACGCACCGGCAGATACTGAGGTCGGCGGGAGGCGGCGTCGAGACGGTCTGGCTCTCGCCGGGAAACAGCAGCGAGGGGTATTGCAGCGTAAAGGTCTTGATGTCGACCTCGTTACCCCGCTGCTGGAACGTGCGGGCCATGATCTCCATGATCGACGCCAAGCCGCCGCGGTACGGGTGGGCAGGTCCTAAAATCGTTATTTTCATAGTGTGCGAATCATCTTTCGGTGCAGAACTTCCGCAATACAAAGATAGGTAAAAGCCGGACGGATTCAAAACCGGGTTGGATGCGGTCCGGTAAAATCGTCCGACAATTACGACACCAAAGATAACAAAAAACGGGGCCCCGCAAGCGGGGTCCCGAAGATTTTGTCCTCAGCCTGCGGTTATTCGCCGTCACCCGAATGTTTGAAGCTCTTCGACGTATGCTTGCTGCCGGCGGCAGATTGCAGCGCGAGGTACTCCTCGCCGTAGTCAATCACGTTCTGCAACTCGGTGCGGAAGGTGTCGAGGTGCTGCTCCTCTTCGACGATGATGTCCTGGAACATCTTGTGCGTCACGGCATCCTTGTTTTCGGAAGCGATGCGCGAAGCTTCGTTGTAGCTGTCGATCGTGCTCTGCTCCAGCTGCATCGCCATGCGCAGCATCTCCTTCACGTCGGTCACCTGCCGGGTGCGGAACGAGGCGTTCATGTCCACGTCGCCCTGCAGGAACATAATGCGGTCGGAGAACTCCTCGATATGGCGCATTTCGGCAATCGAAATCTCGCGCATGATCTTCGAGAGGTACTGATAGCGATCGTCCTCGAAATGGGTGTGGAAATACATGTACTGCAGCGAGGTAGCAATCTCCTTGCCCACGGCATCGTTCAACAGGTCGATGCTTACCTGATACTTGTTTTTCGTTTGTGTTTTAGTTGCGCTTTCCATAATGAAAAAGGTTTTGCAGCCGTAACTGCAAAACCCGTTCCATAAGCCCCTTGCGGAGCATCCTTTGCAGGCCTATTTCCACTCGATAGAGGCGCGCACGGCAGCCGTTGCGCCGTCGCCCGAGATTTCGAACAGCGCCGAGCGGTCGCGCAGCTCGCACCCCACCCGCAAAGTCTGCCCGAAACGGCACTCCTTGAGGAAATGGATGTCCAGCCGCACGGGGGCCTCCTGCGTCAGCATGTCGACAGGCAGCATGTCGAGCATCATTTCGATATAACGCATCGTGTTGACATGGCGGTTGAAGTCGATGTCGCTGTAAACCACGCGGTGTTCGGTCGTTTCGGTCGGGTTCACCTCGCGGATTTTGCGCGGCTTGTCGGTCGGGGGTGCAACGTCGACAATAGCGTCGGCATGGGCGTCGCCCACCCACGAAAGGTCCATCGCCGAGCGGCTTTGCAGGTCGATCATCGCCCACTGCGTCACGGCCCGGCCGAATTCGCGGCCTGTGGCCATGTCGGTCAGCGTGAAATTTCGCGTCGAGAGCACACGGCCGTAATCGCTGATCCACGTGGCCACGGTATAGTCGGTATACTGCGTGGGCTGGTAGTCGAATTCGACGGCCATACGCGAAAGCACCCACGAATGGTTGTCGGCATTCAGCGCATCGACGCCGAAACCTTTTCCGTGGGCGTCGATGCCGGCGGTATTGAGGATTGAACCACCCAGCGAGGGAATCGTCGCCCGCAGCGTATAGTCCACATCCTGGGGTTCGACCCGGTAATTATAGTGTGATTTTTCGGCCATTTCGTTGAATTTTAAAGTTATGCAGGCAAATATACGATTTTTTTGCTATATTTGTCGAAGACGCTAATCCTTAAAAATTGTTAGTTATGGAAGTAAAAAAGCTTGATTTCGGAGAAACTCTCCAGGATTCTATCGCCATCGGCGTAAAGAATGCACCCTCGGTCATCGCCGCCGTCGTGCTGTTTTTAGTCACGATCTGGATTCCCTACATCAACATCGGGACCTTTATCGCCATCACGCTGCTGCCGACGCAGCTGGCCAAAGGCGAGGTGATCAACCCGCTGGGAATCTTCGACAGCAAGTACCGCCGTTACATGGGTGAATTCCTGATCACCATGGGCCTGATGGTCATTCCCATCTACATCGCCATGCTCTTCATGTTCGTTCCGGGCATTGTGCTCTCGATCGCATGGACACTGGCCTACTATTTCCTGATCGAAAAGGGCAAGAACCCGATGCAGGCCATCAAAGCATCGAACGACGCTACATACGGCAGCAAATGGACGATGTTCTTCGTTATACTCGTATTCGCCGTGGTCGCCGCCATCGTAATGCTGATTTTCAGCTTTATCTGCGGCCTGATCAACGTCGGTTTCATTACATTCGTCGTGATGTTCGTGTTGATCGTCCTGATCATGTCGATCGGCATGGCCATCAACGCTTCGTTCTGGAAGCAGTTGAAAGACAACGTGGCATAAATTTGCATCGCATTTAAATAAGAAGCCCGCATCTTTCGATGCGGGCTTTATTACTAAGTATGTAATTATTTATTGTTATTGACCGGAATTTTCCCGCCGTCCTTCCATACGCCGATAGTAGGGTCAGCAATCGAAGGAACAATGCCCAGCGTCGAATCCAGGTTCAGTGTAATATCGTAGGTATACGAAAATCCACTCGTCCAAACTGTTGCAGGAACAGTCAGGTCTATCTTTTTTTCTCCATTAATCGCCGAATCCCCCATATCTGCAACAGCAGCAACATTAAGCGTAAGCACCATTTTCTTATCTTTAGGATCCTGCGGAATCAGCATCAGTACATCGTTGCCTGCAGTAGTCATTTCCGTCTCAGTTGTGGTCAAATCCTTATTATAGGTAATGGAATAACTGATAGGAGTTGCCAATGCACCCCAAGTACCATCAGTGAATTTCAGATTACCAATCGAATTTATTTCCTGAAGTTCAATCGTCTTTAAGGTTACTGTATAATAGGCTGAATAGTCCTCCGTCGTCTTGGCCGTAAACCGGACCTGTGAAAGAGCGTGATTAAAGGCCAAAGTTACGACACCCTTTTCGTCCTTGTTTGTAAAATTCTTTGTAGCGACAGCATAAAGCAGGTCCTTCTGATCGTCAACAGTTGCAGATACGGTATAAGGTACTGCTTCGGGGTTTGCCATCGTAAGAACAGTTTCCGTAGGCGAGTAAGCCGCGAAAGAATACTTATAGCCTTTTTTAAAGTAATAGGTATCTCCAATACCAGTCCAATTGCTTCCTGATTTCGTCAGGACAAGACCATTCATCCAAGTTGCTTGTGCGGCATCACCCAATCCACTCGTAGCCGTAACACTGAATTTGGCTCCTTCTGCAAAATTCGTCGCAGTCGTTGGCGCTGTTCGTGTGACGCTCGAAATCTCGGTCGAGAATTTAACGGCCAGGTCTTCGGGACCGACAGATGTTTCTTCGGTCGAGCAGCCGGTAAAGGCCAGCGCAGCAAGAGCCGCAGCGAAAAGTAAATTTTTCATCATTTTCATTTTTAAGAGTTAGTGACTTTTTTTGATCGTTATTGTTCAGTTTGCATTACTTCGTTCAATGCTGACACAAAGTTAACACGTCTGCAGTATCGTTATCCTCGCGTTTCTACCACATTTAGGTCCGTCAGAAATACGAAAACGACCGTGTACAATCGTCGGACGCTTTTGTTTCGCTTTCTGCCGGATTGCCGGACGGATTTCAATACCCTGCCCGATTTCAAAGTTTCAAAACCTTAAAATATTATCGAAAAACGATAAATATTATTTGTTTTTCGAAAATTAATCCTATCTTTGCATCAGCTAAAACCAAAAAAGTAACACATGCAGAACAAAAAATCGCTCCTGCAGCGCCTGCTGGTCATCTACATTACGTTTTTCATCGTACTCGTGGCAAGCATCGCCCACGGAGTCCTGCCCAACTTTTCACGGGGTGCAGCCGAAGGCATGGAACTCGGCAACGACATTGCCGAGAAATGGAAATCCGGCATCCCGCGTATGATTTACATGCTAGGGGACATTCGCGTAACGGGACAACCCGAGGAAGCTATCCAGATTGCCGCAGCCACAGGCGTCGAAATCAGCGCCAGCGTCCGGCAACTCGGGCTGGTCGTCGAACAGGATGCCCCCGGCGTATCGCCGCTCGCGCTGGCCTTCCGTTCGGTAGGCGGCAGCGCATGGATTTATGTGCTGGTCATGCTTTGCCCGCTCCTCTATCTGGCCATCATCGTGCTGATGTTCATGATCATCCACTCGCTGCGCCGCTCAATCCGCGAAGAACGTACGCTCGACAAACGCAACGTATGGTACCTGCGCGCAATCGGCATGCTGACGATCGTCACCGAACTGATCAAGGACCTCGTGGACTGGGTGATGAACAGCCGCGCCGCCGAACTGTTGGCCGAAAGCGGATACACCGTCGACACGGGCTTCCACGTCTCCTACGCAATGATCATCATGGGTATCCTGATCCTTTTTGCCGCCGAGGTCTTTGCCATCGGCCAGAATCTGAGCGAGGAGCAGAAACTGACTATTTAAAATAACGCCGACATGAGAGAACTGAAATCAAAGCAAGGAGAAGGGAGGAGTTTATGGCGATAATCATAAATATAGATGTAATGATGGCTAAACGCAAGATGTCGCTCGGCGAACTGGCCGAACGGGTCGACATCACGCCCGCCAACCTCTCGATCCTCAAGAACGGAAAAGCCAAGGCCATCCGCTTCTCGACACTCGAAGCGATATGCCGCGAACTGGACTGCCAGCCGGGGGACATCATCGAATACCGCCCCGAAGAAACGACCGAATAAAAACTTACATATCAAATGCCTATGAAAAAATTAATCCTGCTGACCGTAGCGGCGTTCGCCGCCGTCAGCGCCGTGGCACAAATGAACCAGCCCATTCCGGTCGATCCGGAGGTCCGCACGGGCAAGCTGGAAAACGGGATGACCTATTACATCCGCCACAACGAAAAACCGAAAGGACAGGCCGACTTCTATATTCTCCACGACGTGGGAGCAATTCAGGAGAACGACTCGCAGCAGGGCCTCGCCCACTTCCTAGAGCACATGGCCTTCAACGGAACCAAGAACCTTCCGGGCAAGCAGCTCACGGAATATCTGGAAACCGTAGGCGTGAAATTCGGCGCCAACCTCAATGCCGGAACCAGCTGGGACTATACGGTTTACAACATTTCGGACGTACCGACCTCGCGTCAGGGCATTATCGACTCGGCGCTGCTGATCCTGCACGACTGGTCGCATTTCATCGCCCTGGAACCGTCGGAAATCGACTCAGAGCGCGGTGTGATCATGGAAGAGCTCCGCACACGTGACGGCGCTTCGTGGCGTTCGTCGATGAAAATGCTCCAGGCACTGGGCAAAGGCACGCAATACGAGCACCGCAACCTGATCGGCTACCTCGACGGACTGAAGAGCTTTCAGCACAAGGAGCTGGAGGCGTTCTACAACCAGTGGTACCGTCCGGACTACCAGGCCGTAATCGTCGTGGGTGACATCGACGTAGATGCCGTGGAGGCCCAGATCAAGACGCTGATGGCCGACATCCCGGCTCCCGCTGCCGCCGCATCGCAGAAGGAGACCATTGTGGTTCCCGACAACGAGGAGCCGATCGTGAGCATCTTCACCGACCCCGAAATGCAGGGCACGCGGGTACAGGTTTTCATCAAACGTCCGGCACTTCCCAAGCAGATGGGCAACACGATGCTCGCCGAGGCGACCAACGTGATCCAGGCCTTCATAACTACGATGGAGAATGCCCGCCTGCAGGAGATCGCCGCACAGCCCGACGCACCGTTCCTCGGAGCCGGCATGGGCACGGGCGACGTGATCGGCATCATCCCGACACTCGACGCCACGCTGTTCGTAGCCATGACGCAGGACGGCAAGCTGGCCCGCGGCTTCGAAACGCTCTACACTGAAATTGAGAAGGTCCGCCGCTATGGATTTACGCAGGGTGAGTTCGAACGCGCCCAGGAGAACCTGATGCGTCAGGCCGAGCGTTCGTACACCAACCGCAACGACCGCCGCAACAGCGAGTTCGTAGAGACCTACCTGAGCAATTTCCGGAAAAATCACCCGATGCCCGATGCCGAGACCGAATGGAAACTCGACAGTATGCTGATCAAGATGCTCAACGTGGATGCCGTCAACGC
>JAEZTA010000013.1 GCA_023443765.1 Bacteroidota bacterium | reverse complement strand
CCTATTATGTGCAGGAGGCTTCGTCGCAGTTCGTGGGCCACCTGCTGGGCGGCGTCCGCACAGAAGGGGCGCGTATCCTCGACCTGTGTGCCGCCCCGGGCGGCAAGACGACGCTCTATGCCTCGCTTGCGGGACCCGACGGACTGGTCGTCGCCAACGAGATCGACCGCCGCCGCGCCTCCGTGCTGGCGGACAACGTGCGCAAGTGGGGAACGGGCAATGTGGCCGTCGTGACCTGCGAGCCGCGTGCGCTGGGCGATTTCGAAGCGTGGTTCGACGTGGTTGCGGTGGATGCCCCCTGCTCCGGCGAGGGGATGTTCCGCAAGGACCCCGATGCCCGGGCCGAATGGAGCGAGGGCAATGTGAAGCAATGCGCCGCACGTCAGGACGAAATCCTGCGCGAGGCGTGGCGGGCCCTGAAACCGGGCGGTACGCTCGTGTACAGCACCTGTACGTTCAACCGTGACGAGGACGAAGGTTCGCTCGAACGGATGCTCGCGTGGGCCGGGGACGAGGTCGCCGAATCGGACGAAATAGCCGTGGAGGATGCGTGGGGCATCGTCTGCGGGCGTGTCGGAGCGTTCCGTACGTTCCGGTTCTATCCCCACCGGGCCTGCGGCGAAGGGTTCTTTGCCGCCGTGGCCTGCAAATCCTTCGACTCCGGAGGACGCACGCGTACGCCGAAGGCCCATCGCACGGTATTTGCGACGGTGGACCGGAAGGCTGTCGCCGAACTGGCCCGCTGGGTGCAGGACCCCGAGCGGATGCGCCTGGCCATGGTTGCCGACACCTGCTATGCGTGGTACGCCGCGCAGGTGGATGCCGTTCGCGTGCTGTCCGAGGCGCTGCCCGTGATCTATTCGGGCGTAGCGCTGGGGCAGGTGTTCAAGGGCGTGCTGAAGCCCGATCCCGCACTGGCCTTTTTCGACGGGCTGAACCGCAATGCGCTGCCCGTGGCGGAGTTGGACGAAGAGGAGGCGCTGCGTTACCTGCGTAAGCAGGACATTGCCGCCGGAGGGCTGGCCGAAGGAATGAACCTCGTGTGTGCCCGGGGGCGTGCGCTGGGTTTTGCGAAGCGGATCGGCGCACGGGTGAATAACCTGTACTCCAATTCATTACGTATTATAAAGCAATAGATATGGCCGATAAACTTTTTTATTCGATGGGCGAGGTGGCCGAGATGTTCGATGTCAATACGTCGTTGATCCGCCATTGGGAGTCGCAGTTCAGCATCCTCCGCCCCAAGCGCAACAAGAAAGGCAACCGCCTCTTCTCGCCGGAGGATGTCGGGAACCTCAAGATGATCTACCACCTGGTGAAGGAGCGGGGCATGACGCTCGAAGGGGCCAAGAAGGCGCTCCGGAAGGCTCCCGCTGAGAGCGGCGTGGACCGCGATACGGAACTGATGGAACGTTTGCAGCGCATCCGCGCCCTTTTGGTGGAGGTGCGTGAAGACCTCAAAGCCGGTGAGGGCGAGATTGTTGCCGCCCCGGATACCGACGCCGCGGACTCCGCCGCCGAACCCGAAGCGCCTGTGCGCCGCCGGGCCAAAGCCGTGGTGAAGATCGACGAGCAGTCGGACGACGAGGCTGCCGATGCCGCACAGCCCGCCGCCAAGCGTGCCGCGCGCAAGCCCCGCCGCAAAAAAGAAGAGGTCGAGAACAAGGAGTTGTTCGCATTTTACGAGCAGTCGTTGTTTTAAGCGCCTGTATCCCGAACGATATTCCGGTTGAAATTCCGGTCGCATGCGATAAGCCTCTCCCGAGGGAGGGATTCGGGGTGGGGTCAGACTTGTAAACGCCGCTGCAGGCGGCGATAACGGCTGATCGGGTTGCTAAACGGTATACAATATAATTAATTCATATGACTATCAGGCAAATAACCGATGTTATCGAACGCTTTGCTCCGCTTCGGTGGCAGGAATCGTATGACAATGCAGGACTTATCGTAGGTCGCGCGGACGACGAGGTGCACAAGGCTCTGCTGGCCGTGGACGTGACGGAGGAGGTGCTCGATGAGGCCGAAGCCGAGGGGTGTGATATTGTGATAACACATCACCCGATCGTCTTCCATGCCCTCAAGCGGTTCAATTCGGCCGATCCCGTACAGCGGTGCGTCGAGCGGGCCATCCGCAGCCGGATCGCACTCTATGCCTGCCACACCAACCTCGACAGCGCTCCCGGGGGGATGAGCTGGCGGCTGGCCGAAATGCTGGGCGTCGGGAATCAGGAGGTTTTGCAGCCCTCCGAGGCCGGGGACGGCGTGGGATTCGGTGTCGTGGGCGAGTTGCCCGAAGCGGTTGACACCGTGGAGTTTATGCGGTTGATCCAACGACGGCTTGACGTGAGCGTCGTACGGCACAGTGACATAGCGACTTGCAAAGTGCGCCGCGTGGCGGTCTGCACCGGGGCCGGGGCTTCGCTGATCGGCGAGGCACGCCGCGCCGGGGCCGATATTTACATCACTGCCGATATGAAATACAACGACTTCATGACGCCCGATAAAGCCCTCACCGTAGCAGATATAGGCCATTTTGAAAGCGAATATTGCGCAATTCAATTAATATTTGATATTTTATCGAAAAATTTATGTACCTTTGCGGTTCGCAAGAGTGAACGCTCGCGTAATCCGGTAAACTATCTGGTTTAAGTCTAAACTATAAAGACAATATATGGCAACGCAAAAGAAGACGGCCGAGGTTGATTATTCGATGCAGGAGAAGATCATGGCGCTTTACGAGCTCCAGAAAATCGACAGCAAGATCGACGAAATCAACAAGGTGAAAGGTGAACTGCCCCTCGAGGTTCAGGATCTCGAAGATGAGATGACCGGGATGAAAACCCGCATCGAACACATCAACGGCGAGATCGAGGAGCTGAACACGCTGACCAAGCAGCGCAAGCGCGAGGTGGACCAGGCAAAAATCATGATCGGCAACTACAAGGAGCAGCAGAACAACGTGCGCAACAACCGTGAGTTCGATGCCATCACCAAGGAGATCGAGTACCAGGAACTCGAAATCGAGTTGGCCGAGAAGCGCCTGAAGGAGTATTCCGCCGGTGTGAAGGCCAAGAAACTCCAGCTGGAGGAGGCCGAGAACCTCTCTAAAGAGCGTGCTGCCGACCTCGTGGCTAAAAAAACGGAGCTTGAGGGCATTGAGGCCGAGACGGCTCCGCTGGTAGCGGAATATGCCGTGCAGGGCGAGCGTGTCAAGGAGAAGATCGACGAGCGTCTGCTGTCGGCTTACGAACGCATCCGCCGCAATGTCCGCAACGGACTGGCAGTGGTGACCGTCAAGCGCGACGCCTGCGGAGGCTGCTTCAACCGCATCCCGCCCCAGCGTCAGGTGGACATCCGTCAGGGCAAGAAGATTATCGTCTGCGAATACTGCGGTCGCATCCTCGTCGCCGATCCCGACGAACCGCAGGAATAGGCGCATGATGAATTTTGAAAAGGCTTCCGGAAAACCGGGAGCCTTTTTTCTGTTTTTAAATATTTTTGTAAATGCAGGAATGTTAATTTATTAACATCGAAAATCTTTCCGACTTTTGTAAATAATCCTTAACTTTGCAAAGTTGTAATTTTCCGACTTAAACTACTCGCATGAAAATAGCCATAGCTCAGCTGAATTACACGATCGGAGACGTGGACGGCAATGCCTCGAAGATCATCGACTCCATCCACAAAGCGAAAGCGCAGCACGCCGACCTGGTGGTTTTTGCCGAACAGGCCGTGAGCGGAACCCCTGCCTTCGACCTGCTGCGCAAAACGACCTTCCTCGAACTCTGCGAGGATGCGCTGGTCGAAATCGCTTCGTGCTGCGAAGGCATCGCTGCGATCGTCGGTCTTCCGATCCTCACGACGGAGGGCACGATCAGTGCTGCGGCGCTGATCCAGGACCGTAAGGTGCTGCGCTATGTCGGCAAAAAATACATCTCCGCACGCCGTGAAATGGGTTTCCTCGTACCTTCGAAAGGGTATGAATACGCCACGATCAAGGGCCACAAGTGCGCGATCATCGTGGGCGACGACCTGAGCCGTGAGCACGATTTCGACCAGTCGGTCGAAACCATCATCTCGATTAACGCCCGCAAATACGGTAAGGGAACCATGACCTACCGTTACGAAATGATGCGCAACCTGGCATTCGTCGAGAGTAAGAACCTCGTGCTGGTCAATCAGGTGGGCGGTTCGACCGACATCGTTTACGACGGTACGTCGGGCGCGCTGAACAGCCGTGGCGAGTTGGTGCTGATGATGAAGCATTTTGAGGAAGATTTCCAGATTTTCGATACCAGGGCGGCTGTGGAGCCGGTGGTGGTCCCCTCGACCTACAACGACCGCACGCGTCTGGTGTACGAGGCGGCCCGTTGCGGCCTGCGGGACTTCTTCCGTAAGAACGGTTACAGGAAAGCTTCGATCGGACTTTCGGGCGGCATCGACTCGGCAGTCGTAGCCTGCATCGCTGTCGATGCGCTGGGGGCGGAGAACGTTCACGCACTGCTGATGCCGTCGCCCTTCTCGTCCGACGAATCGGTCGAGGACGCCAAGGCGTTGGCCCGCAACCTCGGCATCGACTACAACGTCATCCCTATTTCTGAAATCTATACCAGCGTCGTGAACACCCTCAAGCCGGTCATCGGCGGTACGGAGTTCGACGCCACGGAGGAAAATATCCAGACGCGTATCCGTACGGTGCTGCTGATGGCCCTGCAGAACAAGACGGATCACATCCTGTTGAATTCTTCGAACAAGAGTGAAAATGCGCTGGGTCTCTGCACCTTGTACGGCGACACAGCGGGCGCTTTCAGCCCCACAGGGGACCTCTATAAAAGCGAAATGTACGACGTGGCCCGCTATATCAACCGGATGCAGGGCGATGTGATTCCCGAAAATATCCTGACCAAGGAGCCTTCGTCGGAGTTGCACCCCGGGCAGAAGGACAGCGACATCCTGCCCCCTTACGAGGTGGTGGACGCCATCCTGTTCCGCATGATCGAGGAGGGACAGCACCGCGAGGAGATCATCAACGCGGGCTTCGACTCGGAGGTCGTGGAGAAGATTCACGCCATGATCATGCGTAACGAAAAGAAACGTTACCAGTTCCCGCCCGTGCTGCGCCTCTCGTCGTGCACATTCGGGCACGAGCGGCTGATGCCCCTTACCAATAAATACGGAGACTAAGGCGTGGCGGACCTGATCGAACACAGCGGCGTGGTGGAACGCTCGGAGCGCGATACGGTCTATGTGCGAATCACCTCCCGGAGCGCCTGCGGAACCTGCAAGGCCCGCGAAGCGTGCGGCCTGGCGGAAGCGCAGGACAAGATCGTCATGGTGGCGACCCCCGAGGCCGGGCAATATGCCCCGGGCGTGGCCGTAATGGTCGGGGTGCGCCGCAGTGCGGGCGTTCGGGCCGTCGTGCTGGCGTATGTCGGCGCGCTGGTCGTCCTGCTGGCCGTGCTGGTCGGGGCGATTGCCATTGTGGGACTGGGTGAAGGCGTAAGCGCCCTCGCTGCTATTGCAGGCGTGGGCGTTTATTATTTTGTGCTGTGGCTCTTCCGCCGTAAAATCGAACACACAATTCAATTTACAATAACTAAAATCTGATGGAAGTATTACTTTACACGATCCTGACGCTGTGTGCGCTGGGAGTGCTCTCGGCGGTAATCCTCTATTTCGTGGCCCAGAAATTCAGGGTCGAGGAGGACCCGAGAATCGACGAGGTGGAGAAGATGCTGCCCGGGGCCAACTGCGGCGGCTGCGGATTCGCCGGCTGCCGGGGTCTGGCCGATGCGCTGGTCAAGCGCGACGACATCTCGACGCTCTTCTGCCCCGTGGGTGGCGGCGACACGATGAAAACCGTGGCTGCATACCTCGGAAAAGCCGCTGCCGAGAAGCAGCCTGAGGTGGCGACCGTCCGTTGCGGCGGCACGTGCGAAAAGCGTCCCCGCACCAACGATTACAATGGAGCCCGGTCGTGTGCCGTGGCGTCGTCGCTCTATGTGGGCGAGACGGGCTGTGCGTTCGGCTGCCTCGGGTTTGGCGACTGCGTTGTGGCCTGCGCCTTCGACGCCATTTTCATCAATCCCGCGACGGGGCTTCCGGAGGTCGATGCAGACAAGTGCACGGCTTGCGGAGCCTGCGTGAAGGCATGTCCGAAGATGATCATCGAATTGCGGAAGAAGTGGCCCAAGAACCGCGCGGTGTACGTGTCGTGCGTGTCGAAGGACAAGGGTGCCGTGGTGATGAAGGCCTGCAAGGCCGGATGTATCGGCTGTGGCAAGTGTGTGAAGGTATGCGCTTTCGACGCCATTACGTTGGAGAACAACCTCGCCTACATCGACCCGCAGAAGTGCAAACTGTGCCGCAAGTGCGTGAACGAGTGTCCTACGGGCGCCATTAAGCTCGTCGGCATGGACCCGCTGCCCAAAGAACCGAAGGCTCCCGCAGCCCCGAAGGCCGAAGCGGCTCCCGCCCCGAAGGCTGAGGCTACGCCGAAAGTTGAAGGTTAAGGTTTTGAGATAATCCGGTTGCGTCGCGACAAGCCCCTCCCGAGGGAGGGGTTTAGGGTGGGGTCAGAATTGTAAACGACGCCAAAGGCGGCGAACACAACCGGTTGTCAGAAAGAAACTGGTTTTAGAAACGTAAAAACGAACCAATAACATATGAAGACATTTCCAATGGGCGGAGTCCATCCGTCGGAAAATAAGCTGAGCTGCGCCAAACCGATCGAGGTGCTTCCGCTGCCCGAGGTGGTGACCATTCCCCTCTCGCAGCACATCGGAGCCCCGGCGGTCGCCAAGGTCGCCAAAGGCGACAAGGTGCTCACGGGCCAGCTCATCGCCGAGGCCGGCAGTTTCATGTCGGCGAATATTCACTCCCCGGTTTCGGGTACGGTGACGGCTGTCGATATGGCGCTCAACGGCCAAGGCCTGCGCCAGATGATGATCACCATCAAGCGCGAAGGCGACGACTGGGCCGAGGGTATCGACCGCTCGGATACGCTGGTGAAGGAGTGCACGCTCTCGGCGCAGGAGATCATCGCCCGGATCAAGGATGCCGGCATCGTCGGCATGGGCGGCGCGACGTTCCCCACGCATGTGAAACTTGCTGTGCCTGCCGGAAAGAAGGCCGAAGTCGTGATTATCAACGGTGTGGAGTGCGAACCTTACCTTACGTCGGACCACCGCACGATGCTGGAGCACGGCGAGGAGTTAATCGTGGGAGTCACGATCCTGATGAAGGCCGTAGGCGTGCAGAAGGCATGTATCGGTATCGAGAACAACAAGCCCGACGCCATTGCGCATCTGAAGCAGATCGCCGCAGGGTATCCCGGCATCGAGATCGTACCCCTGA
This sequence comes from Bacteroidota bacterium, assembly GCA_023443765.1. GTDB lineage: Bacteria > Bacteroidota > Bacteroidia > Bacteroidales > Rikenellaceae > Alistipes. Next base: position 46,679 of record JAEZTA010000013.1, on the reverse strand, counting down.
AGGTGATGTATCCGCAGGGCGGTGAGAAACAGCTGATCGCGGCTGTTACGGGCCGCCAGGTGCCGCCTCCGCCGGCGTTGCCGATCGACGTGGGGGCTGTGGTGTGCAACGCTTCGACGGCGTTTGCGGTTTACCAGGCCGTGTTGAAAAACAAACCGCTGATCGAGCGCGTGGTGACCGTTACGGGCAAGGGCCTGAAGGAGCCGAAGAACCTGCTGACCCGCATGGGAACGCCGGTTTCGGCGCTGCTGGAGGCTGCCGGAGGTCTTCCCGAGGATGCCCGGAAGGTGATCAACGGCGGTCCGATGATGGGCCGGGCGATGGTCAACCTCGACTCGCCTGTGACGAAGGGCTGCTCGGGCATTACCGTCATGTCGGGCCGCGATGCACAGCGCCGCGAGGCCGGGCAGTGTATCAAGTGCGCCAAGTGCGTCTCTGCCTGCCCGATGGGACTGGAACCCTACTACCTTTCGAAGATGACGCAGAAGAAGGGCTGGGACGAACTGGAAGCGCTGATGATCACGTCGTGCATCGAGTGCGGCTGCTGCCAGTCGACATGCCCCTCCTACCTGCCGTTGTTGGACTGGGTGCGTCTCGGCAAACAGACCGTGATGGGGCTGATCCGTGCACGCGCCGCTGCTGCACCTAAAAAGTAAATGAAAAAACAATATAGATATGGCAAATAAACTCATTGTGGCTCCCGCACCCCACGTGCAGACTGCCCAGTCGACAACCCGGATCATGCGCGACGTTGTGATCGCGCTGATGCCTGCGCTGGTCGTGTCGACGATGGTGTTCGGTCTGGATGTGCTGCGCGTTACGGCCCTTTCCGTGGCGTCGTGCGTGGTGATCGAGTACCTGATTCAGAAATTCATGGTTCGCGGAACGTCGACCATCGGCAACTGGTCGGCAGTGGTGACCGGCGTACTGCTGGCCTTCAACCTGCCGTCGTCGATTCCCTGGTGGATCGTCGTGATGGGCGCGTTCGTGGCCATCGCCGTTGCGAAGATGACCTTCGGCGGTCTGGGCAAGAATCCCTTTAACCCTGCGCTGGTGGGACGTGTGTTCCTGCTGATCGCCTATCCCGTGCAGATGACCACCTGGCCGCTGCCCGTGAACGGCTCGTTCGATGCCCTGTCGGGTGCGACGGCGCTGGCAGCCGTGAAACAAGGTGCATCGCCCGCCGTGATGGGCGTGCAGGAGATGTTGCTGGGCAACATGCCCGGTTCGCTGGGCGAAGTGGCCGCTGCGGCGCTGCTGTGCGGTTTCGTCTACCTGCTGTGGCGGCGCGTGATCACGTGGCACATTCCGGTGACGGTGCTCGTGACGATGGCTGTGTTCGCCGGAGTGGTTGCGATGTGCTCCGTGTCGTTCGATGCGCTTCCGCAGGCCGCTGACGGAGCCTACTCGGCTGGTTATAAATTGGGGTATCTCTTCGGGACTGCCTGGCGGGCCGGTGTGTTCCACGTCCTTGCGGGCGGTGCGATGCTCGGCGCGATCTTCATGGCGACGGACTATTCGACTTCGCCGATGACGGTGAAGGGCGGTGTGATCTTCGCCGTGGGAATCGGTCTGATCACGATGCTGATCCGTCTGTGGGGCGCTTATCCCGAAGGCATGTCGTTTGCGATCCTGATCATGAACGCCTGCGTGCCCCTGATCAACAAATATGTCAAACCCAAGCGCTTCGGCGTGAAATAGAGGAGGTGACAGCATGAAAAGTACACTTTTGAACATGACGGCCGTCCTCTTCGGCATCACCCTTATCGCTTCGGCGGGAGTGGGCTTCGTCAATATGATTACCGTGGAGCCGATTGCGGCAGCCAAAGAGGCTGCGACGCTGGCGGCCCTGAACGAGGTGCTTCCGGCGTTCGACGCGACGACGACCGAGGAGGTGACCATCGACGACATGCCGATCGTGGTCTATACGGCGACCTCGGCAGGCAATGTGAGCGGTTATGCCGTACAGTCGATGACCAAGCAGGGCTTCGGCGGCGTGATCCGCATGATGGTGGGCTTCACCCCCGAAGGCGAGGTGGTGAACATCAACGTGTTGGAGCAGACCGAGACCCCGGGGCTCGGGACCAAGATGGCCGACGACGGCAACGTGTTGCTCAACGGCGTCAAGGGTCAGAAACTCGAAGAAAAGAAACTTGTGAACGGCAAACTGGCCGTGACGAAGGACGGCGGCGATGTCGATGCGCTGACTGCTGCGACGATCTCGTCGCGGGCCTACCTCGATGCGGTGAACCGCGCGTGGATGGCTTACAAGAGCGTAGCGACGGGCACGGCCCCGACCGACACGGCATCCGGCGCTTCGCAAAGCAATGAGCCTGCGGCTCAGGAAGGAGGTCAAAATGAATAAGTTGCAGATTGTATTGAGCGGGATTGTCAAGAACAACCCGACGTTCGTGCTGGTGCTGGGTATGTGCCCCACGCTGGGAACGACGACTTCGGCCGAGAACGGCATGGGCATGGGACTGGCGACGATGGCCGTGTTGATCATGTCGAACCTCGTGATTTCGCTGATCAAGAACATCATCCCCGACAAGGTCCGCATCCCGGCGTTTATCGTCGTGATCGCCTCGTTTGTGACGATCATCCAGATGCTGATGCAGGCCTATGTGCCGGCGTTGTACAGTGCACTGGGCGTCTTCATCCCGCTGATCGTGGTGAACTGCATCATCCTCGGCCGTGCCGAGGCATTCGCTTCGAAGAATACGCCGCTGGATTCGATGCTCGACGGCGTCGGCATCGGCCTGGGCTTCACGCTGGCGCTGACCGTGGTGGGCGCCGTGCGCGAGATACTGGGCAGCGGAGCCATCTTCGGCTTCAACCTCGGATTTACGGACGTTGCGCCGCTGATCTTCGTGCTGGCTCCCGGTGCCTTCCTGGTGCTCGGGTACCTGATGGTATTGTTTAACAAATTAGCCAAGAAATAGTTATGGAGCTTTCCTATTTTGCAATCATCATCGGCGCCATCTTCGTTAACAACGTGGTGCTGGCGCAGTTCCTCGGCATCTGCCCCTTCCTGGGCGTGTCGTCGAAAGTCGAGACCTCGATGGGTATGGGAGCCGCCGTAACTTTCGTGATGGCCATTGCGGCCCTCGTGGCGTGGCTGATTCAGATGTATGTGCTCGTGCCGCTGGACATCGTCTACATGCAGACGATCGTCTTCATCCTCGTGATCGCGGCCCTCGTGCAGATGGTCGAGATCATGCTCAAGAAACTCTCGCCGTCGCTCTATCAGGCGCTGGGTATCTTCCTGCCGCTCATCACGACCAACTGCGCCGTGCTCGGCGTTGCGATCCTGATGATCCAGAAGGAATTTAACCTGTTGCAGAGCGTCACCTACTCGGTGGCTACGGCCCTCGGTTTCGCCCTCGCGCTGGTGCTCTTCGCGGGTATCCGCGAGCGCCTTGACTTTGAGGATGTACCTAAGGCCTTCAAAGGCATTCCCATCGCGCTGATCACAGCCGGAATTCTGGCGATGGCGTTTATGGGATTCTCGGGTCTGGTCTGATTTTCGATGATTGCGGCGCACCTGCCGCATATCCCTCGAACGGGGCGAATGGAATACTTAGGTACTATCCATCCGCCCCGTTCTTTACGATGTATGCAACTTGCCGGCTTAAAATCAAAAATCGCAGCGTAATCTACTCTTTTAAACAGTCGAGTTGAATTCGATAAGGAGATGTGTGGCCCAGAAAGGGTCGGGAGTTTCGCCCGGCTGGGGAAGGGGAGGGGCGAGTTCCCCGGGGAAGAGTGTACGCAGGGCATACCCGGCTTCTCCGGTGTGTTCGAGGATCAGTTGGCAGGTTCCGGTAGGGATTGCGCGGGAGATGCAGGCTGTGCGGACCAGGCATCCGTTGCGCAGGATGGTACGAACAGTAGCCCGTTCTGCGGGTGTCAGTTCGGCATCCGCTGTCACTCCGCTCGTTCCGATAGGTTCGTCGTAGCGGAAAGACAGACGCACCCGGCCGTCGGCTTCGGGGCGCAGGGCGGTGAATGACCCGGGGAAATCCCGCTGCAACCGTGTGATGGCTTCCTGTGGCGACCGGGCGAAAGCGTGTAGGAATTTGGACCCGGGCATGCGTAACTGACCGTCGATCGCCTCGTCGGTAAATCCGACCCGGCGCAGGCTGTCGCGCAGGGCTTCGTCCGCTGTCTCGAAATGGGTCAGGACGTGGAAAAGCGTTTCGGGTGAATAGGAAATCAACTCCATATCCGATCAGGATTTGTTGCGCCGGTAATGCCAGACGGAAAATCCTGTGATCACGATTGCGGAGAGCAGGATCGTTGCGAAAATCCGGAACGGGGCCGTGCCGCTTTCCCAGCCGAAATACTCCCTCACCAGCGACGAACCGTCGTAGGTGGCCGAACAGACGGTCAGCATCGTCAGGAAGAGAATCAGTCCCGCCAGTCGCCGCTCCGAGTTCTTTTCGAGCCGTTCGGCCTCCTGTTCGAGGTGGCGGTGCAGCTGTTCACGCTCGGCAGCGATGTCCAGCCCCGAGTCGATTGCCCGGTAGATAAGCTGGGGCAGGAAGTTGTAGGAGATATTCGAAAAGGCGTACCAATGCTCCTGTTCCTTCATCTTGTGGAGCAGCCGGATGGATTTCCGGTCGTTGGTATCCGAGCGGAATTGCCGGTTGACGGCAAAAAGCAGCGTCTTCTGGTAAAGCGCATGGATGTAGATCAGCCGGAAATAGCTGTTGGGCCATACCCACATTTGCGCCGTCGTGCGTCCTTTTGCCACCACGGTGAAACTGTCGACCAGCGCCAGCGCCTTCCAGTCGCGGAATGCCGAAACCGTGTGGGTGTGGATAATCCGGTCGTAATACTCCTGGGAGGGGGAATATTCGTGTTTGTGGTCGGCGACGCAGCCGACGGGGCTCAGGGTTCCCAGTTCGAAGAGCAGTTCGTCCGAGAAGTCGTCCAAAATGAAGATCTGGAAACATTTCAGTTTGTTGCCGGTGAGGGTCAGGCCGGCGAAACGTCCCTGATGCGGGGTTTCGGCCGACGACCGGGGCGGGCACAGCCGCAGGATCTCTTCCAGCAGGTCGAGGTACTCCCGGGCGTCGATCTCCGATTTCTGACCCCCCTGTTCTACAACTTCATAATAGGAAGTCTCGCGCAGGATGCCGTGTGCGGCGGTCAGCGTGTCGAGCGTCGTTTCGGGCTCTTCGGCGATCTCCATGGCGAAAAGGCAGATGTCGTAGGGGAAGAAGAAGAGGTGGAACCGGCACAGCCTGAAGGCGTATTCCGCGGCGGGGAGCTTCGGGTGGCGCAGCGTGCAGAGCCGGTCGGTTTCCAGGGTCAGGTGCGCCGTGTCGGCGTAGATCGCCCCCGAGGTTCGTCCGTCGACCTGCATGAGCGAGTCGATGAAACTCTCGTAATAGATGCTGCTGAGCCGTTCGTAAGCCTCGCGGGTCAGGGGCTTTTCCGCCTGCCACCGCTCGTCGGCGGCCAGCACGTCGGAGGCCCGTTGGGTGGTGGCGAGGTGGCCGCAGAAAAAGGTATGCGCGTAATGCAGTTTGTTATCCATGGATCCTTGTGGGTTAAAGCAGGGTTACCCGGACGAAGGGATGACGCCACTTCGGGTCTCCGGGGTTCTCGATGCGGTCGACTGTTACTTCGGATATTGTTGTGCCGGACTGCGGGATAAACTGCCCGACGCCCGTGAAAAAGACTTTCATGTCGGCCTTGGAGATCGTGGCTTCGATCCCGGTTTCCCCGAGCCGGACGACGACACATTCGTCCGAAGAGTACCGTACCGTAGCCGGATAACCGGCCCCGGCCTTCGGCATATGCCTGAGGAAAGGATCGCCGACGGTTTCCTTATGGCTCAGCAGCAGGCTGCCGTCCGCAGGAGAGAGGTGCAATATCCGGCATGAAACCTTATCGCCGCGTTTCCAGATGCCGTGCCACTGGTCGCAATACTGCCACATGATCTCGGAGCAGTGGAGGAAGCCGACGGCTCCGCCGCAGCGCATCAGGTAACCGCCAGCAACCGCTCCCAGCACCGTGCAGGGGACCGTATCGCCGATTTCGGCGGTCAGCAGCGGATTGAGGGTCAATACGCAGGCGTTTAATGTCGTGTACTTCGTTTTGCCGATGATCTCTTCGCCCGTGATGACGGCATTGATCCGGTCGCCCACCTGACATGGTACGTCGGTCGGGCGGTTCCAGTAGAATTCCGGGGATTTGATCACCGCGTCGTAGAGCCTGTTCCGTTTGGGGAATGTGCAGAACACATGGTGTGACGTGGTTTTGACCACCGTACACTGCACGCGGGAGCCGACGGCCAGGTCGCTGTTGGGCGTCGGCGTGAGCGAGAAGGAGATCTGCCGCGTCGTGAAGCGGATGGCGGAGATGTAAACCGTTATTTTCGCATCGGCCCGGATGTTCATGGCCCTGATCTGCGCCTCGCTGACCGGGAGCGTTCCGACGAGTCCATTGATCTGGACCAGGCACATCGTTCCGAACAGGCTCAGCACCGTGCCCTCTGCCTTCTGGCCCACGCTGAGCGTGAGGAGCGGATCGTGCGTTACGGCGCGCTGCGAAACGTAAAAGGAGCGTTTGACCTTGTCAACCGACAATATGCGGACTTTGACTTCGTCGCCGCGCTCGGGTGTATGGCCCGGCAAAACCTCTTCCCGGGGCATCGAGAGGTAGAGTTCCCCGTAGCGGAGTACGCAGACCGCCTTGTCGCCCCCGGCCACTACGGCCTTCACGATGTCGCCGTTACGGAGTCGGGCCTGCTCGAACGGATCGGTTGCGGCACGGGTTCCGATCGAGATATAGATCATCCGCGCCTCGGGGTCGATGCGTTCCACGACGGCCTCTTCGCAGCGCGAACCGATTGGGTACAATGCGAGTTCGGTCACCGGCTGCCAGAAATGGCGCTCGGCGCACACCCGGTAGAAAAGCTCCCCGTCGCGCAGCAACAGCCCGAAACGCGGCGACCGGAAGCAGATTTCGCCCGAAACCCGGTCGCCCACCTGCACTGGAATTTGGGACCAGTCGTTGTAGCGTTGCTGCACGCTGAGCGTCAGCGTCCGCGTCTCAGGGTCGGCGGCTTCGACGACCATCGTCAACTGTTCGCGCACCGTATAGAGCATCTTGGCATTGGCGATCGGGAAGAGGCTGGCCCGTTCGAGCGGAACCCGGCAGTAGATGCCCCGGAAGCAAACCGTGATCGCCTTGACGGCCACGTGAATCACTTCGGCGACATCGACCGTGCCCGCCGTGCAACTGTCGAACTGCGAATAGTCGCTGACCAGTTCGGCCGATACCGTGAGCGCATTGGCCTTTTCGTCGATTCCCTTCACGCGCATCCAGGCTAACTGGCCCGTTCCGTAACGCTGGTCGTACGTCTCGTTTTCCCGAAGCCCGGCGTCGGCATCGGACAGGAAGGCGCGGTAGCCCTCGTATTCGGCCCATAGGCCCGCATTGGTCCGCTCGGTCACGGTAAACCAGAGCCATTCGCCAGGAAGGAACCGGATCTCATCGTCGGCGAGTTCTTCGCAGCGGCGGGTGAGCCGGATTTTCCGTTGTCCGGGGTCGATGGAGAGAATCTGGGCGCGGAGCGCGTCGCCCTCTTTGTAGTTGCGGCGGATGTCTCCTGCGAACTCCGTATTGGCAATGTAGCACGGGTACCCGCTGCAATCCACATAGAGGCCCTGAGGCACGACCTGCATGACGGTTCCCCGGACCAGATCGCCCTCCGCAAAGGGCATTTCGCGCAGGAACGGGTTGGGCAGGAGTTCCCGGACGCTGAATTTCAGGATACGGTTTTCCCGGTCGAATCGTTTGACTTTCACCCGGAGCGTGTCGCCGTCGCGGTAGTTTTCCGCGATGCGGAAAACCGGCAGCCAGCTCAGCTCCTCACGGCGCAGGGCGACAATGATTCCGTGGTAGTTGACGAAGAGGGCCGAATCCATCACATAGTCCGCTTCCACCTCGATCGTGTCGCCTTCCGTAAGCTGGATACCTTCCCAGTCGGGCGTATATTCCTCTTCGGACAACCGGAACTCCAGACTCCGTTTGTCGGGATCGACTGCCGTTACCTCGGCTTCGATCTCGCGGCCGGGGCGGAAGTAGTTGGTGAGGTTTTCGACGCCGTTCCAGACGTTGGGGTCGAGCGTGAGCCGTCCGGTATAGTCGTAATAGGTTACTTCGGCGACAAACTCCTGCGGGATGAACTTGCGCAGCGTCACGTCGAGTTTCTCGCCCGGGCGGATGTCGTCGAGCGACCGCGTGTCGTCTGCCATGTCGCGCAGGCTCGCCTTGAAGGTCAGCTTGCGCGGTATCAGATCGGTGACCACCGCTTCGATCTCTTCGCCGGGGCGATAGGCTGCCGCCGAACGTCCGGCGCGTTCCCAGGCCAGGTCGCGGGCGAAGATCACGCCGCGCAGCGCCGGCATTTCGATGCTCTCCACGGTGAGCTGTTCGGTCATTTTCCGCGCTGCGGTCCGTACGTCGATAATCCGGAAACGGTGTGCTTCGCCGATGCGCAGCGGCATGTTCGCCGGGGGAACGCCTTCGGCATAGCGAAGGCTCAGGGTGAGGGCGAGGTTTTCGTAGTCGATCCGCAGGATCGTCGCCGAAAGCCGCTGCCCCGGAACGAATGTCGCGGAAGGCTCGCCCCACGCCAGTTCCTCGCAGGGCACGATGCCTGCATAACCGGTCGCATCGACTGTGAGCGTTCGGTCGTCCCCGACGGAAACGACCGTGCACTCCACTGTGTCGTATTGCCGGAATCCGGCCTCCACCCACGGCCGGGGCAGGATTTTCACGAGCGAGAAGCGAAGGCGGCCCTGCTCCCGGTCGAGGGCTTTGCAGCTGACGGCCACCTGGTCGCCCGGAACGAGCGTCGAGCCCAGTCCCGGGGCGAGGTCTTCGATCAGGCCGGCATAGCCTGCGTATTCGACAGCAGCTTTCTCTCCGCAGTGCCCGACCACCTCGGCGACGACCGTATCGTTGTCCGACACCGGGCAGTAGAGCCACGGATTGGGTTGCAGCCGGCGGATGCTGAGCCGCGGAACTCCGGCTTCTACCAGTCGTTCGACCACGGCTTTGATCTCTTCGCCCACCGCGTAGCGGGTCGGCAGGTAGCGCTCGCCCAGTCGGAAGGGCGGGGTCCAGGTCGTATCTTCGAGAAGTACCGAAACCTCCGTGTCGTTGCACATCACTACCAGGAGCTTTTCGGTTATGCGTGTGATCCGGGCGGAGAGGCGGGCTCCCGCGACAAACGGAACGGAGGCCCCGGCCAGCAGTCTCCGCCGGCTGAAGCGGCAAAGGCCGCGGTTGGCATCGTAACCCAGGTTGCAGACAGACAGTTTTTCACCCTCGTCGTAGAGCGAGCAGGCCGAGTCGACGATTCCCCAGATGATTTCCTCCCTGGGGATGAATCCGAAGCACTTTTCGCTCGCGCAGAAGACATGGATGCCCTCTTCGGTGCAGCGCTTCACCTCGACTTCGGCCCCGGCTCCGTTGCGGAATGCGTCGGAAAGCTGCGGACGCGGTTCCGCCAGCAGCCGGCGTTTTTCGGCGTCGAATTTGGCGACATAGAGCCGGAAGCGGCCGTTCTCCGGCAGTTCGTCGGCTGTGACGGCTTCCAGCCACGGCTTTCCGGCGAGGATCGCCGTATCGCGGGGCGAAAGCCACAGGTCGATTCCTTCGTAACGCACGATGGCCGATCCCGCGTCGAAGGCCACGATTTGCGTTTCGATGAACGATTCGGGGGTGATGCGGAGCGACTTCCACGGATCGGGGATCAGGGTGCGATGGTCGAACAGCAGGCAGCCGCGTTTGAAGTCGTAGGCTGCGGCCTGCGCCTCCAGATGGTCGCCGGGTGCGAGGCGGGAAGTTTCCGGGGCACTCCAAGTGGCGCGTTCGAAGGGAAGTATGCCGCGGATGCCCCCGGAGGTTTCAACCCGGTACTCCGCCCATTCCCGGCTGAGGATCGTGATTTTGAATCGTTGGCCGACCATTGGACGGTGGTCCTCCCGGTCGGGCGAACCGACGTACAGGCGCCGGTTGTAGCGGTCGATGCCCTCGATTCGCACCCGGCGAACCTCTCCCGGGCGGAAGAGTGCGCTCAGTTGCACGTCGCCGCAGGCTCCGGCGATGAATGCGCGGGCCATTTCGCGGGAGCAGACGCCCAGCCGGCCTCCGACATCGAAACGCACCTCTGCCGCCGTGGTTTCCACCACTTTCGCCTCCACCACATCGCCTTCGGCGATCGGGGCGTTCCAGGGATCGGGCAGCACGGCCTTGCGGCTGAACTGGGCCACCCGCTTCGTGCGGTTGATGAAGACGAGTTGCGCTTCGATTCGTTCGCCTTCGGCGAATGCGCCCTCGGCGCTCGGCGGGGTGATCCACCCGATGCGTTCGCGCGTTATCTCGCCGATGATTCCGTCCAGTGCGACCATGACGGCCATGCGGTCGGTCCGCAGCACCGTTACTTCGTATTTCGTGCCGACCCGGTAGTTTACCGTGTTCCACGGGGACTTGGTACAGCCGGTTCCGCTCAGGAACAGCACCCGGGCTGCGGGGTCGAACTTCATGAGCTGGACCCGGATCCGGTCGCCCGTTCTGTAACGGTTCATTCCGCTCTGGAAATTGAACCACGAGACATTGTATTTCAGCACTTCGCCCACGATGCCGTCGACATCTACAAGCAGGTTGCCGTTTGGCAGCACCGCCACAACGGTTCCTTCGGCCACGTCGCCCTCCCGGTGGGGGTAAGTCGGCCAGGGGTCGCTGAGCAGCGCCTTGCGGCTGAAGACCAGTTCTCCGCCCGCCGCGTCGGCCCGCATGACGAGGGCCTCGACCTGCATGCCCGGACGGTAGACCGAGCGGTCGACGATCCGGGACGAATTCCAGTCGAGTTCGTCGTTCGGGATATAGCCGATCACATCGCGATACGCTACGATCATCCGGTCGGGGCGAATCTCCGCGATGACCGGGTAGCAGCGGTCGCCTTCGTGCAGGCCGGCCTGCGCCCAAAGGGCCTCCTTGTCGTAAAGCAGGTGGGCCCGGCAGCAGCCATCCCGTTCTTCGGTACGCACGCGAATCCGGCTGCCGTGGCGGAGCAGGTATTCGGTAACATAATCGGGCATTTCGGGCCGTTCCAATTCCAGTTCGACCAGCCGTTCCTGCTGCAAGCCCCACAGCACGCCCGCTCCGGCGGCATAGCCTACCACCCGTAGGTCGTATTCAGTCTCCGGTTCGAGGCCGTCCGGAGCGGCGGCGTAATCCGTGGTGAAGCACTCCAGGACTGCTTCTGACGGGGAAAAACGCGATACGAACGCCTCGACCGTTTCGCCTGCCTCGGGCCGGCGGGCGGTATGGGCATTCAGGATGCCGAAGACCCGGTCATAGCCGATCCGGATTTCGTCCTCCTGCACATCGCTCACCTGTACCCGGATACGCTTTCCCTCGGCAATGCCGGAGAGAGAGTCCCAGGGGTTGACCGGCTGTTGCGCCAGCCGGAAAAAGGTCTTTCCGTCTGACTGACCGACCCGTATGGCGATTCGCTCGCCGGGTGAGAAGGCGATGTTGCGGGCCATCGGGAAGGAGTAACTGCCGACCGGTAGAAAGCCGAATATTTCGTCGGCCCGCCAGAGTATGATCCCGGCCTGCTCGTCTTCGAAGAGCACTTCGGCGTCGAGCGTCAGGCCATCGTCGAGGGCCCGCATGCGCTCGACGATCAGGCTTTTGAAGTGGAATTTCGGGTCGCCATGCTCGAAAAAGCCGCAGACGCGCACTTCGGTTTCGAGTGTATGTTCCTGAAGATAATTGTTCAGTGAACCGGGTAGCTCCTGCGGGTGGAGGTAGAACGAGCACGCTCGTCCGTTGATCACGGTTCGGATCTCCGTCGGAGTGATTTTGCAGCGGAGGATGTCGCCCTCCGTCAGCCCGTAATCGACCGTCTTGTCGAGCAGTTCGAACAGGAAATGGCGCTGCTTGTCGTTGCGGGTGATTATCTTCACCCGCAATGGCTGGTTCGGGGAGTAGACTCCGTTGCGGAAGCGTTCCACGCAGTTGGGGACCGAATTTTTGTCGACCGTGTGGACCTCGCCGCGATAGCATACGGAGAGCCCGTTGCGGGTCACGTTGTTGACCTGGACCGTTACCGTGTCCCCGACATCGAGTGTCAGCGAGTCGAAAGCGACCGGGTTGTCGTCCGTTACAGGGGCGAATGTATACCGAATCCTGTTCGACTTCTCATCGCGGATTTTCGAAAGGAGCCTTGCCGGGATTTTCGTCCCGCGACGGTAGGTCGTGGCGATCTCGCCGCTGCGGAATCGTTCGTCGTAGTTCGGGATCGACTTCTTATGGATCAGGCCGTCGTTTCCGCCGAAGGAGACGAACAATCCGAAATTGACCGCCTGGTTGATGTAGACATCGAAACATTTGCCTTCTGCGGCGTCGATGGGTTCGGGCCGCACCGGATTCAGGCAGATCGGCTCGTCGATATTGGTTTTCAGTCGGTTGAAATTCGTATAGTCCCAGCATTGCGCTTCGATCCGCTCGCCGGCCAGCAGCCGGAAGAGGTGTTCGCCCGTGCAGTTCTTCAGGCTGAGCGTGAAATGGCATCTATTGCCCGGAGCGTAGACCCGGAAACGTTTGTCGGAAGGAGCGGGGCCGGTCAGTCTGGTCCGCAGTTCCTCCATGTTTGCCGCCTCCAGCCCGACTTTGAGTGTCGTTCGTTCGCGGATCGAGGCGATGAGCTGGTCGAACGACTCCTGCACGGCCTGCTGCTGTGAAACCGCGTCGTGCCAGAAGGTCGTTCCGGCGGCGATCTCCACTTCGACGAAAGTTCCGTCGGCGTAGTTCGCCGCGTCCGCGTCGGAGACGGCGATCAGCTGGTCGAATCCGCAGTCGAGGTAGCGGCGGCCGTCGATGCTGCACACGCGCCCCAGCAATCTGTCGGCAGGAGCGGCGGTACGAATGGGTTGCAGGGAATTCCTATTCTCCATGTGCGTTTTCGGTTGAAGGGGTTTGTGCCGGGTCCGGGGTCAGGAGGAGATACCACTTGCCCTTGACGATGAAGAAGGAACACGGGGTTTCCTTTTCCCAGGCAGAGATGATCGACCACCGCTGGTTCGACGCGTCGTAGAGCGTGATGGTTACCTGCGACCGGGGGAGGCGTTTGTCGTCGGCCGCTACGGTGAGTTCGAGCACTGTCATGCCGCTTGCGTCGTCCTGCCGGGTGACTTTGTCCACGATCCGCCCCTGGTAAGAGGTTGCTGTGCCGGTGTATTGCACGTTGTCGGCCATCATCGTTTTGCCGGCGTTCCGCCGCCGTTTGTAGAGCAGGTTCTCCGTTACGAAGAAGGATACCCGGTCGCCGGGCTGGAATGTTTCGTCGTCCCGCATCGGGTAGTAGTAGTCCTCCGCCTCGTTCTCCACGGAGATAAAGGCGTCGCGGCGTTCGTTGTAATAGACGACCACTCCCGTCTTACATCCCATGCAGGGCTGTCGCGGAATATCCCGCAGCAGGCGGATGCGGTGGTTCTTCTCGAACAGGACATGGCTGTCGGCTTCGTAGCCGGGACTCGAAAAACCGGACTCCGTATCGCAGGTGTAGGCCATGCTTTTGTGCAGGGCCGAATAGACGGCCAGCCCCTGGGCATTGTCCTGGGAGATGATGCGGCAAACGTCGAAAACCTGCCCCAGGGTTTTCATCCGGCAGATTTGTTCGAAGAATTTTTCATTGTCGAGCAGCAGGTAAGAACGGCTCTTGGCTACGAAAAATTCGATGATCTGCTCGTTTATGATCGTAACCGTATGCGCCATTTCACTGCTGACGACATCGCAGATGTCCGCATGGTAGCGTTCGGGACGGCCGTATGCGATCAGCGGGAAGATCACTCCGAAGCCGACCTGCTCGGGTTCCGTGCCGGACTCCCCGCGGCGGAAGAAATGGAGGGTTCCCGTATTGAGGATGCGCGGAACCACGCCCCTTTCGGTCTCCACGCCCAGGCATAGGTACTCCACGCCGTCCAGCACTTCGGTTACCAGGTCGCGGGGACGGCACATGATTTTGGTGTCGTCGAGCGAAAGCCACAGTTTGTCGATCCCGGTCAGCGGCCTGACGATCCGGATTCGGTTGCTCCCCGCCTTGTTGTAGCCCAGCGAATGGATTTTGTAAAGTGTTTTTTCGACCTTGGGAATGTCGATCGTGTTGACAACCGGCATCAGTATCTCCACCCGGAGCCGGTTTGCGGCATAGTACGCCTCGGCGTCCGTCTCCGCTCCGCCCGGGAAATCGACGGCGACCAGCCGTCCGTAACCCGTCTGCCGAGTGGCGTTGCCGACCTGGTAGAGTTCCATCTGCGTCTGGCGTCCGCCGGACGACAGGGTGATCCGGGTTGCCTGCGACACCGTCCGGATGAAGCTGTCGCAATCGACTGCCTCTTTTTCGGTGCACCACACGAGGAGCGTGCCGGTTCGCTCCCCGGCGGAAAGGTTCCGGAAACCGAACGCGGCATCGGGGTACTCTTCGAAACTGATCTCGCCCGATTCCGGAAAGCGGAGTTCGGCGCGCAGTTCGAGTTCGATGCACCACTGTACCGGCTGCGGTGTCTGCCGGATGCACAGGTGCGCCGTCGAGCCGGGGGCGCGCAGGTAGAGCCCTTTGGCGAGCGGCATGCCCGAGTCGGGCACGAGGAAGCGGGCTTCGCGGCCTTGCAGGTCGATTCCCGCGCAGCGGACATTCACCAACATGGTGGAAGGACCGCGCGTCTCGCCGGTGAACGAGAGTTGCGCAGGTTGCGTTTCGCGCTTCAGGGTGATGGCGAGCGAACCTTTGACCGGAACGACGGATTGTCCGTCGGTAAGTTCCAGTTCCAGAAGCGACAGTTTGGAATTCGGCTCGTAATACTCCACCGATTCGAGACGCAGGCTGAGTTTCCCGACCCGGAAGTCGTTCTCCCCGGCGATGTAGCGGTCGCAGACCGACTGGTTGCGCATCCGGGCTACGAAGTCCTCGTGGAAAATGCGCAGGACGAATGTGGTGCGGTTCGAGAGGCAGAAGATATAGGGGATATGCTCGGTCGAACCGTCGGGGAGTGTATGACGGAGTGTTCCCGACGGTTTCAGGTCCCACTTGACGGACGAACGCAGGGTGAGTTCCACGAAGCCCTGCTGCATCTTGCATCCCGTGACGAACCGGCACGAAACCGACTGGTTCTTCGCCCACAGGCGGACCGATGCGTCGGTGTAGCGGTCGGTGTTCATCAGTTTGTCGGTGATCACCATAACCTTGCGCCCGGCGTATCCGAAGACGATGTAGGGGGTGTCCGGGGTTTTGAGGGGCGCCTGGGTGATCGGCTGGAAAAGGCGGTGGTTGCGGTAGCGGTTCTCCGGGCGCATGCGTCGGTCGATGACGACCGGTGCGGATTGATCGCCGTCGCGGAAAAAGGTGATCTCGCCCGTGAAGCGGGGGAGACCGCATGCCGCATCGCGCCGAAGCGTAAGGACGCGGTAGCAGATCAGCGGGGTGCTCACGGCGAAGCGCAGGCCGCACTCCACCGATCCGATCCGTACCGCGGTTCCGGCTTCGGTCAGCGCGCGCAGCCAGGCAATGTCCGCCGCTTCGTAGCAGGTTGCCGAAATCTCTTTGTTGCTGGCGGAGGCCGCATAGGCGAGTTCCGTCCCGTCCGGCGCGACGATCTTCCCCGAGACGGGCAGCAGCGAGCCGTCGCGACTGCTCAGGCTGAAGGTTTCGCCCCGGGCGTCGACATATCCGTCGGCCTCCACGCGGTAGAACCTTCGTGTGCCGTCTGTCTGAATACACGCCGTCAACCCTTCGAACGGGGTATTCGCATCCTTGATCGCGAGCCGTATCCGCTCCGCGTTCACATCGAAAATGCGGTAGATCAACCCATCGTCCGACTCCTCGCTGCGCGTCTCCTGCGTCAGGTAGTCATAGATTTCGTTGTCGTAGCGCCTGCGGGCCTCTTCGACCGGAATCTTTTCCAGCGGGAACGCGTCCAGCAGTTCCGAGAGATTCCCGGGGGATATTCCTTTGCGGCCCGTACCTTCGAAAAGGAACTGCATCAGGTAGCGCGAGAAACGGTTGCGGAAGATGTAGAAGCGGAAGAGGTAAAGCGCCATCTGTTCCCGGTACATCAGCAGTCCGAAGAACTGCTCGGTGAAAATGAACGCAGCCAGCCTCTCGTCGTCGTAGTTGCGCATCAGTTTGCGCAGTTGCGACCATCCGATCTTGGTTTGGGAGCGTTCTGCTGCGGGAAGATCGTATCTCGAAATCAGGTAGTCAACATCGTCGATATAGAGCAGCAGGGTGTTGGCGTCCTGCGCCAGGTAGATGTCGCCGCCCTGCTGCTGCTCGTCGGCCTCCCGCCACTCTGCGATATAGCCGTAAAGCAGTTTTTGGGTGTATTTTTTCAGGTTCCCGAAAAGCAGTGAAAGGAACTTCCGCATCCGTTGCGCCGAGCGGGGACGGAACAGCACCAGGTCGAGGTAGCGCGAATGCAGGAACCGGTAGAACAGCCTGATATCGGTGCAGTTGTCGATCAGCGTTCGGTGGAGCGTCATTGTTTTTTCGGGGTTCTCGGGCAGGTGCATGCCGAAATCGTCGGCGACGGTCAGCAGCAGGGCCGTCAGCCAATAGTCCGAGAAGAGTTCCCTGAAAATCCGTTCGCTCGACAGGACGACGGCGCATTCGGCCAACTGCCGGATATAGTCGTAATCCCCTTCCGGGTCGGGAACCGGGTGGCTGATCCGGTAGACGACCATCGTATTGAGCAGCCACGATTCGATCAGCAGCCGCGCGTTGGGGTTCGTTTTGTCGGTGTAGGGTTTCAGCCCCGCAGCCATTCGTGCCACGAGAGCCAGGTTTTTGTTGATGGCCGGTTTTACGGGCAGGCCATCGGTTTGCAGTATGCCGTCGGTGGTTGTCGTCGGAGCCGGCTGTGCGGGGGTGTGTCCCAGGTCGTAGAGGGCTTTGACGAAGTCGCGGCCGTCGGCGATGCAACCCTCTTTGCGGACCCATCCGCTGCAGATCAGCTCCAGCGTGAGTTTCAGGATTTCGAAATTGTGCTCGTCGTTTACGTCCAGTTGTTTGGGCAACGACGCGTGCTGTTCGCAGAAGTCGAGCGCCAGGCGCCGGGCAAAGAAATATTCGAGATAGGTGTCCACGAAGAACGTGAGCCAGCTCCCTTTGTGGTCGACGCTTTGGTCGACGATGTGCAGTCCGATCAGACTGTCGACGAGTTTCTCCACCCGGTCGGCCCCTTTATAGCGCGGGTCGCGGGCGATCTCGATGACGAAATCCTCGCGCAGGACCCGTTTCCCTTCGGTCGAAATCCGCCAGGCCATCTGTTGCAGTAGGTCGAAAGCGTTAAAATTGACCGCTTCGTCCACCAATTTTTCCTTGCTCCGGACGCTCAGCGACGAGCGCATGAACATTTCGAGCAGTTCGCCCCGGTTGCCGACCGCCGGAATCTTGTATTCCGTGCTGCCGAGCAGCAGGGCGGCGATCATCATGAAGTTGAGCGGCGTGCCCAGCAGTTCTTCGATCCCGGCCCGGACTATTTGCAGCCGGAACTCGTCGATCCGCTCCTCCCGGAGGCCCAGTTGGCGGAGGTAGAGCAGGATCTGGTCGAGCGAAATTTCGCAGAGGTGGTAAATTCCGCACCCCTCGATGCGCCGGAAAGCCTCGCGGCAGGCGGCGAATTCGTGGATGCGTCCCGTGATATGGAAACGGCATTTGTTATATTTGACGATGAACGATCCGAGCGAGGCCATGAAGAGTTCGGGACGGGAGACCTTCAGTTCGTTCAGTCCGTCGATGAAAAGCGCAATGCGTCCCTCTTCGAGCAACTGTTCCGCATGGGCGAATACCATTCGTTTGCGGTCTTCGGTCGTCGTGATTCCGAAGCCTGCGTTGAAGGCCGTCCGCAGGGCGTCGTCCATCGTTTGGCCCTCGGTTACGGCGTTGAGGTTGATCCGCAGGGGCAGGATCGAGCGGTCGCCGTTGTGCCACAGGTCGGCATACTGGCGGATCAGGCGGATCAGCACCGTGGTCTTGCCTGCGCCCGGGTTACCCAGAATCACGCTGATGCGGTCCCCGGCGTCTATCAGGTCGTCCATCGCCATGCCATCCTGCTCCCCGTCCGTAAAATCGCTGCCTTCGTCCGGACGGTCGTCGTCGCGGTCGGACGGCTCCTCCCCGGCATCCTGCCGGCGTTGGAGTTTCAGCGGCAGCAGGTTCAGCGTCTGCTGGTTGTCTATCCGGCCGATAAAGCCCACCTTCTGTTTCAGTTCGCGGTTCTGTTCGCCGAGCAGTTCTTCGAGGTAATGGTCCTTGAATTGTTCGAGGTCGAAATCGTCGGCCGGCGATCCAGATGCGGCTTTTTCCAAAGGAAGTTCGAGCCGGTGTTCGTCGAGATACCGCCTGTAATAGTCGGCGTGGTGGTGGAGCAGCAACAGCAGTCCGGTCAGCGTCAGCAGGAACAGTTCGTCGTATGTGTCGCTCAGGTTTTCCTTGACTACCAGGATGTCGCTTTCATACACATTGGTGTCGGTCGGAGTATGCGTGATTCCGTTCCGGTAGCGGCGCAGCGTGTCGAACAGGCCCGCGTACCGGGTGTCGAACAGTCCGCGTTTCCCGTCCGGGGACGGGATGCTGAGATTGTTGAGGATGTATCCGAGACCTCGTTTCTCTGCGTCGATCTGGCGCAGCAGGTCGCCGTTGCCGCACAACAGGTAGATGAAGACCTTGATGTAGGATTCGAGCGAAATAAGCCCCATGCGCGTACACTCGAACCGGTTCTTGTCGTCTTTGTCCGGGAGATCAAGGCGGTTCCACAGCCCCTCGAAATTGCTTGTCAGTTCCGGTGTCGCCGCGCTGAAGAGCACGATGTCATCGAGCAGTTTCATCAGCCCCTCGAATTGCTCCAGGGGTATGATCGACCGGATCGGAACTTCCTCTACCGGTTGGTCGATTCCGTTCTTCCGGTCGAAATAGTCGATGTAGCCACGTCTGAACCGGCGTTCCAGATCCGGAATAATTATTTTGCTGATGCGGTCGCTGCTGAATGTGGGCATGGGTTGTTAATGATGTTTATGGCCGCATATGACTTCCCCGGACATCCGGTGAACCGGGGATGGCCGCTCCGTCGGAATGCGGAATATAATAGGTAGACAAACATACAAAAATTAGCCCGAATATACAAACAATCCGGCGCGGCAGTCCGCCGTTTGCGATATGGGTTCGTCCCGATTGCGGTTCTGCGACAGGCCTGATGCAGTGCTCGTGCCGGCGGAGTGTTCCGGAGAAGTACGATCTTTTTGCGATTATTTTGCCCGAAGGCTTCGTTTGTTGCGGGCAAATAGTTATTTTTGCACTAATTATATAAAAATCCAGTAACGAAATGGAGAATACCATACGACTTCACGACAGAAATTTTAAAATCATGATACCCGCTGAGGAGATCGACCAGGCTGTGGAGGCCGTGGCGCAGCGGATCAATGCCGACTATGCCGGTAAGGAGACCCCGTTGTTCCTGGGTATTCTCAACGGTTCGTTCATGTTCATGAGCGACCTGATCAAGAAGATCGAGTTCCAGAACGAACTTTCGTTCGTCAAGCTGGCGTCGTACGACGGAACCTGTTCGACGGGCTGCGTGAAGAGCCTGATCGGCCTGAACAACTCGATCGAAGGCCGCCATGTGATCATCGTTGAGGACATCGTGGATACGGGCGAGTCGATCGAGCACATGATCAAGGAGCTGGAGTCGCGTAACCCGGCGTCGATCGAGGTTTGCACGCTCTTCTTCAAGCCCGGGTCGTACCGCAAACAACTGCCGATCAAGTACCGTGCAATGGAGATCGGTAACGAGTTCATCGTGGGCTACGGGTTGGATTACGACCAGTTGGGCCGCAGTTTGAAGGACATTTACGTAGTGACCGAGTAATGGCAATCACGACCGATCCCGCATTGCTCGACGGCGGGCGATTGCTGCCCCTGGTCGAAGATTTTTACACCATTCAGGGCGAAGGATTCCACACCGGGAAACCGGCCTATTTCATCCGCCTGGGCGGGTGCGACGTGGGCTGCCGCTGGTGTGACGCCAAGTATACGTGGAATCCGAAACTCTTTCCGCCGACCGATGTGCAAACGGTGATCGACCGCGCGACTTCGTGTCCGGCGCAGGCCATCGTCATCACGGGTGGCGAGCCGCTGCTCTATCCGCTGGGCGTGCTGAC
The DNA here is from genome assembly GCA_023443765.1 of Bacteroidota bacterium. Taxonomy (GTDB): domain Bacteria; phylum Bacteroidota; class Bacteroidia; order Bacteroidales; family Rikenellaceae; genus Alistipes. The sequence goes on along the minus strand of JAEZTA010000013.1, from coordinate 26,432 downwards.
GCAGACGCTGCGCGAAAAAGGGTTGCAGATTTTTCTCGAAACCTCGGGTTCGCACCCTTTCAGCGGGGTTTTCGACTGGGTATGCCTCTCGCCGAAGCGTCAGCAACCGCCACTGGACGAAGCGTTCGGGCGAGCCGACGAGTTGAAGGTGATCATTGAGTCGGAGGCCGATTTCGAATGGGCCGAGCAGAACGCCGCCCGCGTGGGTGAGAAGTGCCTGCTGTTCCTCCAGCCCGAGTGGAGCGTTGCCGAAAAGGTGATGCCCGCGATGGTCGAGTATGCCAAGGCGCATCCCCGGTGGAACATCTCGATACAGACGCATAAGTATATGCATATACCGTAAATGAAAATTCAGTTCGGCCGCAGGTTCTGGATCGTCGCAACGGCGATCATCGTCGTCTTCACGGTTTTCGTCGTGGGGCGCAACGCCTTGCATGCCGTGAAGATCAAGCGTCAGATCAACGCCCTGACGCGCGAACAGGCCTATTACGCCGAGAAGATCGCCCAGGACAGCACGCTGCTCGAACGGTTGAAATACGACGACTATCTCGAAGAGTACGCCCGGGAGAATTACCACATGCAGGGGCGTGACGAACATGTTTACATTATAAAGGAATAAAGAGGTTCCGGTTTTACAGGGCATCGTTGCACTTGCTCTCGTACGGCACGACTGGGATGTATTTTTATACGACCCATCCGTGCCGCACTTTGTTTAAGCACAAATCAGCACTTCTAATCAAAAATATCCGAATCGCTTAAATGTCTCCTCTCCGAATGGAGGGAGCTTTTTTATTATCAGTAATGCGTGAACCCGTGCCAGTCCAACGGCTCGGGTTTGCCGTTGCGGAGCCATGTGAGGCCCGGGGCGGCAGTGATGCGGCCGATGGGGTAGAGGGGGCTGCCGAAACGGGCGTTGAACTCCGCGGCGAGGCGGTCGGCGGCTTCGGGGGCTGCGGTGAGCAGGAGTTTGTAATCTTCGCCTCCGCAGGCGGCCATGCGGACATCGGCTCCCGGGGCGACGGGGATGCGGTCGGTATCGACCTCGGCGCCCGTGCCCGAGTGGTCGAGGATGTGGATTAGGTCGGAGGCCAGTCCGTCCGAAAGGTCCATCATGGCGTGCACCTCGGGGCGGCTGCCGAGCCAGATGCCTTCGGCGACCTGTGGCTGCGGGTTGCGGTGCACGGCGGCGGACGGAGTGTCGTAGTGTCCGGCGAGGATGTCCTGCAAACCCGCGCCCGAGGCGCCGAGTTGCCCGGCGGTGAAGATCACGTCCCCGGGGCGGGCGTCGCTGCGGCGTTTGAGGTGTGCGTCGGCGGCACGGCCGATGGCGGTGACGTTGATCGTGATGCCCGACAGCGAGCGGGTCGTGTCGCCTCCTACCAGCGCTACGCCGAACACTTCGGACAGTTCGCGGTAGCCGAGCATGAATTCGGCGGCCCATGTGTCGGCGGCATCGGCCGGAAGGGCGATCGAGAGCAGCGTCGCCACGGGGCGCGCGCCCATGGCGGCTACGTCGCTCAGGTTTACGGCGAGGGATTTGCGTCCCAGTTCGTGGGCAGGGGTTGCGTTGCGCAGGAAATGGACCCCTTCTGCCAGCAGGTCGGCGGTGAAGACCAGCGATTCGCCCCCGCCGACGGGCAACACGGCGCAGTCGTCGCCGATGCCCTCGAACCCGTTGTCGGGAAGCGAGGCGAAGAGTTGTTTGATGCTGTCGATGAATCCGAATTCGGTCATGTCGCGGGGAACGTTTTGGCCTTCGCCTTGCAAAGGTTGTTATTCAGCGTTTGGTGAGGGAATATACAGCAAAGGTATCAAAAAAATCGCGAATATTGATTACCTTTGCGGGTGAATTCGGGGCCGCAGCCCTGCAAGTACAGAAAGTAAACCAATAAAGGTATGAAGATATTGATTCTCAACGGCCCGAACCTCAATCTGCAGGGACGGCGCGACACCGGGGTCTACGGATCGCAGACTTTCGAGTCGTATTTCGAATCGCTGAAAGCGCATTATCCGTCGGTGGAATTCGGCTATTTCCAGTCGAACATCGAGGGTGAACTCATCGACGCCGTGCAGCAGGCTGACGGCAAATACGATGGCGTGGTGCTCAACGCAGGCGGTTATACGCACACGTCGGTGGCGCTGCGCGACGCTGTGTCGGCCGTGTCGGTTCCGGTCGTCGAGGTGCACATCTCGTCGATCCTCGCCCGCGAGGAGTTCCGCCATACGTCGCTGCTGGCTCCCGTGGCCAAAGGCTCGATCATGGGATTCGGGCTGAACTCCTACCGGCTCGGCGTCGAGGCGTTGTTGATTTTATAGGGTATCGCCTGCTCCGCTAAAATCTGCCCCCATAAATAGTATTAATTGAAAAACAGCATATCGCTATGTATAGAATGAAAAGAACCAAGATTGTCGCTACGATGTCGGATTTCCGCTGCACCGAGGAGTTTGTAAAGCAACTTTTCGACGCCGGTATGGACGTGGTACGCGTCAATTCGGCCCACGTCACCGAGGACGGAGCCACGCATATTGTCGAGACGGTACACCGGGTGAACCCGGCTATTCCGATCATGATAGATACCAAAGGACCCGAAATCCGTGTCACGACGATTGCCGACGAATATGGCAACAGCATCAATTTCCGCACGGGCGACCGGGTGGCCGTACGCGGCTCGGACGGCTCGGACTTCACGACCCGCAAGGTGGTCTACATGAACGTGCCTTCGATTGTGAACGACATTCCCGTGGGATCGCGCATGCTGATCGCCGACGGTGAACTGGAAATCCGCGTCATGGGCAAGAACGACGAGGAGCTGGACTGCGAGTTCGTTGTGGGCGGCGCCATGCGTTCGCGCAAGAGCGTCAACGTGCCGGGCGTGTCGATCGCCCTGCCGTCGGTGACCGAGAAGGACCGCCGGTTCATCGAATGGGCCGTGAAGAACGATGTCGATTTCATCGCCCACTCGTTCGTGCGTTCGGCCCGCGACATCAAGGCCGTGCAGGACATCCTCGATGCCCACGGCAGCAACATCAAGATCATTTCGAAGATCGAGAACCAGGAGGGACTCGACAACATCGACGAGATCATCGAGGCTTCGTACGGCGTCATGGTCGCCCGCGGCGACCTGGGCGTGGAGCTTCCCGCCGAGGCGATTCCCAACACGCAGCGCCGTATCGTCGAGAAGTGTATCCGTGCCAAGCGTCCCGTGATCATCGCCACGCAGATGCTCTATTCGATGGTCAAGTCGCCGCGCCCGACGCGTGCCGAGGTCAGCGACGTAGCCAGCGCCATTTACGAGCGCGTGGACGCCGTGATGCTGAGCGACGAGACGGCCATGGGCGATTTCCCCGTGGAGTCGGTGGAGACGATGGCCCGCATCGCCCGGGAGATCGAGCGCGACGAAGCCCATTTCAAGCCGATGATCGACATGGACATGGTTTCGGTGAACCACGAGATTACGGCGCAGCTGGCCCGTTCGGCCGTGCGCGCCTCGACCAACCTGCCGATCAAATACGTGGTGCTCGACACCAAGACGGGTCGTACGGGCCGTTATCTGGCTGCGTTCCGCGGCCGTAAGACCGTGATGGCCGTTTGCTACCAGCTCCATGCACAGCGCATCCTGGCCCTGTCGTACGGCGTCGTGCCGATTCTCCGCAATCAGGAGCTTGCCGACAGATACCACTTCCTGGTCGACGCACTGGAGTTCCTCGACCAGTACCGCAAACTCGACGACGAGGATCTGATGGCTATCGTGGGCGGCAGTTTCGGCCCCGACGGCGGCGCTTCGTATGTCGAGATCGCCAACGTGCAGAACATCCGCAAGCGCAACGAGGAGATCGCAGCACAGCACAACTGCTAAGTTTTGGGGGGCGAGCTCAAAGAGAAAGTCGCGCAGGGCGTGGCGTGGAGCATGGCCGAGAAGATCGGTTCGATGCTCCTCGCAATGGCCGTGCGGCTGGTTATCCTGCGTCTGCTGACGCGCGACATTCTGGGCTTCATGTCCATTCCGTCGGCGGTGGTGACGGTGCTGCTGGTGATCGTCGATAGCGGTTTCTCCCAGAGCCTGATTCGCCACAAGGGCCCTTCGCAGAGCGATTACAAGTCGGTCTTCCTATTCAATATAGCCGTTTCGGTGGTGCTCTATGCGCTGCTGGTAGCGGTGGCGCCCCTTGCGGCGCGTTGGTACGAGATGCCCGAGATTGCGCAGATAGCCCCGGTTTTCTTCCTGCTGCTGCCGCTCAGCGCCCTGAGCGCCGTTCAGAATACGATCTTTATCCGGCAGTTCCGCTTCGCGCTGTTGTCGAAGGTGACGTTCGCTTCGTCGCTGGTGGGCGGCCTCACGGCCATTGCGCTGGCATTGGTGGGGTGGGGCATCTGGAGCCTCGTGGCCGAGCGCGTAATCGCAATCGGGATGCGGACGGCCCTGCTGTGGTGGCTCAGCGATTGGAGGCCCTGCGGCAAATGCGGTCTGAAGCCCCTGCGGGAGATGGCGCCGTTCGGGTGCAGCCTGATGGTGACGGACCTGATTTCGAATTTCTACAACAAGATACCCCAGTTCTTCCTCGGAAAACTCTATTCGCCTGCGACGCTCGGATCGTTCGACCAGGCGGTGAAACTCAAGGATATGCCCGCTACGACGGGCATTCAGGCCGTGCAGAACGTCACCTTCCCGGCGTTGGCGAAGATTCGCGACGACGCCCCGAAGTTCGCCGAAGGTTACCGGCAGGTAGTGATGGTCGTGGCTTACGTGATGTTCCCGATCATGCTGGGCATGTCGGCCGTGGCGCATGACATGTTTGCCGTGCTGCTGGGCGAGGAGTGGATGCCGACGGTTCCCTATTTTGAGGCGGTGTGTCTGGCGGGGTTGTTCTCGCCGATTGCGCTGACGGCTTACAACGTGCTGAAAGCCCGCTGTGAGGGTCCGCTGATCGTACGGCTCGAAGTGGCGAAGAAGGTCATCATGACCGCTATCTTCGCCGTGACCATTCCGCACAGCGTGATGGCCGTGGTCTGGGGATTGGTGGCCATTTCGTTCTGCGAAATGGCGGTCAACTTCGTGGCGACGACGCGTTTCACGACGCTGACGATCTGGCGTTTTCTCCGCACGCTGCTGCCTGTGGCGCTGGTGTCCGGAGCGATGTATGCCGTCGTAAGGCTTACGGCCGCGGCGCTGCCCGACGACACCCTGCTGCGGCTGATGGCCGAGTTGGGCGCGGGGTTGGTCAGCTACCTCGTGCTTTCGGCCCTGTTCCGGCTGGAAGCTTTTCGCGAAGTGATGGCCATTATCAAAAAACAGGTTGCCCGCAAATAGGCAACCTGTTCTCTTTTCCGGATTTCCCTTTATTTGTAGACTTTCGGTGTGATGACGCCCCGGAGTACGACCAGAGCGTTGCCCACCAATGCTTCCAGTTCGTTTTCGCCGGGGTAGACCGTGATCGGGGCGATGAACGAGCAGCGTTCGCGGATGTATTCCACGATGGGTTCGTTGAAGGCGATGCCGCCCGTGAGGACAATGGCCTGTACGCTGCCCGAGAGGGCTGCGGCCATGGCGCCGATCTGTTTCACGACGTTGTAGCACATGGCGTCGAGGACCTTTTTGGCCCGCTGGTCGCCCTCCGCGATGCGTTCCATGACCTGGATTACCGAGTTCGTGCCCAGGTAGGCCACCAGACCGCCCTTGCTCGAAATGAATTTCAGCAATTCCTCCTTCGTATACTGGCCCGAGAAGCAGACTTTGATCAGTTCGCTCGAAGGGATGCTTCCCGCGCGGTCCGGGGCGAAAGGTCCGTCGCCGTCGAGTGCGTTGTTGACATCGACGATGCGGCCCTGTTTATGCGCTGCGACCGAAATGCCGCCGCCCATGTGGGCGACGATCAGGTTCGACTCCTCGTAGACCCAGCCCATCCGCTCGCAGTGGAGGCGCGCCGTGGCTTTCTGGTTCAGGGCGTGGAAGACCGGTTTGCGCGGGCACATGGGCATGCCCGAAATGCGGGCTACGTCGTCCATCTCGTCGACCACCGGAGGATCGGCGATATAGGCCTTGACGCCCGCCATGTGGGCGATCTGCGCCGCCAGGAGTCCCCCGAGATTGCAGGCGTGCTTCATCGGGGCATTGCGCAGGTCGTAGCGCATGCGTGAGTTGACCTCGTAGACGCCCGCGGGGATGGGCCGTATCAGGCCGCCGCGACCGATGACGGCTGAAAGGTCCTTGATGTCGAAAGCCTGTTCGCGGAGCGCCGAGAGGATCAGCCCGCGGCGCCAGTCGAGCTGGTCGTTGATCGTCGCAAAGCGGGAGAGTTCTTCGGTGGAGTGACGCAGGTTCAATTCCAACAAAGGTCGCTCCTCATCGTAGAGTGCGACCTTTGTAGACGTTGAGCCGGGATTTATTGCTAAAATTTTGTAGCTCATAGTTCTCGGTTCGTTCGTGTTGGGTTAGGGTCCGGATCGCCGGATTTTAATTTTTAACGGCCAGGCAGGCCAGTGCTATCGAGAATAGCTTGGTTTTACTCGTATCGCCGCGGGAGGTCAGCACGCACGGGACTTTCGTACCCATGACCATCGCTGCCAGTTCGCCGCCGCAGAGGTGGGTGACCGACTTGAAGAAGACATTGGCCGATTCGAGGTTGGGGAACAGCAGGCAGTCGGGGTCGCCGGCGACCGACGAACCTTTGACCTTCTTGTGTTCGGCGACCTCCTTGTAGAGTGCCACGTCGAGCGACAGCGGACCGTCGACGACGACGTTGCCCAACTGGCCGCGGTCGGCCATCTTGGCCAGCAGCGCGCCTTCGGTCGAGGAGATCACGTTGGGAAGCAGCTGCTCCGAGGGGGCGATGCAGGCGATTTTCGGGGTTGTGATGCCCAGCAGGTTTGCCGTGCGGGCCAGATAACCGATCTGCACCCTCTTCTGCTTGAAGTCGGGCAGCGGAATAACCGCTACGTCGGAGATGATCAGCAGTTTGTGGTAGCAGGGCATCTCGACGATCGAAACGTGGCTCAGGACACCCTTCGGGGGAAACAGCCCGGCCTCCTTGTTGAGGATGCCGCGCATGTATTTGTCGGTCGAAACCAGGCCCTTCATCAGTACGTCGGCATTGCCCGAAACGACCGATGCGACGGCCTGCTGGACGCACTTCACGTCGCTCGATTCGTCGACGATGTTGAACGCCTTGATGTCGATGTCGTTCTCCTCGCAAACCTGTTTGATAACCTCCTTGTCGCCGAAGAGCGTCGGTTCCACGAGGCCCTCCTTATAGGCTTCGTAGACTGCTTCCAGCGTATGTGAATCCTGCCCGTAAGCTACGACAAGACGTTTTTTACCCCGTTTTCTCGCCTCGTCGACGATGTCGGTCAAATGTTGAATCATGGTACTGTGTATATTAAATTTTGTAGTTTGTCATGTAGTGTCGGTCCGCTGCCACGGCTTCCGGCTGTGTTTGCAACCCGCCTGCGGCCGGTAATACGAACGGACCGGCAGCCGGTTTATTTTACTAAATTATAGGTATCCGTGGCGATCACGAGTTCTTCGTTGGTGGCGATGGTCGCTACCTTGACCTTCGAATCGGGAGCTGAGAGGATTTTGTTGACGCCGCGCGCGCCCTTGTTGGCTGCGGGGTCGAACTTCACGCCCATGAACTCCAGTCCGGTGCAGACCGTCTCGCGCATCTCGCACGAATTCTCGCCTACGCCGCCCGTGAAGATGATCATGTCGACGCCGCCCATCTCGGCGGCATATTCGCCGACGAACTTCTTGATGCGTCCGTAGTGCATGTCGCGGGCCAGGATTGCGCGGGGATTGCCTTCGTCGTAAGCGCGGTCGATGTCGCGCATGTCGCTCGAAATGTCCGTGAGACCCATTACGCCCGATTTCTTGTTCATCATGTCGTTCAGTTCGGCATAGGTCATGCCCTCCTTTTCGCCGATGAACGTGATGGCGCTGGCATCCACCGAGCCGCAGCGCGTGCCCATAACAAGGCCGTCGAGCGGCGAGAAGCCCATCGACGTGTCGAACGACTTGCCGTTGAGGATGGCCGTCACCGATGCGCCGTTGCCGATGTGGCAGGTGATGATCTTCGAATTGTGGAAATCGAGCCCGGCCAGTTCGGCGCCCACCTTGGCCACATACTTGTGGCTGGTTCCGTGGAAACCGTACTTGCGCACGCGGTATTTGTCGTAGTAGGCGTGGGGCAGGGCATACATGTAGTTGACGGCGGGGATCGACTGGTGGAACGAGGTGTCGAACACCGTGACCTGCTTCACGCCCGGAAGTACCTTTTCGATCGAAAGCACGCCTTCGAGGTTGGCGGGATTGTGCAGCGGGGCGATTTCGAACAGCGAGCGGATTTTCGCCTTGACATCCTCGGTGACGATGCAGCTTTCGGGGAAGAACTCGCCGCCGTGGGCGACGCGGTGGCCGACGGCCTTCACCTCTTCGAGCGAGGCGATCACGCCGTGCGTGGGGTTCGTAAGGGCGTCGAGGACCAGTTTGATACCGGTCGTGTGGTCGGGAATCGGCTGGTGCAGTTCGAACGGCTCCTTGCCGACGGGTTTATGGATCAGATCGCCTTCCGGGAGGCCGATGCGTTCTACGATGCCTTTTGCAAGCAGTTTGCTCGATGCGCTCTCCATGTCGATCACCTGATACTTGATCGATGAAGAGCCGCAGTTCAATACCAAAATTACCATAACTTCTATTATAAGTTTTATATGTTTTTTATTCGGTGTCCCGCTCTCGCAGGACCTTGTTGCCGCCCTAACCGGAATTACGGCGGAGTGTCGTCCGGTCAGCTTATCCCTTCAACTGCGCCCCGATCCACATGCCCAGGCCCGCAAAGGCGATGCAGACCACGGCGCTCAGCGCGATGTAGGCCGTCGCAGGCCCGTAGTCCCCGGCGCGGAGCAGCCGCACGGCATCGGCCGAAAAGGTCGAGAAGGTGGTGAAGCCTCCGCAGAATCCTGCAATGAGCAACCATCCTGCCGTTGTTGAAGTTGTAGCTTCCAGCAGGATGCCGATCAGCAGCGACCCCGCGGCGTTGACCAGGAATGTTCCGGTCGGAAAGCCCAATATCGTATGCCCCGCAAGCAGCCACGCGGAGAGCATATAGCGGACGATGCTTCCGGCGGCGCCTCCTAGGCCCACGGCAAATAGTTCACGAATCATTATTTAAATATATGTAATATTTTACGGATGTGCAAATTTAAGCAAAAAATGATTACGAATTGTTCCATTTTTTACCAAAATAGGTGGAAATTTTGTCACATCCGGGATCAGGGCTGTTGTTGCGCCGGTCATTTGGGGCATACGCCCCCCCCCTCCTTGGGAAGGGCAGGGAGGGTCGGAGCCGGAACGGCAGATCTGGTGTCGTCAGGACTGTCTGGTTTGTCCGTCGCCTGTGATTACGTATTTGTAGGTCGTGAGTTCGGGCAGTCCCATCGGACCGCGGGCATGGAGCTTCTGGGTCGAGATGCCGACCTCGGCGCCGAAGCCGAACTGGCCTCCGTCGGTGAAGGCTGTCGAGACGTTGACGTAGACGCACGCCGCATCGACCTGTTGGGTGAACTGGCGGGCGGTCTCTTCGTTTTCGGTGACGATGGCCTCGCTGTGGCGCGAGGAGAAGCGTTCGATGTGGGCGAGGGCCTCGTCGAGCGAGTCGACCGTGCGGACGGCCAGTTTGTAGTCGAGGAACTCGGTCCCGAAATGCTCCTCCGAGGCGGGGCGCAGCAGGCATGCGGGGTAGCGGCCTTCGAGTGCGGCGTAAGCCTCGGCGTCGGCATAAACCGTGACGCGGGCTGCGGCCAGCGGGTCGCAGAGTTCGGGGAGGTCGCGGAGGCGTCCGCGGTGGATGATGAGGCAGTCGAGGGCGTTGCAGACGCTGACGCGGCGCGTCTTGGCGTTGCAGACGATGGCGGTGCCCTTGGCAAGGTCGCCGTCGAGGTCGAAATAGGTGTGGACGATGCCTGCTCCGGTTTCGATGACCGGGATGCGGGCGTTTTCGCGCACGAAGCGGATCAGTCCCGAGCCGCCGCGCGGAATCACCACGTCGACGTAACCCACGGCGTTGAGCAGGGCGGCGACGGCGTCGTGGCCCGCGGGCAGCAGCGTGAAGGCCGCTTTGTCGATCCCCTCGCTGCGGAGCGCTTCGTGGAGCAGGGCGGCAATGGCTTCGTTGGAATGGCGGGCGTCACTGCCGCCCTTCAGGACGCAGGCGTTGCCTGTCTTCATCGCGAGCGAGAAGATGTCGGCCGTGACGTTGGGGCGCGCTTCGCAGACCATGCCCACGACACCGAACGGTACGCGGATCTTGCGGACGGTCATGCCGTTGGGGCGGGGCCATTCGGCGAGCGTCTCGCCCTGCGGCGAGGGAAGTCCGGCGACAGATTCCATGTCGGAGGCGATCGAGGCGATGCGTTCGGGTGTCAGCTTCAGGCGGTCGCGCATGGGCGAATCGGCGGCCATCGCCTCCAGGTCGAGGGCGTTGGCGGCGAGCAGTTTTTCGGTATTCGCCCGCAGCAGGGCGGCGGCGCGGAGGATTACACGGCCGAGGCGGTCGGTGTCGGTCCGGGCCAGCAGCATCCCGGCACGGCGGGCGGCGGCGAAGATGGTATTGTAGTCCATAGTTATTCCAAATATAGGTAATCGCAGTGGATCAGCGGCTTGAGACCTTTTCGGCCGAGGTTGCGACGGGCCGTGGCGCTGTCACACGAGATGCGGCCCACGCCCAGTTGGGCGCCTTCGGGCGAGAGGATGCGCACGATGTCGTCGCGTTCGAAATCGCCTTCGACGGCAGTGACGCCCACGGCGAGGATGCTCGCGGCCTTGCTCTGCGAAACGGCTGCGGCGGCCCCGGCGTCGAGGTGCAGGGCTCCTTTGGCGAAGCCTTCGCTGCTGGCGATCCACTTCTTGAGGCCCGAGGCCGTGCGGGGAGCCGCTTCGAAGCGGGTGCAGACGACATCGCTGTCGGTCAGCACGAGGTCGGTGAGGATGTTGTCGCGGCGGCCGTTGGCGATCATGACCTCGATGCCTTCGCCTGCCACGCGGGAGGAGATGCGGCTCTTGGTGGTCATGCCCCCGCGGCCGCACGAGGAACGCGAGGTGTCGATATACTGCGAGAGGTCGCGGCCCGGGGCGACGCGGCGGATGACCTGCGACGCGGGGTCGGACGGCGAACCGTCGTAGATGCCGTCGATGTTGCTCAGGATCACGAGCGCCTCGGCGCCCATCATCGCCGCCACGAGCCCCGAAAGCTCGTCGTTGTCGGTGAACATCAGCTCCGTGACTGAAATCGTGTCGTTCTCGTTGACGATCGGGATGACCCCGGCGGCCAGCATCGCCTCCATGCAGTTGCGCTGGTTGAGATACTGTCGTCGCGTGGAGAGGCTCTCCTTGGTGGTGAGCACCTGTCCGCAGGTGATGCCGTATTCGTTGAAGAGGTCGTAGTAGCGGTTGAGCAGTTTCACCTGTCCGACGGCCGAGAAGAGCTGGCGCGCCGAAACGGTGTCGATGCGTCCGACCCGGGCTTCGAGCACGCTGCGGCCCGAAGCTACGGCGCCCGACGAGACGAGGATGACCTCCGTACCGGCCTGATGCAGGCGTGCCAGTTGGTCGACGAGCGCCGAAATGCGCGTGGTGTCGGGATGGCCGTTGCCGCGGGTGAGTACGTTGCTGCCGATCTTGACGACGATGCGGCGGTATTTTTTGCTGTTATCCATGGAGCTCCATTGAAAGTTGAAAGTTGAGAGTTAATAGTTGTTGTATTTCAGGTCGATAAGGTGAAAACTATCAACTTTCAACTCTCAACTTTCCACTTGGTTAAGGTTCGTATTTATAGCCTACGCCTTTGACCGTGACGATGCGTTCGTCGCCGATCTTCTGGCGCAGTTTGCGGATGTGCACGTCGATCGTGCGGTCGCCCACGACCACCTCCGTGCCCCATATCCGGGCGTAAATCTCCTCGCGGGGAATCAGCTTCCCGGGCGACGAGTAGAGCAGGTCGAGCAGCGCGAACTCCTTGCGCGGGAGGGCGATCTCCTGCCCGTCGCGGATCACGGTGTAACGCTCGCGGTCGACCGTGATGCCCGGAGCCGGGGCCTTTTCGGGCGCTTTGTCGGCGTCGATGCGCTTGAGGATCGCCTGCACGCGGCTCACCAGCAGCTTCATCTTGATGGGTTTCGTAAGGTAGTCGTCGGCCCCGACGTCGAAGCCCACCAACTGCTGCCCCTCCTCGCCCAGCGCCGAGAGGAAAACCACCATCGTGTCCTTCAGCAGCGGGTTTGCGCGGATCGCCCGGCAGGTCTGCGCCCCGTCCATCACCGGCATCATCATGTCGAGCAGGATAAGGTGCGGACGGCACTCGACGGCCACTTTCAGCGCCTCGGCGCCGTTCTCGGCCGTGAAGACTTCGTAACCCTCGCGTACGAGGTTATAACGGACGAATTCGAGGATGTCTACCTCGTCGTCGACCAGCAGAATACGGTGGCTCATGGTGTCGGTTTTCGGTCAGGCGGCCCGTAAGTAGGCCGTGCGGACATAAGTTTTTGCGAAGATAGTGATTTTCCGGCAAATAATCCAATAAATTATCGTACCTTTGACCCTTCAAATATTCATATATGATCAACGAAGCTGATTTCAGCACCTTAGGCCTTAGCGACGAAATGCTCGCGGCCGTCCATGCAAAAGGGTTCGAAAGCCCTACTTCCATTCAACGACTTACGATTCCCCGTCTGCTCTCCGGAGAAAACGACATCATCGCGCAATCCCAGACCGGTACGGGCAAAACGGCGGCTTTCGGGCTGCCGATACTCCAGCAGATCGAACCTTCGAAAGAGGGTGTGCAGTCCATTATCCTCGTTCCGACGCGCGAACTGGCCGTGCAGGCAGCCGAAGAGCTGCTGAGCTACAACCGCGAACGGCGCCTTTCGATCACGGCCATCTACGGAGGCGCCGCAATGAGCGAACAGCTGCGCCGCCTGTCGCGGGGCGTCGACATCGTCGTCGGTACGCCGGGCCGTGTGCTCGACCATATCCGCCGGGGGACGCTCAAATTGGACAAAGTCCGTTTCCTCGTCCTGGACGAGGCCGACGAGATGCTCAACATGGGCTTTGTCGAGGATGTCGAGGAGATCATGAGCCACACGGGCGACGACCGCCGCGTGCTGCTTTTCTCGGCCACGATGCCCGAGCGGATTATCCGCCTCTCGGAGGCTTACATGCGCAATACGGAGGTCCTGCGCGTCGAGTCGCAGCACCTGATGACCGACCTTACGAACCAGATTTATTTCGAAGTGCGCGAGGCCGACAAGTTCGACGCCCTGACGCGCATCATCGACATCGAGTCGGACTTTTACGGCATCGTTTTCTGCCGCACGAAGATCGGCGTGGACGAGGTGGCGACGCGTCTGGTGGCGCAGGGCTATTCGGCCGAAGGGCTGCACGGCGACGTGTCGCAGGCCCAGCGCGAAAAGATACTCCGCAAATTCCGCGACAAGGCGGTCAACGTGCTGGTAGCTACCGACGTGGCTGCGCGCGGTATCGACGTGTCGAACCTTTCGCACGTGATCAACTACTCGCTGCCGCAGGATTCGGAGAGCTACGTACACCGTATTGGCCGTACGGGTCGCGCGGGTAACCAGGGTACGGCCATCACCTTCATTTCGAGCGCCGAGTTGCGCCGTTTCAACTGGATGATGCGCGACATCAAGGCCGACATCAAGCGCGAGACGCTGCCTTCGCCGCAGGACATCGTGGCGATGAAGCGCGCCAAGATCAAGGACGACCTGCAGGAGATTGTGGCCGAGGAAGCTTACGGCGATTACTCCGACATTGCGGCCGAGTTGCTCGAAGCCTATACGCCCGAGGTGGCGCTGGGGGCTTTGCTGCGACTGGCGTTCCGCAGCGAACTGGACCAGAGCAATTACCCCGAGATACGTTCGTTCTCGGTCGACCGCAAGGGCAAGGCACGGCTGTTTCTGGCCCTCGGAGGCCGCGACGGCTATACGGGCCGCAAGATCGTGGATATGCTCAAGCGCAAATGCGGGCTGAGGGATAAGAATATCGACGACGTGCGCGTCTTTGAAAACTATTCGCTGGTGAGCGTGCCGTTCAGCGACGCCGAGGCGATCGTCGGGCAGCTCAACGCTTCCGGAGGCCGTCGCCGCATCGCTAAGATCGACGGGGCTGATTCGGCGGATGGTGGCGGACGGCGGCGCGGACCGGCCGCAGGCGGACGGAACGGTGGCGAAGGCGCATTCCGGAGCGAATCCGCGGGGGAGTTCCGACCCGAAAAACGGAGCCGCAAAAAAGCCGAAGAGCCTGCCGGAGGGGAGGAGTTCCGCCCTGTGAAGCGTGCGCGCAAGCCGGCTGCGGAAGCCGCTTCCGGTGATGCCGGGGAGCAGCGTCCCGTGACGCGGAGCCGCAAAAAGGCTGCGAACGACTGGGATACGCCTCCGACGGGCGGCAACGACGGATTCGACTGGGAGGCTTTCCAGCGTTACGACGAAGCCGCGGCGTGGGAGAAACCCAAACGCGGCGCGGGGACGAAGAGTGTCCGCCGGAGCGATCGTCCTGTCACCACAGGCCGTCAGGCCGCGCCCAGGCGCATCGCCGCAAAGGGCCGCAAGCGCTGACGCATTCCTGTTTCTGAAAAAAAAGTACCCGCGACGTTGAATAGCGTCGCGGGTACTTGTTATTTACCGGTTACTTGGTGCGGAGGGGAGGTATGCCGGATTTACCCTGCGGAGCGTGCCGAATCCGGGGCAGTCGCGGGTGCGGACCGTTCGTCGGCCCGGAACACCGCGAGACCCGTGGACGGACGGTGCGGAGAAAAGAGGCGGAGGGGCTGGAAAGGGGTGGCGCTCACGGGTTTTATCCCGGCGGTCGTTTGTCTTTGCATGTTTTGTCGATTTCTTTTCCGCGTTCCGCATAAAATGGTTATATTTGCAAGATTTATATGCCCTCGCGTCTGCGGGGACCAAAAACGTGTACTGAGATGGCTACTGAAAAACCGACACTTCCTGCTCCCGAGGAGCAAGTCAGCCACGCGGCTGAAGATGTGCAAGTGAATCCCGCTGTGACTGCCGAAGTCCCTGAAACCGAAATGCCCGCTGCCGAAACGGCCGCAGAGGCGCCCGCCGCCGCGGAAGAACCCGCTGCGGAAGTTGCGGAAACGCCCGCTGACGCGGAGCAGCCCGCTGCTGAAACTCCTGCGGAGCATGCCGACGAGGCTGCTGTTGCGGAAGAGGCCCCTGCCGAAGAGGCCGCGCCGCGTGCCAAACGAGCGCGGATCAAGCCCGTTGCCGAGGCCGTCGCTTCGGAGTCGGACGAGGAGGCTGCCTCCGAGGATGTCCGCGTCGACTTTGCCGACGAGGATGCCGCGCTTGCGGCTCAGGATGCCGGGTTGGACATCGAGGACGAAACCGCCGAGGAAGAGGCTGCCGGGGCGCTTGCCGGGCAGTCGCCCGAGGAGGACAAGTTCGCCGGCAAAGGCAAGGAGGAGTTGGTGGCCCTGTTCGCCCGGATGCTCGAAGAGCAGCCCGTGCAGTCGATCCGCCGGGATGTGGAGGCGCTGAAGATCGCCTTCTACCGCATCCGCCGCGCCGAGGTCGAGGCTGCACGCCGCCGTTTCGTCGAGGAAGGCGGCGCCGAGGAAGATTTCGCCCCGTCGGTAGATGGCGTCGAGGTTCAGCTCAAGGACCTGTTCAAGGAGTACCGCCATCGCCGCGATGCGTTCATCGCCAACCTCGAAGCCGAGAAGGAGGCGAACCTCAAGGTCAAGCAGAGCATCATCGACGAGTTGAAGGAACTGGTCAATTCGGATGAGACGCTCAACCATACGTTCAACAAATTCCGTGAGCTGCAGCAGCGCTGGAAGGATACCGGCATCGTGCCGCAGCAGTATGTCAAGGATTTGTGGGAGACCTACAACCTGCACGTCGAGAATTTTTACAGTTTCATCAAGATCAACAAGGAGCTGCGCGACCTCGACCTGAAGAAGAACTACGAGCAGAAGGTAGCCCTCTGCGAGCAGGCCGAAGCGTTGGTGCTGGAGCCTTCGGTGGTCGAGGCGTTCCACAAGTTGCAGAAGCTTCACGATGAGTGGCGCGAGACGGGGCCCGTGGCCAACGAATACAAGGAGGCGCTCTGGGAGCGTTTCAAGGCCGCATCGAGCCGCATCAACAAGCAGCACCAGGAGCATTTCGAGACGTTGAAGGGCGAGCAGGTGAAGAACCTCGAACTCAAGACCGGGTTGTGCGTCGCTACGGAGGAGCTTTCCTCTCAGCCGCTCACCACGCGTAAGGAGTGGAACCGCGCGAGCGACCGCCTGCTGGAGATTCAGAAGACCTGGAAGACCATCGGTTTTGCGCCGAAGAAAGATAACAACCGCATTTACGAGCGTTTCCGCACGGCGTGCGACCGCTTCTTCGAGGCCAAACGGCAGTTCTATGCCGGGATGAAGACCGAGATGGAGCACAACCTGCAGTTGAAGACCGAAATCTGCGAGGCTGCCGAATCGCTGATGAACAGCGAGGAGTGGAAGAAGACCACCGACGAACTGATCGCCCTGCAGGCCCGCTGGAAGCAGATCGGGGCTGTGTCGCGGCGTCATTCGGATGCTATCTGGAAGCGTTTCCGCGCTGCCTGCGACAAGTTCTTCGAACGCAAGGGAACGCATTTCGCAAGCGTCGACGGCGAACACGAGGAAAATTTGCAGAAGAAACTCGCCCTGCTGGCCGAAATGGCCGAGGCTGACGTGAAGGCCGGAGGTTACGAGGTGATCCGCGAATTCCAGCGTCGCTGGGGTGAGATCGGGTTTGTGCCTATCAAGCAGAAGGACGCCATTCAGAAGAAATACAAGGCTGCGGTCGACGAGCTGTTCAACGCGCTGCGCGGCTCGGAGCGGGACCGTTCGATGGGACGTTTCCGCGAGAAAGTCTCGACGTTCAAGGCTGCGGGCGACCGTCGCCTGCGCTCGGAGCGCGAACGCCTCTACAACAAGGTGCGCCAGCTGGAACAGGAGATCGGCCTGTTGGAGAACAACATCGGTTTCTTCGCCAAGTCGAAGAACGCCGAGGCTCTCGTAGCCGACGTGCGTGCGAAGATCGAGCGCGCCCGCGAGGAGATGGCTGCCACGATCGAGAAGGTGAAGCTGATCGACAAGCAGGACCAGGAGGAACAGAACAACGAAAATAAATAGTATTCAACAGTAATGAAACTTTCCAAACCCAAGTACATCTTCGTAACGGGCGGTGTGGCATCGTCGCTCGGCAAGGGTATCATTTCGGCCTCGATTGCGCGCCTGTTGCAGGCCCGCGGCTACTCGGTGACCATTCAGAAGCTCGACCCCTACATCAACGTCGATCCCGGAACGCTCAACCCTTATGAGCACGGCGAATGCTACGTCACCGAAGACGGAGCCGAAACGGACCTCGACCTGGGACATTACGAGCGCTTCACGAACCAGCCCACGTCGAAGTCCAACAACGTCACGACGGGACGTATCTACAAGAGCGTCATCGAAAAAGAGCGTAAGGGCGAGTACCTGGGTAAGACCGTGCAGGTCATTCCCCACATCACCGACGAGATCAAGCGCCGCATCCAGATGCTCGCGCAGACCAAGAAATACGACGTGATCATCACCGAGATCGGCGGTACGGTGGGCGACATCGAGTCGCAGCCGTTCATCGAGTCGGTGCGCCAGCTGCGCTATTCGCTGGGTTACAGGAATACGGCGCTGGTCCACCTGACGCTGATCCCCTACATGGCCGCTTCGGGCGAGTTGAAGACCAAGCCTACGCAGCACTCGGTGAAGGCGCTGTTGGAGAACGGTCTTCAGCCCGACATCCTCGTGCTGCGCGCCGAGCATCCGCTGACGGCGGCGCTGAAGCGCAAGGTGGCGTTGTTCTGCAACGTCGACGCGAATGCCGTGATGGAGTCGATCGACGTGCCGACGATCTACGAAGTGCCGCTGAAGATGCACGAACAGCATCTGGACGAAGTTGTGCTCGACAAATTGAACCTTCCGGCCGACAAGGAACCGGACATGGCTGCGTGGAGCGCATTCGTCGAGAAGGTGAAACACCCGTCGAAGAAGATCGAGATCGCGCTGGTCGGCAAGTATACCGAACTGCCCGATGCCTACAAGTCGATCTGCGAATCGTTCATCCACGCCGGAGCGGTCAACGACTGCAAGGTGAAGCTGCGTTACGTCAATTCGGAGAAGATCACCCACGAGAACGTGGCTACGCAGTTGGGCAAGATGGCAGGTATTCTGGTGGCTCCGGGCTTCGGCAACCGCGGCATCGAGGGGAAGATCGAGGCTGTGCGCTTCGCCCGCGAGAACAACGTGCCGTTCCTGGGTATCTGCCTGGGTATGCAGTGTGCGGTGATCGAATTCGCGCGCCACGCCCTGAACCTTGCCGATGCCAATTCGAGCGAGATGGAGCAGACGACGACGCATCCGGTGATCGACCTGATGGAGGAGCAGAAGGGCGTTACGGCCAAAGGCGGCACGATGCGTCTGGGCGCCTATCCCTGTACGCTCAAGAAGGGCTCGAAAGTTGCTGCCGCATACGGCAAACTCAATATTTCGGAGCGTCACCGTCACCGTTACGAGTTCAACAACGACTACCTGGAGCAGTTCGAGGCGGCCGGAATGAAGGCTGTGGGTGTGAATCCCGATACGAATCTGGTGGAGGTAGTCGAGATCGAGAACCATCCGTGGTTCGTCGGTACGCAGTACCATCCCGAATACAAGAGCACCGTGCTGAGCCCCTCGCCGCTGTTCGTGGCCTTCGTGAAGGCTGCGCTGGAACATGCGAAGAAGTAATATTAATCCCGTAAAGCGAAAAGAAACAACACTTAATGGATAAAAAGTCAATTATCGGCATTGCCGTCGTAGCGGTCCTTTTTCTGGGATTCGCCTACTTCAACAGCCAGCAGCAGAAGGAATATAAGGAACAAATGGACCGTTACCAGGCCTATCAGGACTCGGTAGCGGCTGCGTCGCGTCCCGCAGCGCCCGCCGTCGATTCGACGGCCGTGACGATGGACAGCGCGCAGGCCGAGTTGGCAGCTGCTGATGCTGCGGCTGCGGTGCGCGAACGCCAGGTCGAAACGCTGGGCGAGTCGCTGACGGCGGCCCGCGAGGCGGAACCCGAAGAGTTCACGATCGAGAACGACGTGATGTCGGTGCGGTTCTCGACGCGCGGCGGCCAGATCACGGGCGTCACGCTGAAAGATTACACCAAATACGGCCCGCGTGGCAAACGCGACCAGAAGATCGAGATGATGGACCCCGCGACGGCGCGTTTCGGACTTTCGTTCTACCTGAAAAACGGGCTGAAGAACGTTCCGGTCAACACGCTCGACTATGTGTTCACGGCCCAGCCCGTCACGACGACGGAGGACGGCGGCAAGAGTATCGTGATGCGTCTTCCCGTTGCGGAAGGGGCTTACCTGGAGTACCGCTACCTTATATATAATACGGAGGCTCCCCAGCGCGACTACCTCGTCAACTTCGATGTGCGGCTGGTGAACATGGCTCCGCAGATGGCCAACCAGACGCAGATTCAGATCGACTGGGCGAATACTACCTTCCAGAACGAGAAGGGTTTCCAGAACGAGAATATGTACACCACGCTGGCTTACCGCTTCCCGAACGAAACTTCGATCGAGGAGCTGGGCATGAGCGAAAGCGCCAAGTCGAAGAACATCTCGACGCAGGTTTCGTGGGTGGCTTTCAAGCAGCAGTTCTTCTCGTCGGTGTTCATCGCCCCGGACAACGTTGCGTATGCCAACCTGGCTTTCGACACGGCGGCTCCCGAGTCGTCGCTGCTGAAGTCCTTCACGGCGCAGATGGGCGTGCCCTATACGCCGCAGACGGAAGGGTATGACTTTGCCTTCTACTTCGGCCCCAACAAGTATTCGATCCTCAAGAAGGTCGACGACCCGAAGGGTGCGGAAATCCACCTGGAACGCCTCGTGCCGCTGGGCTGGGGTATCTTCGGATGGGTCAACCGCTGGTGCGTAATCCCGGTCTTCGACTTCCTGCGCAACTACATCGGCAGCTTCGGCATCATCATCTTTATCCTGGTGCTGCTCGTGAAGCTGGTGATCTCGCCGCTGACGTACAAGAGTTACGTTTCGATGGCCAAGATGCGCCTGATAAAGCCGCAGGTTGACGAACTGGCGAAGAAATATCCCAAGCAGGAGGACGCCATGAAAAAGCAGCAGGCGACGATGGAGCTTTACAAGAAGGCGGGCATCAACCCGATGGGCGGCTGTATCCCGATGCTGATCCAGATGCCGATCCTGATCGCCATGTTCCGCTTCTTCCCGGCGTCGATCGAGTTGCGTGAGCAGCCGTTCCTGTGGGCCGACGACCTGTCGTCGTTCGACAGCGTGCTGAACCTGCCGTTCTCGATTCCGTTCTACGGCGACCACGTTTCGCTGTTCGCCCTGCTGATGGCGGTGTCGCTGTTCGGATACTCCTACTTCAACTACCAGCAGACGGCTTCGTCGCAGCCCCAGATGGCCGGCATGAAGTTCATGATGGTCTACATGATGCCGATCATGATGCTCTTCTGGTTCAACAGCTATTCGAGCGGCCTGTGCTACTACTACCTGCTGTCGAACCTCTTCACCATCGGGCAGACGCTCGTCATCCGCCGTATGGTCGACGACAACAAGATCCATGCGATCATGCAGGCGAATGCCGCGAAGAAGTCGAAGGGCAAGAAATCGAAATTCCAGCAGCGCTACGAGGAGCTGATGCGTCAGCAGGAGGCCCAGCAGCGCACGAAGAAAAAATAAGCGGAACGCCGCTTTGAACACGGGCCGGAGCGGATTCCACGTTGGGAAACTGCTCCGGCCCTGTTTTTGCCGGAGAACACATAAACAAAATCGCTATGAAACGAATTTTGATGCTGACTTTACTGCTGGGGGCCGCAGTGCCGCTCGCAGCGCAGACGCTGGGGACGGAGTACCGCCTCAAGGAGGTGATTCCCGTCGAGGGGCGGCAGGGAATTGCCGCCGATTCGGCCTACTACTATGTTTCGGGCAGCACGGCGCTCTACAAGTACGACAAGCAGGGGCGGCTGGTGGCTAAGAACGAACATCCGTTCGAAGGGTTGCCGCTGGCGGCGAACCACATCGGCGACATCGACGTTTGGGACGGGGAGATATATGCCGGTATCGAGACCTTCAACGACGGTCGCGGCGAGAATATCCAGGTGGCGGTCTACGATGCCGACAACCTCAAATGGAAACGCTCGATCGACTGGGAACCCGAATCGGGGCAGGTCGAGGTGTGCGGGCTGGCGGTGGATCGGGATAGCGACATGGTCTGGATGGCCGACTGGGTCGACGGCCGCTATATTTACGGGTACGACCGGAAGACGGGCAAGTATGTCCGCAAGGTGCACCTGCGTCCTGTGCCGCAGTGGCAGCAGGGGATTTTCATGGTCGACGGCCGCATGCTGATCTCTGCGGACGACGGGGATGCCGATCTCGACGAGCCGGACAACCTCTACGTGGCTGACCTGCGCGACGGGAAATCCTATGCCACGGTATTGCCGTTTCGTTCGATGGACGATTTCCGCCGGACGGGCGAGATCGAGGGGCTGGCCATCGATCCTGCGACGGATGACCTGCTGGTGCTGGCCAACCGCGGGGCGCGGATCGTGCTCGGGATGCCCCGGGGATTTTACCCGGGTTACGACGGCGAGGTTCACGAAGTCTACGTCTTCGAAAAGGTGAAATAGAAAAAGGTCCCGGAATATTCCGGGACCTTTTTTTTGTCGGGTTTGCGGGCGGCTATTTGCCGAATCCGGTCGAAACGAAGGTCAGCACGTCGGGCAGCACGGTCTCCCAGTAGCGCCACGTGTGGCCGCCGTCGCGCATGCGGTATTGCACAGGGATGTTCCGCTCGCGCATGAGCGAGTAGAAGTCGACGTTCGACTTCCAGAGGAAATCGTCGTCGCCGCAGTCGACCCACCAGCGCACCGAGCGTACGTTGCCCAGCTGTTCGTCGGGCATGTTGCGCAGCATCACGACGGCCGAGTTGTCCGCGACGGATTTCTGGAATGCGTTGTCGTAGTCGCGCGGGCCGGGGAATGCGTCCAACAGGCCGCTCATCGGGCAGGCCGAGCCAAAGAGTTCGGGGTGGCGCAGGGCATAGACTGCCGAACCGCCGCCGCCCATCGAGAGGCCCGAGATGGCGCGGTGCTGTTTGTCGGCCGTGATGCGGTATTTCGCCTCGACGGAGGGCAGGAATTCTTGGAAGAAGAACTGTTCGTAGTTCCAGCCCGGAACGTCGAAATAGCCCATGTGCAGGCCTGCATAGTTCTCGCCTTCGCCGGAGGCGTCGGGCATGACGACGATCATCGGCCGGGCCATGCCTGCGGCGATGGCTTCGTCGGTGATGCGGCGCATGTAGCCTTTCTCGGTCCAGTCCTTGTGGCAGCCGCCGGCTCCGTGGAGCAGGTAGAGCACGGGGTAGGACTCCTGCGAGCGGTCGTAACCGTCGGGCAGGTAGACCGTGCAGCTTTTTTCGGTTCCGAGGATTTTGCTCGGGAAGGTGTAGACTTCGGTGCGGCTCTGCGCCCCGGCCGCGAGGACGAGGGTGAGCGCAAAGAGGGTGGTAATGAGTGGTTTTTTCATAGTAGTTTCAATTAATCCCCTCCCTGGGGGAGGGGTTTGGGGTGGCGTCGGATTTGGATGCGCTGCCGCAGGCGGCGACGGCGGCAGTCGGTAGCGCGGAACGGGTCATGTGATTGCACCCGGTTGTTTATTCCACGTACAATACCAGTCCCTTGAGGTATTCCCCTTCGGGGTGGTAGATGTTGATCGGATGGTCGGCGGGCTGGGTCAGCTGGTGCAGGATGCGCACCTTGCGGCCCGCGATGGCGGCGGCGGAGAAGACCGTCGTGCGGAACAGCTCCTTCGACACAGCCTGCGAGCAGGAGAACGTGAAGAGGATGCCCCCGGGGCGAATCTGCGACAGGGCCCGGGCGTTGAGCCGCTTGTAACCCTGCATGGCGTTGCCCAACACCTTGTGGTGTTTGGCGAAGGCCGGCGGATCGAGGATGATCAGGTCGTATTTGTCACCGATGTCTTTGAGGTAGTCCACGGCGTCGGCGGCGATTTCGCAGCATTCGGCGCCTTTGCCGAAGTTGAGTTCCATGTTCTCCGTGGCCAAGGCTACGGCACGCTCCGAGGAGTCGACCGAGCAGACCTTCTCAGCGCCGCCCGAGAGCGCGTAGACCGAGAATCCGCCCGTGTAGCAGAATGTGTTGAGCACGGTGCGGCCTTTGGAGTAGCGTTTCACCAACTGGCGGTTTTCGCGCTGGTCGAGGAAAAAGCCCGTTTTCTGGCCCTTCTCCCAGTTGACATAGAACTGTTCGCCGTTCTCCATGACGATGTGCGAAGCGTGGTCCGACGATCCCCACAGGTAGCCGTCGACGGCTCCGAGGGCAGCCTTGAAGGGGAGCGTCTGCGACGATTTGTCGTAGATGGCCGTGAGGCGTTCGCCGTAGACCGAGCGCAGCGCTTCGGCAACCTGGAGCCGGGCGTGGTACATGCCCGCCGAGTGGCACTGGATGACGGCTGTCGAGCCGTAGATGTCGACGATAAGCCCCGGCAGCGAGTCGCCCTCGCCGTGGATGAGGCGGTAGCAGGTTGTGGAGGGGTTGTCCGTAAGGCCGAGCGTGCGGCGGACATCGTAGGCGATGGCGACCCGGAGGTTCCACCACGTCTGGTCGATCGCCTCGCGTTCGAACGTGAGGATGCGCACGGCGATCGATCCGATCTGGTAGTGGCCCAAGGCCATGAAGTCGCCCGAACGGGTGTAGACCTCGACGAGGGCCCCTTCGGCGAAATCGGACTCTTCTTCGGCCTCGATGTGGTCGATGGCTCCCGAGAAAATCCACGGGTGGCGGCGCAGGAGCGATTCCTCCTTGCCTTTGCGCAGGTAAATTTGCGGTATCATTTACGGATCGGTTTTTTCGGTGTGCGGAGCAGTTGCTCGTAGATGCGGGTGCAGACCCATGCGTCGGTGGCGGCGTAAAGCTGCTGTTTGTCGGTGAGGGTCGTGGCTTCCCAGTTGCTCAGCCGCTGGGCCTTCGAGACGCGCTGTCCCAGCACGATGGCCGAGAGTTTGCGCAGGCTCTTCTCTCCGATGCCCCATTCGGAGGCGATGCTTTGCAGATCGACGAAGCCTCCGTCGCGGAAGTGGCGAATCTGGCGCAGCGAGCGCAGGTCGCCCGCTACGTCGGCGCCGATCTTGAGGACCTTTTTGTCTTCGAGCAGTTGCAGGATCGGTTTGGCGAGCGGAATCTTGTTGAGTCGGAACAGGAAGCAGACCTTCGGCGTGGAGAGTTGCAACAGCGATACGCGGAACGTTACGCCCGGGCGGAACGAAGGGCGTGTCTCGGTGTCGAAGCCGATGACAGGCTGCGCGGCGAGCAGTTTGCAGGCCTCGGCGATGTCGCGCTCCTGCTCGACGATGCGGATTTCTCCCCGGAACTCGACGGCCGGGAGCAGGGCGGTTTGCTCGTTGCTGATTTTATCGATGAAATTGTTTACTGTAGTCATTGGACAGATGTTCCTGCAAAATTACGGAAAAAGTTTCAATATTCCTTCTTTGCCGGTGGCGATTTTGCCTTCCCCGAGCAGTTCGCGCACGACTTCGGCCAGCCGGTCGGGGGAACAGGCCAGTTCGTCGACGAGTTGGCGCGGGTCGGCCGGGGAGCGGGCGAGGCGTGCCAGGAGCTTTTCGCGCAGGGACGTTTCGGGGCCTGTTGCCGGGGCGCCGGGCGTACCGGGGTCCCGTTCGGCGGCTTTCGCGGCGCGTTTGCGGGCCAGGCATACGTCGCAGACCCCGCACGGCGCGGGGGTCTCTTCGCCGAAATATTTCTCCAGCACGATGCTGCGGCACTGCTCCTCGTTGGCGGCGTAGGCGATCATCTGTTCGAAGCGTTCGCGCATCAGCTCCTGCCGCCGCTTGTAGGTTTCGGGGGCGATGTAGAGGTCGGCCCGCGGCAGGCGTTCCTCGTTCATAAAGAGGATCGGCGAGCGGTTCGAGGGGACGTAGCGGATCACGCGCAGCTGCCAGAGGCGTTTCAGCAGCTCCTTGACCCGCTCGACGGTATAGCCGCTCCAGGTGGCCAGTTCGCCCTCGTCGATGGGGCGGAACTCGGTGAAAACCCCGTTGTAGAGCCGGAGCAGGGTGCGGATGAAGTGGTCGAGTTCGTCGCGCTGCACGCGGAGCTTGTAGAGTTCGTCGCGGCTGACGCAGAACATGATTCGCGCGGGATTCTCCTGGGCGTCGGTGAGGGTCATGTAGCCGTTCTGCTGGAGTAGTTTGAGGGCGCTCTGGACCGTTCCCGAATAGAGGTGTTCGCGGGCGCAGAAGTCGTGGATGTTGAACAGCAGCGATGCTTCGCCGCCGTCGCCGATGCCAATCTGCAGGTAGGAGCAGACCCGTTCGTAAATATCCTTGATCTTTTCGAGCGGGGGAAATTCGAGTTCGAAACGCCGCGAGATGCGGTCGCTGTCGTCCGAGGCGACCAGCAGCAGGGCGTAGGCCCGCTGTCCGTCGCGGCCTGCGCGGCCTGCCTCCTGGTAGTAGCTTTCGAGCGAGTCGCACATGGCGTAATGGACCACGAACCGCACGTCGGGTTTGTCGATACCCATGCCGAAGGCGTTGGTGGCCACCATCACGCGCGTCTTGCCCGAGAGCCACTCCTCCTGCCGCAGCGACCGTTCGGCGTGGCCCAGGCCGCCGTGGTAGGCGGCCGCCGTCACCCCTTCCTGGCGCAGGAAGTCGGCGACCTGTTCGGTGCCTTCCCGTGTGCGCACGTAGACAATGCCCGTGCCGGGGACGTTGTGCACCAGCCGGAGCAGCTGGCCGTTCTTGTCGTCGGTATGGCGGACGCTGTACGAGAGGTTGGGACGCGCGAAACTGCTGCGCAGGATGTGCGGTTCGGCGAATTTGAGGTGGCGCATGATGTCGTCGGCCACCAGTTTTGTAGCCGAGGCGGTGAGCGCCAGCACGGGAACTCCCGGGAGCTTTTCGCGCAACTCGGCAATGCGCAGGTACGAAGGGCGGAAGTCGTAGCCCCACTGTGAAATGCAGTGGGCCTCGTCGACGGCGATGAGCGTGACGTTCATGCGCACGACGCGCAGGCGAAATGCCTCGGTGGCCAGCCGTTCGGGAGCCACGTAGAGGAACTTCACGTCGCCGTAGGCGCAGTTATCCAGCGCGATGTCGATCTGGCGCGGCGACAGCCCCGAATGGATCGCCACAGCGGGAACGGCGCGTGCCCGGAGCCGGTCGACCTGGTCTTTCATCAGGGCGATGAGCGGCGTGACGACGATGCACACGCCTTCGCGGGCGAGGGTCGGAACCTGATAGGTGAGCGACTTTCCGCCGCCCGTGGGCAT
>JAEZTA010000186.1 GCA_023443765.1 Bacteroidota bacterium | reverse complement strand
CCCTTGTAGGTCACGGTCGTGCGCTTTTCGCGGCGGAAGGTCGCGGGGTCGATGGTGTAGATATTCGCCGTGCCGTCCGACATGTAGAGCTTCTCCCCGTCGGTCGTCAGCCCCCAGCCTTCGCCCGGATAGCGGTGGTCGCGGATTTTTTCGCACCCTTTGGTCAGGTCGTAGACGTGCGCCGTGTTCGACTGCCAGGTCAGCTGGTAGAGACGATCGCCCAGCAGGGTGATGCCTTCGCCGAACTCCGAACGGGGCAGGCGCACCACCACGTCGGTCTTTCCCGTTGCGAGGTCGATCCGCTGCACGACCGATTCGCCGTGCTGCCCCGTGCCTTCCCACATTTGCCCGTCGACGTATTGCAGCCCCTGGGTGTAGGCCGTCGTCGAGTGGGGATAGGTCGCTACGATGCGGTAGGTGTACGCTTTGGGTTCGACCTGCACGGCAGCGGTCTGCGCCTTTTCGCCGGAGCGTTTGGCGCGCGCCGCCGGGCCGCCGCATGCGGTCAGCAGCAGGGCGGAAAACAGAAGTATCGGGGTCGTTTTCATTGAATTCGCAACAAAATAGCTTACAAAGGTACGAAAAGCAAACCATATATCATAATTTCATTATATATATACGGAATATCTTGCCGGAAAGCGAATAATTTTGTATCTTTGCCACCCGATTCTGAGTAAAAAATTGAAGAATAACAAATAGATCACATTCATTATGAACATCGTAAGAGAACAACGCGAAGAGAATAGCTCGCTGATCCGGGTAACCGTCGGCGAGTCGGATTACGGGCAGGAGGTCGAAAAATCCCTGCGCGAGTACAAGCGCAAGGCCAACATCCCCGGCTTCCGTCCGGGCATGGTCCCCATGGGCATCGTCAAGAAGATGTACGGCAAGGGCGTCCTGGCTGAGCAGTCGTACCGTCTGGCTTCGAACTCCGTCTTCGAATACCTCCAGAAGGAGGGTATCGACTACCTGGGCGACGTGATCCCCTCGGAGCAGCAGGGCGATTTCGATTTCGACAACGCCACCGAGTTCGAATTCGTATTCGAGATCGGCGAGGCTCCCGAGATCAAGCTGGAGTTCTCTGACAAGGATAAGCTGACCTACAACAAGATCAAGGTCGACAAGAAGATGCACGACGACTACCGCGCCAACTACCTGCGCCGCTTCGGCCGCCTGGTGGACGCCGAGAAGGTGACTTCGGACGAGGCGCTGTCGGTGACGCTCGACAACGGCGAGATGAACGTTGCGGACGCTTACGTGGGCCTGATTTCGATGGACGAGGCCGATCGCAAGCCTTTCATCGGCAAGAAGGTCGGCGCGAAGATGAAGGTGAATCTCAACGAACTCTATAAAAACCCCGCCCAGCGTGCCGCCTGCCTGCAGGTGAAGGAGGACGAACTGGAAGGCATCAACCCCGAATTCGAACTGGAGATCACCAAGATCCGCAAGTTCGCCGAGCCGGAGTTGAACGAGGAGTTCTTCAAGATGGCATTCCCCGCGGGCAACGTCACCGACGAGGCCGGGCTGGACAAGTTCATCGACGCCCAGATCGAGGCCGAACTGCGCCGTGAGAGCGACTACCTCTTCACGCTGCAACTGCGCGATTTCGTCGTGAAGAAGGCCGGGCTGAAGATGCCCGTCACGTTCCTCAAGCGTTGGCTCTACACGATCAACGAGGGTAAGTTCTCGATGGAGGACATCGAGAAGGATTTCGACCAGTTCCTGACGATGTTTACCTGGAACTACCTCCAGAAGCACTTCATCAAGGCCGATAACCTCTCCGTGACGAAGGAGGAGGCGCTGGCCGAGGCCAAGGCGCTGGCTGCTGCGCAGTTTGCACAGTACGGCATGCCGTCGGCTCCGGACGATATGCTCGAAGGTTATGCCGAGAAGATCCTCTCCGACAAGGAGCAGGGCCAGAAGATTTACGAGAAGCTCTACGAAGTGAAGGTCGTGGAGGCTATCAAATCGAAGATTAAAGTAACTGAAAAAGCCGTATCTGCCGACGATTTCGCTAAATTGGCGAAGGAGCTTTAGTATTCGCGGATTTTTTGTATCTTTGGACTTTGCAGGCGTGATGTTTGCAAAGTCCTTTTTTAATTTAAAATTGGCAAGGCCTGTCTGATTTATTGGATAGGTGTCCCCCTTTACAAAGGGGGCCCGGGGGATTTTAAATATGGAACACGGCGTTAAAACGCCGTAATGCGGGTCCGGCGAGTTCCATAGGAAAATCTGCCACGGGAGTTGTAAAACCAGAAACTCGCCGGACCCGTATTAAGACTATGTCAGAATTTGAAAAGTACGCAAAAGGTCATTGTGGAATCAGTTCGCTGAAACTCCACGATTTCCAGTCGATAAGCGCGGCCTATGTGTCGCCTACGATCATCGAGGAGCGTCAGCTCAATATCGCTACGATGGATGTTTTCTCGCGCCTGATGATGGACCGCATCATCTTCCTCGGTGCGCCGATCTACGACGACGCGGCCAACATCATCCAGGCCCAGCTGCTGTTCCTCGAATCGGTTGACCCCGAGAAGGACATCCAGATTTATATCAACTCGCCCGGCGGGTCGGTTTCGGCCGGACTGGGCATCTACGACACGATGCAGCTCGTCAACTCCGACGTGGCGACTATCTGCACGGGTCTCGCGGCCTCGATGGGGGCGGTGCTGCTCACGGCGGGCGCCAAGGGCAAGCGTTCGGCGCTGCCGCACTCGCGGGTGATGATCCACCAGCCGCTGGGCGGTGCGCAGGGGCAGGCGTCGGACATCGAAATCACGGCGCGCGAGATTCTGAAAACCAAACGCGAACTCTACGAGATACTTTCGGCACACTCGGGCGTCTCGGTTAAGAAGATCGAGAAGGACGCCGACCGCGACTACTGGCTGTCGGCCAGGGAGGCGAAGGAATACGGCCTGATCGACGAGGTACTCTCCAAACGTGATAAATAAACCGCATGGCACAGAACAAGAACAGCAATAAGAACGGCGGCGACTGCTGCTCGTTCTGCGGCGCCAAGCGCTCGGACGTGGAAATCATGTTCCAGGGCTCGGACGGCGCGAACATCTGCAACAAATGTATCGAGAACGGCTATAAGATCATCGTCGACAACGACATCGCCTCCGAGCAGGGGCGGCGTCCGACAGCGGCCCCGCTCAAAATGGAGGAGTTGCTGAAACCGGCGCAGATCAAGGAGTTCCTCGACCAGTACGTCATCGGACAGGACGCTGCGAAGCGGTATATGTCGGTAGCGGTCTACAACCACTACAAACGACTGCTCTACGCCCCGAAGGAGGACGAGGTCGAGATCGACAAGTCGAACATCGTGCTGGTGGGTCCCACCGGTACGGGTAAGACGCTGATGGCCCGCACGATCGCCAAGTTATTGAAAGTGCCGTTTACGATCGTCGATGCAACCGTCCTGACCGAAGCGGGTTACGTGGGCGAGGATGTCGAGAGCATCCTCTCGCGGCTGTTGCAGGTCGCTGACTACAATGTCGAGCAGGCCGAGCGCGGCATCGTTTTCATCGACGAGATCGACAAGATCGCGCGCAAGGGCGACAACCCCTCGATCACGCGCGACGTTTCGGGCGAGGGCGTGCAGCAGGCCCTGCTAAAAATCCTCGAAGGAACGGTGGTCAACGTGCCTCCCCAGGGCGGTCGCAAGCACCCCGAGCAGAAATTCATCCAGGTCGACACGCGCAACATCCTCTTCATCTGCGGCGGTGCGTTCGACGGTATCGAGAAGAAGATCGCCCAGCGCCTGAACACCCGCGGCATGGGCTACGGACGGCTGAGCGCCGATCCGGTCGATCGTTCGAACCTGATGCAGTACGTTACGCCGCAGGACCTCAAGTCGTTCGGCCTGATCCCCGAGTTGGTGGGACGCCTCCCGGTGCTGACCTACATGCAGCCGCTGGAGCGCGAAGCGCTGCGTTCGATCCTCACCGAGCCGAAGAACGCCATCGTCAAGCAGTACAAACGCCTGTTCGAACTCGACGGCGTGAAACTTACGTTCGAGGACGACGTGCTGGATTACATCGTCGGCAAGGCCGTCGAGTTCAAGCTCGGCGCCCGCGGACTGCGCTCGATCTGCGAGGCGATCATGATGGATACGATGTTCGATATCCCTTCGTCCGATGCCCGGAAATTTACCGTTACTTTGCCTTATGCAAAGAAAAAGATAGAAAAAGCAAATATTTTAGAGCTTAAGCAAGTTGGATAATTTCTTTTTGGCTATCTTTGCCGAAAATAAATAGCATAAACCCATAAAAACACTAACTCCATGTCTACAACGAATTCTAAACTTACGCGTGTTGCCGATAATATCCGCATCCTGTCGGCCGCGATGGTCGAGAAGGCCAGGTCGGGCCATCCCGGCGGAGCCATGGGTGGCGCGGATTTTATTACGGTGCTTTTCGCCGAGTTCCTGCGTTACGATCCCGATAATATGGCTTATCCCTACCGCGACCGGTTCTTTCTCGATCCGGGCCACATGTCGCCGATGCTCTATTCGGCGCTGTCGCTGGCCGGACACTATTCGACTGAGGATTTGCAGTCGCTGCGCCAGTGGGGCAGCGTGACGCCGGGCCATCCCGAGGTGGATGTGATGCGCGGTGTGGAGAATACGTCGGGTCCGTTGGGTCAGGGTCATGCCATGGCCCTGGGAGCTGCCATTGCAGAGCGTTTCATGGTCGCCCGCTTCGGCGGATGGATGGCGCACAAGACCTATGCCTACATCTCCGACGGCGCTGTCGAGGAGGAGATTTCGCAGGGCGTGGGCCGCATCGCCGGGCACCTGGGCCTGTCGAACTTCGTGATGTACTACGACTCGAACAACATCCAGCTTTCGACCAAGGTCGATGAGGTGATGACCGAGAATGTAGCCATGAAGTACGAGGCGTGGGGCTGGAACGTGCTGTCGGTCGACGGACACAACATCAACGAATTGCGCGAAGCGCTGGTTGCCGCCGAGAGCGAGACGGAGCGTCCGACGCTGATCATCGGTCGTACGATTATGGGCAAAGGCGCCAAAGGCCCCGCCGGGGAGTGCTTCGAGGATAAGGTTTCGACCCACGGCCAGCCGCTGACGGCTGCCGGAGCCGATATTGCCGCCACGATCACCAACCTGGGCGGTGATCCCGAAAATCCGTTCGCCGTGTTCGAAGAGAGCCGCGAGGTGTTCGCCGAACGCCGCGAGTCGCTCCGGGAGTGGGCTGCAAAGCAGGCCGCTGTCGAAAAGTCGTGGCGCAGCGAGCACAAGGACCTGGCGCGCAAACTCGACGAATTCCTTTCGGGAAAACTCCCCGAAATTGACTATAAGTCCATCGAAGTGAAGCCCAACGTGGCTACACGTGCCGCATCGGCAACGGTGCTGGGCGTCTATGCCGAGAAGATCGACAACATGATCGTTGCGTCGGCCGACCTTTCGAACTCGGACAAGACCGACGGATTCCTCAAGAAAACCAAGGCGTTCACGAAGGGCGACTTCTCCGGAAAATTCTTCCAGGCGGGCGTCTCGGAACTGACGATGGCCTGCGTGATGAACGGTATGGCGCTGCATGGCGGCGTGATTCCGGTCGGCGGCACGTTCTTCGTCTTCTCCGACTATATGAAACCGGCCGTGCGCCTCTCGGCGCTGATGCGCCTGCATGTGGTTTATGTCTGGACGCACGACTCGTTCCGCGTGGGCGAGGACGGACCTACGCACCAGCCCGTCGAGCACGAAGCGCAGATTCGCCTGATGGAGCATCTGAAAAACCACCACGACGAGCGTTCGATGCTCGTGCTGCGTCCCGCCGACGGCGACGAGACTGTCATGGCATGGAAGCTGGCTGTGGAGGAGCATCGTCCTGTGGCGCTCGTGCTTTCGCGCCAGGACATCAAGACCCTGCCGACGCTGGGCGCCAGCCGCCGCGAGGAGGCCGCGCAGATTGCCAAGGGCGGTTATGTGGTCGTCGATGCCGCCAAACCCGCCGCGGTACTGATCGCTACGGGTTCGGAGGTTGCGACGCTCGTTGAGGGCGCCGAACTGCTGGCTGCCGAGGGTATTCCGGTCCGCGTGGTGGACATTCCGAGCGAAGGTCTGTTCCGCGACCAGCCCCGTTCCTACCAGGAGAGCATCCTGCCTGTGGGCATCCCGCGCTACGGCATGACCTCGGGCCTTCCGGTGAACCTGCTGGGTCTCGTGGGCGAAAACGGTGTGATCCACGGCCTCGACCACTTCGGCTGGTCGGCTCCTTACAAAGTGCTGGACGAGAAGTTCGGCTACAATGGGGTGACCGTTGCTGCGGAAGTGAAGAAGATGCTGGGAAAATAGCATTTTGCAATCGCGGCGCGTCGGCCGCACATCCCTCCAATCCCCGAATGGAATGCCCGCAGAGGAGCGTCCATCCGGGGATTTTTTTGACCCGGGCGCCGCAACATGGGAGCGCCGGGTGAAATTTCCGACACTTTTTTTACAGGCATTGCAACTATTCCGTCTCTTTTGCGTCTTATGGGTAAAACCAGTTTCAGAATGGGCAAACAGTATGATTTCGAAGTTTTCGTCCGCGAACACCGGCGCATCATCGGCAAAATCTGTTACCTCTATGCCGTGGACAGCGCCGATTTCGACGACCTCTACCAGGATGTGCTGATCAACCTGTGGCAGGGGTTCGGCGGGTTTGAAGGCCGGTCCAAAGCGTCGTCGTGGGTCTACCGCGTCGGGCTGAACACCTGCATCTCCTATTACCGCCGCAACCGCCGTTATGCGGGCAATGTGCCGCTGGCCGACTGCCCGGGGATTGCCGACGAGGACCCCGAACGCAGCGAACGGCTCCGGGAGTTGTATGCCC
>JAEZTA010000071.1 GCA_023443765.1 Bacteroidota bacterium | reverse complement strand
GCACAAATGGAGCAGGCGCACAACTACAAAACGAACGGCAAGTCGCCCTTGTTGCCTGCTTCCCGCAAAAATCGAAGCGTTTCCGGATCATTGTTCTGCGATGGCAACCTCGCAGGATTATTTTGCTCGGTCGCGATTGCGCATTCACCCGGAAATAAAAACCCCGGACCTCTGGCGAAGTCCGGGTGTTTTATCGTATTGCACACCGCATCAGAACAGCCCGAGCGACTTGCTCCGGGCCAACAGGCAGGCGCCCATCACCCCGGCACGTTCGCCGAGCGTCGAGAGTTTGATCTGCGTGTCCTTGTTGACCAGCATCAGCGAATATTTGTTGACGGCGTTGCGCACGGGAAGCATCAGGTACTCCTTGGCCACGGACAACGTACCGCCGATGACAATCATTTCGGGGTTGAACATATTGATCAGTCCCGCGATGGCCTTGCCGAGCGTATGTCCCACGGCGTCGAGCGTCTCGATGGCCAGCACGTCCTCCTTCTGCAAGGCGTCGAGGATGTCGTTGAGCGTGATCTCCTCGCCCTTGTTGAACTTCTCGGAGAGCATCGAAACGCGCCCCTGCTTGAGTTTTTCGAGGAAAATGCGGTGCATGGCCGAGCCCGACGCCCCGGTTTCGAGGCAGCCCCGCTTACCGCAGCGGCAGATGATCTCGTTGTCGAGCAGCGGGAAATGGCCGAACTCGCCCGAAAACCCCGACTTGCCGTAGAAAATCTTGCCGTCGATGATCATGCCCAGGCCCAGGCCCCAGCTGGCGTTGATATAGAGCATCGTCTGCTCGTTGTGGGCATCGCCGTACATATATTCGCCATAGGTAGCCGCACGGGTGTCGTTCTCGATATAGACCGTGCTGCCCAGGCGCTCTTCGAGCAGCATCGTCAGCGGCTGTTCCTCGACGAAAAAATAGCTGTAACTGTATCCCGTCTGGGAGTTGACCCGGCCCGAAATGTTGACGCCGATGGCCAGCACCTTGTCGGTCGCGATCTTGTGCGTATGGATGAAATCCTGGATCACTTCGCAGAGCCGGTCGAGCGAACGGGGGTCGTTGTCCATCAGGAAATCCACCGTCGTCTCGTCGATCAGCTGCCCCTTGAAGTTGACGACCGCCATCACCACCGAATCCTTGCGGATGTCGACGCCGATGAAATAGCCCGCATAAGGGTTCAGGCCGTAGATATTGGGGCGGCGACCGCCGGCTGTACCCTGCTCGCCGAAGTTGTGGACGAAGCCTTCGTCGATCAGTTCTCCGATCAGCTTCGTCACGGTCGGCACGCTGAGATTCACGGCCTTGCTCAGGTCGGTGATGCTCGAATCGCCGCCGAAAATATACTGGCAGATGATCTGCTGTTTGAGGATCGCATTTTTGTTGCCCTCCGTAGCCTCTTTCAGAAACGAACTAGTCATGTCTGTATGCTGGTTTTTCGTTTATACGCTTATTCAAGAGGTAAAGATAAAAATAATTCACGAACAAGCCAAGCAAAACAAAGAAAATACAAACAAGGGGATAAATTCGTAATAAAATTCACCATACACACGGACTACACACCGAATTATTTACTAACGTGGACGAATTAGACTATTTCGACAGCCAAAGCGAACGTAATTTTCTTTTAAACAAAGCAATTATAGATAAAATTAGCCCACAAAACCAACCGCGATAATAATATTTATTATTACATTTGCCAGCGATTAAATATTATTTTATTTAGAATCTATATATAACCCGGAGATTAGGATGATAATTACCGGAAATGAAGCGGAACAAAATACCCCCAAAACAACGATGAAGAAATTCCTTATTCTGCTGTCCGCACTCCTTGCGGGATTCGGCACAGCCGCAGCCAAAGCGTATACCGTAACGTCGCCCGACGGAAAGATCGCGGTGACAGTCGCGACTGCGCCCGAACTTACGTGGAGCGTCTCACGCGAAGGCGAGCCGTTGCTCGGCGCCAGCCGCATCGGCCTGAAGCTGGCCGGAGCAGAGCCGTTCGGCGTGAATCCCGCCGTGCGGCGCACCGCGACACGCGCGATAGATGTCCGCAGCGAAGCGGAGGTCCCCACCAAATTCAGGGAGTTGCACGACCGCTGCAACGAATTGCTGATCAGCTTCCGGGGCGACTGGGCCGTGCGGTTCCGGGTCTACGACAACGGCGTGGCCTACCGTTTCGAAACGGCACGCAAAGGCACGGCCGATGTGGAAACGGAGACCGCGGAATTCAACTTCTCGGAGGATTGCCAGACGCTCTGGCCCCGCGAGGAGAATCCCGACTTCATCTCCCACTGCGAGGCATTCTTCGACCGCAAGCGCCTGACGGAGCTCGAAACGAAGAAATACGCCTACCTGCCGGTTTACTTCACCTCGCCGAAGGGTACGCGCATGGTCATCACCGAAACCGACCTCGAAGAGTATCCCTGCATGTTCCTGTTCGGGGGCGAGGGGCAGAAACTCCACGCCCAATTTCCGCCCGTGGTGCTCGAAAGCCGCCTTCGGGAGGGTTCCGACCGCAACGAAGAGTTCGTGAAAAAAGCCTCCTACATCGCCCGTACCGAAGCCTCGCGGACGTTCCCGTGGCGGTTGATGACCATCGACCCGGACGACCGTTCGCTGCTGGAAAATTACCTCGCCTACCAGTTGGCGTCGCCGTCGGTCGGAGGCGACACCTCGTGGATACGCCCGGGTAAGATTTCGTGGGACTGGTGGAATTCGCGGAACCTTTACGGAGTTGATTTTAAAACCGGAATCAACACCGAGACCTACAAATATTTCATCGACTTCGCCGCGAAATACGGCATCGAGTACATCCTGCTGGACGAAGGCTGGTCGGTCAGCACGCTCAATATCCGCGAACCCCGCAAGGAGGTCGACCTCGCGGAGTTGATCCGCTATGGCCGTGAAAAGGGCGTCAGGGTGATTCTCTGGACCCTCTGGAACCCGATGAAGAAGGACCTCGAAGGTATTCTGGACACCTACCGCGACTGGGGCGTCGAGGGCATCAAGATCGACTTCATGCAGCGTTCCGACCAGGAGATGGTCCGCTTTTACGAAGAAATCGCGCGCGCCTGCTTCGACCGCAAACTGCTGGTCGATTTCCACGGGTCGTTCAAACCCGCGGGATTACAGCGCAAATATCCCAACGTGATGACGTTCGAAGGGGTTTACGGCATGGAGAACGACAAATGCTCGACCGATATTTCACCCGCCCACGACTGCACGCTGCCCTTTACGCGCATGGTCGCCGGGCCGATGGATTACACGCCCGGAGCGACGCAGAACGCCACCAAACAGGATTTTGCGATCAACTGGAGCCACCCGATGAGCCAGGGCACGCGGGCTCACCAGGCGGCGCTCTACGTCATCTTCGAAAGCCCGCTGCAAATGCTCTGCGACTCGCCGTCGCACTACCTGCACACGCCCGAATTCACGGGATTCATCGCCGCCATTCCCACCGTGTGGGACCAGACCGCAGCGCTGCATGCCTCGGCGGGCGAATACGTCGCCATAGCCCGCCGCAACGGCGACAAATGGTACATCGGAGCCATCACTGACTGGTCGGACCGGACGCTGGAACTCGACCTCGGATTCCTCGGCGAAGGCCGTTACCGGATGGAGGTATTCGAAGACGGCGTCAACGCCGACAGCCATGCGCAGGACTTCCGCACCAGCGAACGCGACATAACGGGAACCGACAAAATCACCATCCACATGGCCCCGGGCGGCGGATGGGCGGCGATCCTAACTCCGGTAAAATAAAAAAGAATCTTTTTGCTACTGATTCCGACGCTGCCGCCGGCTCCTGCACATCTGCTGCGGGGCCGGCGGCGCTGCGCAGGGCAAAACCGGATTATAGGTTCAAGCGACAAGACGATCATCCGGGGTCATCCCGGAATCGCCCGGCACGAACAGCAGATCCCGGCCTGCGCGCAATATATGTTTATCGGCTGAACGCGACGATGAAAACCCCGGTCAGCAGGCATGCCAGTCCGAGCCACATCGTACGCCGCGACGCAGGGGAGGCGTCGCGCCATTCGCCCGAGAAAAGCCCGGCGAGATTGCCCGTCAGGATTGCCAGCGACTGCATCAGCGCCCATCCGACCGACGTTCCGGCGTCGCCGAGGAAACTGCCGCCCATGCCGTAAAACATCATACTCAGGTACCAAAGGACCCCGGCCAAAACGGCCCAGGCCCAGTTTACCCATCGGCTTCCGCGGTACAGCGCCCCCGTTTTCCGGCTCCGCAGGAGGTAGATGCAATAGCCCGCATTCACAAAACATCCGGCTGTCAGCGCGATGCTCCAGACGGCATTGGACGTATACACGGGATTGGCTCCGGCGGCGAGCGCCTGCTGCTGCAAAGGCGCCCCGAAGACAAAGGCGAAGTTGACCATCGGGCTCAGCACCCCGGCCAGCAGACAAACCAGCAGGCCTTTCGCAAAACCGCCCTCAACGCCCGCTTTGCGGGCCTGGCCATCGCGTTCCTTCCGGCTTCCGGCAAGGGAATAGAAGACGATGCCGAGTACGATCACCAGCACCCCGGCGATCAGCCGGATTCCGGAAGAAGTCAGCAATTCGCCCGGGTCGCGCAGAACGACGGGCATCAGCGTCCCGATCACGTTGGTCAGGCCGAGCATGATAGGCATACTCAGGCCGACTCCCAGCAGGTCGATGCCCCGCCCGAAAAGGATTGCCCCGACACCCCAGATCAGGCCAAAGAACGCCACGACGGCCAGCGACTGAGGTTCCGAAGCATAGACGCCCGAAAGTCCGGGAACGGTCATCGCGGCGACAGCCCACGGTGCGGCGACAAGCGCCACAAAGCTCCATATCAGCCAGTTGTTTTCCCATTTCCAGGAGCGGTTCCGGTTGAAAGGAACCGCAAAACACCCGGCGAACAAGCCTCCTGCCGCAATCAGCGACAGTCCGGCCAGATAATTCGTCTCCATAACGCTACTTTTGCCTCCATGCTTTGCCGACCGTTTCCCGCAGGGCGGCAATCTGCGCTGCCGAAAGGTCGTAGAACTCGAAATCGCCGAGATGGGTGTTGCTGTTCTCGACGATCAGGACCCGGCTGCCGGGCTGCATCGCGATCTTATGCCACACCTCGCGACGGATGTTATAAGCCTGCATAGGCTGCATATCGACGGCTTCGTAAACAATCCGGCCGTCACTGATTTGTGCGCCAATGAGCGCCGCACGACCATCGAGCAACACGAAAACCTCATCGGTATAGTGGTGCACGTCCAGTTTTACGATGCTCTCCAACGCCTCTTCCGGCGCATAGTTCAGAAAGGCGACCTGCCATTTGTCCCCGATCAGGAACGGGACGTAGCCTGTGCCGGCGTAATCATACGCATCAATTATCTTCATGGTTTCCATCATCTGTTTTTGGGTTAATTTTCCAGGATACGGTCGACGACCAACTGCCGGAACCGGGGCGACAGCATGGAGAAATAGGCTGTGAAGCCCGTCACGCGCACGACCAGTTCGGGGTATTTATCCGGGTTTTCATGCGCGGCGAGCACGGTCTGCTTGTCCATGACATTCACGTTTACCAGCGTTCCGCCCATTTTGAAGTGGGCGCGGAGGATCGCGCCGATCAACTCCACATTGTCCTCACGAGCCAGCGAGGGGTCGATCTCCCACTGCATCGGGGCCGTATTGCCGTAACCGGGCTGAATCCGGGCGATGCAGGTCGCCAACGAGAGCGACGCATCGTCGAGCGCGAAACCGGGGACGGGGTTGGCGCCGTGGGAGATGGGCGTTGTGGCTTTACGACCGTTGGGGGTCGCCCCGACCGAAAGGCCGAACCCGACCGTGTTGGCCCACGAGAAGAAGCCGGGAATGAAGATGCGGCCCGTTTCGGGCTCCGTCTCCCGGCGCACGGCCTCAACAAAGGCATCCCTGACGCGCAGGGCCCACGTTTCGCCGAGGGAGTTCTCCTGCCCGTAGCGCGGAGAAGATTGCAGCAGTTTGCGGACCGCAACGCCGCCCTCGCCGTCGAAGTCCTCGCGCAGGTGGCGACCGACCTCTTCCCACGTCAGGCGGCCTTCCCGCTCGATACGCTGTTCGAGGGCGGCAAACGAGTCTGCAACGACGGCCAGTCCGGCGCCGTCGATCGAGAGATTGTAATACTGCGCCCCGCCGTCCGAGGCATCCCGCCCTTTCTCCAGCGGTCCGTGGCTCAGCAGGTTGAGCAGCAGCTCGGGTTCGTTGTATTTCTGGTATTTCAGGTGGTGGCGGATGCCTTCGGCCGCCGTATGGACGGCGATACCCAGATGCCGTTCGAAGCTGCGCCAGAGCAATTCGGTCGAGGGCTTCGCCCCTGCAACCGACAGTTCGTCGTAGGCAACCTCGAAGACCTTTGCCATGTTGACCTTCACCAGGTCGTTCATCGTATATTCGAGACCCGGCAGCGACATCCAGTTACAGCCGACGGCGATCCTGCGCCGGGCCAGTCCGGCACTGAAGCCGTTGCGCATGAACCCCTCGACAAGGGACTTATCGCCCGAGAAACGGGGCCAGCCGTTCTTGTAGCGAATCAGGCAGGCGACAGCCGTATGGAACAACGCAGGGTCGAGGCCGTCGTGGACCCGCACGGTGATATTCAGCGAGGTATCAATCTTCCCGGCGGCTTCCAGCACCAGAAAGGAGATGTGCGAGGTC
The DNA here is from genome assembly GCA_023443765.1 of Bacteroidota bacterium. Classification (GTDB taxonomy): domain Bacteria; phylum Bacteroidota; class Bacteroidia; order Bacteroidales; family Rikenellaceae; genus Alistipes. The sequence continues at coordinate 12,459 of JAEZTA010000071.1, read as the reverse complement.
TGGTCGCGGCCCGTTTCATCGGGACCGCCCAACTGCCAGTAGACCGGATCGTTGATCAGCAGGCAGGCGAGGTAATAAACAGCCTCGTCGTCGGTCAGCCCGAGCGCTTTGTCGCGCTCGTAATAGGGCCTGAGCAGAGCGTCGATCTGGGCGCCCGCCCCGTCACGGTTGTACGTACGCGAAGCAAGATGGTACCAGATGATCCACTGGCAGGCTTCGCGCAGGGTTTCGGGCGGACGGCTGAGGATGCGGCGGTTGGTCTGCGCCATGGCCAGCAGATTGTCGCGCCGCACGGCATCGGATTCCGTGGCCGCCAGGCGTTCCGCCTCGGCAATGTGGCGTTCGATCCACCCCTGCACACTCCGGACGACACGCTCGTGGAGATCGTAGAAATGCTGCTGTTCGGGCGCAGGATTCAGCTTCCGGCAGGCGGCGATCTTGTCCAGCAGGCCGCCCCACCCCAGTTCGAGCCCCAGCTGGTAGTCGGGAGCGAAATGGGCGTCGTCGCCGATGCCGCAGATAATGTCGTAACGGGCGATAGCGTCTTTCAGGTGGTCGTAGGGATACGCCGGATTCCATTTATTGGGGCGCATCTTGGACATGAAATACATCCATCGCCCGGCAAAAGCGTCGTCGGGGTCGACGTAGACCGGATGTACGGCCATCAGGCTGCAAAAATTGTCGGCCCAGGCATCGAAACCATAGAACGATCCGTCCGGGTGGTTAGGACGGATATTCCAAAGGCCCTTCGGGGGCACGATCCGCCCGTAGTCGTCTTCGTCGAGCAGGCCCTCCTGCTCGATTTTGTCGCGTGTCTGTTGCAATTTACGGGCACGCAGGTTGGCAAGTTTCTGGTCGTAATTCATCTATTCAGGCTTGTTTAACAGTTATTCCGGTCCGGGCGGCGACAGCCCTGAGGCTCTCCAGCCGTTCCGTCGGCAGAGGCTCCGCCGCAGGCATCGGATTCTCCATGCCCAGGGCGGCAAATTTATCGGTCCCGAGCGTGTGGAACCCGAGCAATTCGTAATAAAGCAGGCTCCCGATGCCTTTCAGCCGGTCGCAGATCGCCCCGATGGCTTCGGGCGTATCGTTCACGCCCGGCACGACGGGCGTGCGGACGATCAGCGGGGCATTCCGTTGCCCGAGCAGTTGCAGGTTGGCAAGGGTCCGGGCGTTCGACATCCCGGTCCACCGGCGGTGCAGGTCGTCGCCGGCAGCTTTCAGGTCACACATCCACAATCCGACCAGCGGCAGCAATTCTTCGATCAACTCCTGAGACACGGAGAGATTGGTTTCGAGGGCCGTCGGAATCCCTTCCGCCCGGCAGCGCCGCAGGAGTTCCCGGACAAAGGCGGGTTGCAGCAGGGGTTCGCCGCCGGAGATGGTCACGCCGCCGCCCGACTCCTCGAAAAAAGGAATATCGCGTTGCAGATCCTGCATCAGGTCATCCACCGAAATCGTTTTCCCCACGCGGTTCATCGCCCGTGCGGGGCAGGCATCGGCACACCGTCCGCAGGCATCGCACCGTTCCCGGTCGAAGCACAGGCCACCGTTTTCCAGCCGCAGGGCCCCCGAACCGCAAACAGCCACACAGGCGCCGCAGGCAATGCACCGTTCGCCGATCCGTTCGACCTGCGCTTCGCGCCGCCACGTTTCGGGATTATGACACCACCGGCAACGGAAATTACACCCTTTCAGGAACACCGTCGTGCGGATGCCCGGCCCGTCGTGAATCGACATCCGCTGCACCCGGGTCACCATACCTGTCACTACATTCTCCATCTCAATCTCGCTTTACCGTATCTATTCGCAGTAAATAATTGTGTTTATTCTTCTGTACCGATTTTTTGGTTCTCTCGCAAATTATCCGTAACATTGTAAAAACCTACAACCCCATGGACATTCCCGTTTTCGAACTATCCGGTTTCCTCCACCCGGGCGAAACATTCCATATGGCCCGTGTCAACATCGTCTCGCGGCAGGACCTCTCCTTCCATACGCACGACTACGCAGAGCTGCTCTGGATCGAAAAAGGCTCGGGGTATCACCTAGTCAACGGCGAACGCCAGCGTATCGGCCCGGGCGACCTGATCATGATCCGGCCACAGGATGCACATACGTATGCGGCGGCCAAGGGGGGGGGAATTACACTGATTAATATTGCGTTCCCCGTCGAAACGCTGCACCACTTCCACGAACGTTATTTCCCGGACAGCACCCACTACTTCTGGTCGGCAGGGCCGATGCCCTACCGCATACAACTCCCGGCCGAAATCCTTCACCAACTTTCGGCGCATGCGGAAGAGACGATGGGCCATCCGCGCAGCAACATCGAACTCGACAGCCTCCTGCTGTCCGTGTTCCGGCAAATAACCCTCTATGAAACCCTGTCCACACCGGCCGACACCCCTGTCTGGCTCGTGCATGCCATTCAGGAATACACGACCTCCGACCTGTTCTGCCGGGGTTGCGCCGGATTCGTGGCGCTCTGCGGCCGGAACGGCGACTATGTCAACCGGACCGTGCGGCTCCATTTCGGCAAGTCGCTGACCGAACTGATCAACGAACTCAAGATGCGTTATGCGGCCACACAGCTCATCATCACGAACATGCCCATTAAGGAAATCAGTTCCAACTGCGGATTCCCCAACCTGGGACATTTCTACAAAATCTTCAAATCGCTCTACAACCAGACACCCAAAAAATACAGGCGGTTCAATCAGACGATGTTCTGACCCACTCCCCGGGTAAGCGGTCGGGGCGGTCGGTAATCACGCCGTCGATGCCTAAGGCGCCCAGGCGCCGCATATCTTCGGTTTTATTGATAGTCCAGTAGTAGACCGAAATCCCCTTGCGGTGGGCCGTACGCACGATCGCGGGCCGGTCGAGGCGGGTCTTGCCCGAGCGGACCGGAATCTGCATCGAGCGGTGTTTCCCGCACCATAGAAAGCCGAGGCCCATTTTGCTCAACACCACAAAACGCCGGATGTGCCGGCGCCCCATGGCCGTTTGCACGCGGCCCTGCGAGACTTTTCGGAAATGCCGGACGATCCGGTCGTCGAAGGCCGAGACCAGCACCCGGTCCTCCATCGCCGTACGGCGGAGCAGTGCAGCCAGTTTTTCGGCGCAGTGCAGCCCCTCCTGATCCTCGCCCTTGATCTCGATGAACATTCGTTTGGCGGCCCCGTATTTCAACAGCACCTCTTCCAGCGTCGCGATGCGGACCTTCCGGTCGCGGTAGGGATAGTTCTTTTCGAGCCCGGCGAACTTCGCCCCGAAGTTGAAGCGGCCCAGTTCTTCGAGCGTGTAACCCATGATCAGCCCTTCGCCATCGCTCGTACGCCGGAGCGTGTCGTCGTGGTGCGTCACCAGGATGCTGTCGGCCGTCAGCCGGACATCCATTTCGAGCATATCGACACCCAGCGCCACGGCCCCGTCGAAGGCGACCATGGTATTTTCGGGAAACAGGTGTTTGCATCCGCCGTGGGCCACAACGAACGGAGCCTCCTCCCCCGTACGGAGGAAAGGGTTTCCGGCCGAGGCCGACACCGGGCCGCACGACAGCACGGCCAAAACCAATAAAATACGCTTCATACCGATTTACGTATGCCGGGGAAAGCGGATTTGCTCCGCCTCCCCCGGCTTACGAGTTGGGCAATTACCTGAACGTTATCTTCTTCGGATGCGTCATCAGCATCGGGGAGATACCGTTCACCTGAACGGCTACGCGCCCGAAAATGTAGTTCTGGGCGGTGGGGAGCTTCGAACTGTTGACCGCAGGGCCCGAGAAAATGACGTTATCGAGGCTTCCGCCGGGATTGTTCTGCGTATTGAGCGTGTGCCAGTTGATCTGCGAACCCTGGTAGAGGTATGCCGTCTTGCCGACATATTCGCGCATGATATTCACGGTTTTGGCCTCCGCGGGATCGGTCACGATCTGCTTAATGGAGCAGGTGCATTCCAGCTTGTCGTCCGTGGCGTTGTACTTATACTTCACGTTTTCGATCGTATAGTAGGGTGTCACCTCGATATCCATCTCTTTGTTGCCCCGGATTTTCAGCAGGACGGTATCCTGCTCGACGAGGAACGGGCGCGCCGACTTGGGGATGACCATTTTGTAGTCGCCGTCGAAAAGCACCTGCGAAAAGGTCCCGTCGATATTGACATTCACACGGATCGCCTCCTTCAACTGCCAGTTGCCCTGCTCCCACAGCTCGATGTAGACCTCGTTGTAGCCGAAGCCGAGCTGTTCGCCGTTATAGAGGATGCGGCCGGAAAAACGCGAGCCGGGTTCGTCGTAGTTATCGTATTCGCACGCGGCAAAGGTCAATGCCAGGGCGCATATTGCCAAATAAATTATCTTTTTCATAATCTGTCTGTGTTTCATTACTGGTTAGGCTGTTTGACGATCTGGGGGTTATTGCTCAGGATCGTGGTACTGATCTCCGAGTAATAGTTGCCGATCCGGAACTGATGCGCAGCAGTCACATGGCTGGGTTTACGCACCGTGAAAACCCACTTGCCGTTGACAGGCTGGCCGGGAGCATGCACCTTCAGCGGCCAGAGGCCCAGGCACTGCGTGTTGACGGCATCAGCGGCAGCGGGATCGCTCGGCGTCTCGTTCATGTTCTGGCCGTTCCACACGAGGTGGGCCAGACGCCAGCGTTTCATATCCCAGAGTTCGTGGCCTTCGTAGGCCAGTTCGACCTTGCGTTCGTGGACGATCCGGTCGAACGTGATGTCCGATTCGGTCAGCGCCTTGGTGAATCCCGCACGTTCGCGCAGGCGTGTCAGATATTGCGCGGCCAGTCCCCTCTGGTCGAGCTCGAATGCGGCTTCGGCAGCGTTCAGCAGGACTTCGCCGAAGCGGTAGCGGATGAACCACACCTCGCTGCCCGTCTTCTCGTCACCCGAACCGGCTTTGGTATCGTTGTACTTGCGGACGTAGAAACCCGTATGCGTATTGAACTCGGCGGCTTCGCACGGACCGTCCTTGCCGACGACCTGCACCTTCTCGGTCGTACCGGGCAGCGTGCCTTCGGCGCCGGGGGCGTTGCCGCTCACGAGCTGGCCGGAGAGCGTCACATAGCCTGCCCAGATGTCGACCGGCGTACCCCGGAACGAACTTCCCGGAAGGATCACCGTGCCGGCAAGGCGTGCATCGCGCCCGGCAAACACATCGCCCGGTTTGTCGTAGAACACCGGATTGGAGAGCGTCCCGATCTTCAGCGGCTCGATCTTGTTGCCGTCGAGCAGTTCGTACATCTGTACGAGGTTGAGCGTGGCGCACAGCGAACCGTTGTAGCGCGGGTATTCGCTCATCGACTGCGGAAGGCTGTAAACCGTATAATTGTGAATCTTGTTGGGCGAAAGGTAATCCTTCACGAAAATGGCCTCGGTGTTGGCGTCCGACTTGTCGAGGAACATCGAAGCGAAGTTGTCGGCAAGGTCGGAGGGATTTTTCTTGTAGAGGTCGTAGAGGTTGTCGGTCATGATCTCCTGCGCCGACTTGAGGGCGATGTCGTAGTAATAGTCCGCCTTTTCAGCCGGGATACCCACCTCGCCGCCAGGAAGCGTCACCTCGGGCGTGCGGAGCGCACCGTAACGGGCGATCGAACCCGCATAGAGGGCGGCACGCGAACGCATTGCCAGTGCAGCAGCTTTCGTAGCGCGCGACTTGGTCGACGGATCATTGGGCAGCAGGGTCTTGATCTCCTCGCACTCCTTGAGCACGAAATCGTAGACTTCGTATTCCGGGTTGCGCGGACGGTAGAGGTAGGTCACGTCGCCGCTGTAATCATATTGCAGGGGATCAGTGATCAGCGGCACACCGCCCATCCGTTTCGCCATGGCGAAGTAGTAGGCCGCACGCAGGAAACGCACCTCAGCCATGAGTCGCTCGCGGCTGTTTTTCGCAAAGACCGAGGCATCGGCCCGCGCACATTTCTGCAGGAACAGGTTCATGTGGCGCACGTAACCATAGTCCCACGAAGCCTGCTCGCCATAGCCCCACGTCGCATTCTGGTGGCGCTTGCGGTCCACGGCATTGGAGCAGTAGGCCTCGTCGAAGTCGCAGTACGAATACCATTTTTCGACGGTCTGGTAGTCTGCATAGCGGGAATAGAGGTCGGATACCAGGCCCATGATCAGCGCCTCGTTCTTCCAGACATCTTCATCCACAAAAATATCGGTCGGCGACTTGGTCAGGAAATGTTCGTCGCCATCGCAGCCCGTAAAGAGCAGCAGGACAGCCAACAGGAATATATTGAAGTTTTTCATCAGTATTCGGTTTTAAAGTTAGAACGTCAGGTTTGCACCGATGTTGACCACCCGGTTCTGGGGATACTGCATACCGTTACGGTCGGCAATCTCGGGATCGACACCGTACTTCTTCACATTGTCGATGGAGAAGAGGTTGTAGGTGTTCACATAGAAACGCACCTTCTGGATACGGGCTGCGGCAAGCCATTTCTTAGGCAGCGTGTAGCCCACTTCGAGCGAGCGGAGGCGGAACGCCACGACGTTGGTGGTCCAATAGTCGAGGTTGCGGTTCCAGGAGACATACTCGCGGGCCGTAAAACGCAGGGCGGGAACCTCGCCGGGAATCCAGGCGCTGTTGGCGTCGAACGGGTCCTCGTGCCGCCAACGATTTTTGAACTGCGTTTCGCGCACCAGCGTACGACCGTTCTGGAAAGGCCAGCGGGTCTCCCAGTTGGGCGTGAAGGCATAGCCTCCGGCCAGCGAGAAATCGGCAGACAGGTCGATGCCTTTCCAGTCGAAACCGAGGGTAAGGCCGCCGTTGATGATCGGCTGCGGAGCGACCGAGGTGTTGTCCTGGTAGGCAATCGGGCGTTCGTCCTGCGAGTCGATGCGTCCGTCGCCATTGACATCCTCGACGATGAAGTCGCCGGGCAGCAGCGTGGTGTTACCCTTGCCGTCGATGTTGACCGGCCAGTTGTTGATCTGGTCCTGGCTCTGGAACACGCCGATCGTATTGTAGCCCCAGTTCACATAAGTATAGCGGCCTTCCTGCCCGTTGCGGTAGCGGTGGAGCGAGTTGGCGAAACGTTCGTTGTAGACCGAGACCATCTTGCGGCGGGCATACGAAATGTTGGCGCCGACCTGGAAGCCGAGTTGCCCGAAACGGTTGCGGTAGTTGAGCGCGATCTCGAAACCGTAGTGCGCATCGGCATTCAGGTTCTCGCTGGCCAGCGAATAGCCCACCTCGCTCGGGAGCACCAGGTCGTTACGCGTAGCCAGCAGGCCCGTACGTTTGCGGTAGAAGTAGTCGAAGCTGCCGTAGAGTTTGCCGCCGAAGAGGCCGAAATCGAGTCCGACGTTGGTGAAGTGGTTCTTCATCCAGCTTACATTCGTAACCGGCTCGCCGCGGGGACGGATGCCGACGACGGCTTCCCCGTCGAGGATGCTGATTGAAGTATTGTTGTTGTATCCGGCTACGTAGTCGTAATCGCCGCCCACGGCATCGTCGCCGACCACGCCGTACGAGGCGCGGATCTTCAGGTCGCTCAGCACATCCGATTTGACGTTGTTCTTGAAGAACGGTTCCTGCGTGATGCGCCACGCTCCCGAAACCGAGGGGAAGAAGCTCCAGCGCTTGGTCGAGATGAATTTCCACGAAGCGTCGTAACGACCCGAGAACTCGATGTAATACCGGTTGTCGAAATTGTAGTTCACACGGGCGACGTAACCCACACGGGCCTGCGGCTTGTCGGAGGCCGTATAACCCTTGATGTCGCCGAGCATGATGATCGGAATGACGTTGTTGTTGGGCGAGGCCTTCACCAGTTCGTCGGTCGTACGGTAGGTGGTACGTTCGTTGGCCAGCACGGCGCTGACGTTGTGTTTTTCGGCGAACGTCCGGTTGTAGTTGATCATGAACTGCAACATCGTGTTGAAGACCTTCTTGTGGGTCTGCTCGCGGTTTGCAGTGGCGTTGACGGCCTTCTTGTCATACGTATCCCTGTCGCTGTTGTAGGTGTAGGCGTCGTAGGCGTATTCGAAATTGTCGATCGCGTTGTCGGCCATCTGGTACGAGTAGGTCACACGACCGGTCAGCCCCGGTACGTAGTAGGATTTGTACTCGGCGAACATGTTGGCCTGCATCACGCGCAGGTCGTATTTGTAGTAACCCGAATTCTGGTAGTTGATGCCGGCCCAGTTCGCCTCGGGAACCTGCGTGGCACTGATGTACATCGGATTGTCGTTGGCATAGGGCCGTTCGGTCGGCAACAGGTTCAGCAGGGCGTTACGGGGCTGCCAGTAGTCGTCGGCATCGGCGCCCGAAACGGCGGGATTGCGTTTCGAGTCGATACGACCGCTCAGGTTGACCCCGGCGCGCATCCGCTTGCCGATGTTGGTTTCGAAGTTGCTCTGGACGTTCGAACGCCGGTACTTATAGTCGCGGAAAGCGGCGTCCTGGCTCAGGTGCGACACCGAAACATAGTATTTGGTCTCCTTGCCGCCGCCCGAAATATTGGCGTTGATCGACGCCTGGGGTGCATTGCGCTGCACGATATAGTCGTACCAGTCGAAACTCTGGTACCCCTTCTCCTTGCCAACGCGCCATTTCTCCAGCTCCTCGGGCTTGAGGGTCGGATTCTGGCCCTGGTTCACGAGGCCTTCGGTCTGGGCCAGCATCCACTCGTAGGCGTTGGTCCCGCGCGGGAACCGCGTCCAGTTCTGCCAGCCGTAGTACATGTTGACATTGATACGCGCCGGCGTGTTCTCCTGGCCGCGCTTGGTGGTCACCAGCACGACGCCGTTACCGGCACGCAGGCCATAGATAGCCGCCGAAGCGTCTTTCAGCACCGAGATGGATTCGATATCGGTGGGAGCCAACTGGTCGAATCCACCCTTATCCTGCGGGACTCCGTCGATGACGAAGAGCGGGTCGGCGCCGAAGTTACGGACCTGGATCGTGGCACCGGCACCCGGCCGGCCGTCGGCCTGGCGGAACGAGAGGCCCGGCAGTTTGCCCGAAAGCATAGCGCTGGTCGTCGCGCTGTGAACCCGGTCGAGGTCGCTGTCCCCGACCGATGCGACAGCACCCGTGATCGACGCACGTTTCTGCGCGCCGTAGCCCACGACCACCACGTCGTTGAGCATGTTGGACATCTCGGAAAGGATTGCGTCGACGGTCGTGCGGGTCCCGACCTTCTCCGTGACGGAATAATAACCCAGGTAGGAGAACTGCAACGCATCGCCGCTGCCGACCCCGCCGATCATATACCGGCCGTCGGAATCGGTCACAGCACCCCGCTGCGTACCTTTTACAATTACAGAGGCTCCGACAACGGGACTGCCTTTTTCATCGACAACCGTACCGGTGACACTCTTTCCGGTCTGCGGGGCCGCGGTTTGCCCCTGGGCGGCCTGCACCCAGACCGCTGCCAGCAGGAACACGCCCCACAAACAGATTTTAGTAGTAATAGTTTTCATAAGCATTCATTTGATTTAAGTTGGTTTTTTGTTGGGATAGAGATCGGGCATTGTGATTTCGGCTGCATGTCAAGGCATGCCTTTTTTACATAATCATCCTCTTTTGAATGTTCGAATAAATGGCTAATGAGTTATTTAATATTGCTTTACTATGCTGTGCTGTGCTGAACTCAAATCAAATATACAGCATTATATTTTAAATGAAAACGGAAATATCGCTAATGTCGGAATAGCGTAATTTTTCCCGCCCGGAACAGAAAAAAAGAGACCGGTTTCGTTGGAAACCGGTCTCTTCGGACTGTGCTTAAGGCAAAGCCCGTATTTCATTCAATGGTAGCAGGCTATCGTTCTGATTGTCTGACATCGTAACGGCAAATACAACCACATTGCGGTCCTTCGGCAGCACCAGTTCCTTCGCCCCGGCCTCAACCGGCAGGCCGATTTTATACATATACGTAAACACGTAAGGTTCGTTTCCGCGCTCTGCGCTGTGGCGATGAGTGCCGACATAGGCCAGGTCGCCGTTTTTGACGTAACCCTCCGCTCCGTCGTGTCCCCACTGACCGAAGAAACCCGAGTAATAAGGAACCGCACGGCGGAACGATTTGCCGTCGACAGCGAACTCCGCGTCGCGATCCCCGTCGAACGAGGCTGCAAGCAGATAAACGCGTCCATAGTTCCCTTGCGGCAGCACGATGCGCTGGCCGTCGCACTTCACGGCATTCCTGCGCTCCACGTCGGTCGACACCTTAAATACAACTCCTTCGGAGACAATCTCTTCGGGAACAAGTTCGGCGGCATACGAATTTCCTTTCCCGTCGAGGTTTCCCTGCCGGTTAAACGCGTCCACCGTGAAGGCGTAGTCGTTGCAGGGCAGCTCGACCGGAAGCGACACAGGCGCATTCAGCCGGATGTCGCTTGCGCGTAACTTCACCAGATAGGTCAAAGGTGCAAAACGTCCGCCGGAGACGATCAGGCGATTCCCGTCGAACCGGGCTTCCGACTGGCGTTCCTCGACCCCGTTGAGCACATAGGCGGCTTCGATCGGCGCTGCGAAGCGGATTTCGGCCTGCTCCAGCGGCTTGCCGGTCATTTCATTCAGGCGCAGGACATATCCGCTGCCGTCCTCGGCCTGCTTGAGGGCCTTCACAGCCAACTGGGGCGTCGAAACCGACAGGAAGGAGAACTCGCGGCCCAGGCGACCCGCATGTTTGGGCGCTTCATAGGCCGCCAGCGGCTGGTTGAGCGATTCGGCTTTCGGAGCGACGCCTCCGGCAACGGGATCGCCCGCATGGCCGACGATCGAGTAGGTGAAGACATGGCGGCCGATATCCTGCCGGGCCTGGTATTTATAATGGCGGCCGGGCGTAGGCGTATGGAGCAGTGTGAGGCGCAGCGTGTGGTCGTCGGGCTTATCCCAGCCGTACTTGCAGTCGTTCATCACCGCCACGCCGTACGAACCGTCCCGGTCGGTCAGGTCAGCCCACTGCTGAGCATAGACCTCATAGGCCGTCGGTGTGTTGTTGCCGCGGCGGATATAACCCAAACCGAGGTCGTAGGCCGCTTCGGGATTGGAAACCGACATCGGGAACTCGGCTTTGAGCAACGCATTTTCGCTCTGCCAGTCCACCTCGTTGCGCACGTCGATGCGGTCGTCGGCCGCGCCGTCCGTCAGGCTGACATACTGCACGAAGGTGCTCTTCCCGTGGCGGCGGCTTATGCGCAGGGTGGCGCGCACAGGCCCCTGCTCCACCACCGAAATTTCGACATCGCCGGCAACGGCTTCGGGCGCGCGGTCGATCGTCTCCTTCCAGATTTCCCAGGCAGGCCAGTCGGTCGACTTGTTTTCGGTGAACATCGCCAGCCGGAAAGCCTTGCCCGGCTGCACCAGTTCGCGGCCCGAACGCTTGTCGACGACGGAGGCAATATCGCCGTTGGCATCGAGCGTCAGTTTGTAGATTCGGTTTTCGAGGCTGTTGGGCGTGGCCTTCAGCGACGACCGGGCAGCCGATCCCTGCATGCGTACGTCGTACACGGCATAACCGACCGCTCCGACCTCGGCGGCAAAGGCAACGCGGGCCTTGCCGTCGCTATAACCGAGCAACTGGGCCGGAACCTGTTTGCCGCGCGGCGACCACACCGATACGGCACGCGGCTGTGAAGCCGCAGCGATCCCGACCTCGACGATCTCCCGGCGGGTTTCAGCTACGGGATTGTAGACCACCACGGGCGTTCCCTTCACCCGTGTGTCCAGCGCGCGGGAAACGCCGCCCGAGGCCGAGGCCGCAAGGTTGGCGAACTTGTCCTGCGCGATCAGTTCGTCGTTCCACGAAAAAGTATAGGCCCGGGGGATGCTCGTGCCCGTCAGGTCATCGTGGAACTGATGCCAGATAAACCGGCGCCACTCGGTGCGCAGTTCTTCGGCGGGATAGGCCGCAGCCCCCAGCCAGTCGGCCATGACCGAGGCGCGCTCGGCGGCGTCGGCCAACTGTTCGTTGCGGCGGTTGAAGCGCTTCATCGCCGCCTGGGAGGTGTAACAACCCGTCGCATGGACATCCATGAGCAGTTCGCCGTCGTAGACGGGCAGTTCGGGATGCTTGTCAAACGGATAATAGTCTTCATACATCTGTCCGGCGCGGGCGCTGACGATCTCCAGCGGACCGTCGCCGCGGATGCCCTTTTCCAGGGAAACCAGCGTCGGGATCGTCGGCGAACCGCCGCGGTCGCCCACCCCGTAATAGCGGTAGGCCGTATTGTTCACCCCGCCTTTGGCCAGTGCGAGGATACCCTCGTCACGGCTCATGTCGCGACCGTCCCAGCGCGTATTGTAGTCGTTCGCATTCAGGGCCGCCATCAGGCGCGAGCCGTCGAGACCCTGCCAGAGCCCGATCGAAAAGGGTACTTTCGCCTCCCCGTAAAAAGGGTGTTTGCGCCACTGGAGCTTCTGGGTCGAGAATCCGATCAGCCCTGCATGCGCGGCAATCGTCGGCAGCGTATAGC
>JAEZTA010000109.1 GCA_023443765.1 Bacteroidota bacterium | reverse complement strand
GTCGATGGCCTTCTGACCCTCTTCCTCATTGGGCATCTCGACGAAGCCGAAACCGCGCGAACGGCCCGTCTCCCGGTCGGTAATAACGTTAGCCGACGTTACTTCGCCGAACTGCATGAATAAATTTCCTAAGCTCTCACTGCTCGTGCCCCAGCTCAGATGCGAAACATAAATGTTCATTCTCTTGATAAGTTAATTAAAAAAGTGTTATTTGTTAATGATAGCTATTCGTACTGCATTCATTCCCCGCGTACCGCGTTCGAGTTCGAACGTTACCTTATCCCCTTCGGCAATACCTGCCGGGGCGTTGGTGACATGAAAAAAGTATTTCTCGGAACCGGCGGCATCCTTGATAAAGCCGTAACCCTTGGATGAGGTGAAATATTCCACCCGGCCGCTCATCGGCTCTTCCTCTTCGAGTTCCGACTGTCTCGGTACGGAAACTTCGATCAGCGAGGCGTCGATCTCCTCCTTGGGTTTCACATCCTGCGGGGTTGTGTGAAGAACGCCGTTTTCATCGACATACGCCAGCATGTCCTCGAAACTACGGCTCCCGCCGCTCAGACGTTCCTCTTTTTTCTTTTGCTTGTCCTGACGTTTGGTCTGCTTTAATTTCTCTCTTTCTCTCTTTCCCGATGTAATTCGTTTGGCCATTTATCAATTTAATTTTTTGCATTACCGAAGCATACGCGCACGTAATGCTCCCAACAAAAGAGCAAGCTAATGAGGTCGATTTTGAGAATGGGGGAAACCACGGTGAACTGCGGGATCAAACACCTACAAGAAAGATTCAGAACAAAACTCGATTGTTTGGCAACAAAGGTACACATTTTATTCCAAATATCCTATTTTTCTGATTTTTATCTCGATTACAATGATATTTTACCCTCTCAGGGCCGTCTGCCGGGGCTGCATTTCAAGTTTGTTTCAGATTTAGGCCCCAACTTTGCATCACCGTTTCCCGGACTCCGCATATTTTTGTATTTTTGCACGGGACGTAACCGAAAGAGAATTAACAGAAAAAGAAGATGAAAAAATTACCGGTTCTACTCCTGCTGGTCGCCTGCTGGTCGCTGGCCGCAGCACAGGAGACAACGCAACCCCAGACGACGCAGAAGCGCAAACCCCGCACCGAAATCTTCGCGGCCGATTCGACCGGCGAACTGCTGACGCAACTGCGCAACATGCCCAACATCGAAATCGGCAAGGGCATCACCTTCCGGCCCAAAAACAACTGGTTCGAACTGACGATGCGTTTCCGCATGCAGAACCTCCTGGCATTATCGTTCAACGACGACTTTACCCTCACCAAAACCGAAGCCCGCGTCAAACGGTTACGGCTACGGTTAGACGGATATATCTACTCGCCCAAACTGGTCTACTCGGTCCAGCTGGGCTTCACCTCCTACGACACCGAGCCGCTGCCCGACGGCAGCATGAACATCGTACGCGACGCCATCGTCTACTACGTGCCCAGCGCCACCTGGAACATCGGCTTCGGACAGACCAAAATCAAGGCCAACCGGGCACGGATCAACTCGTCGAGCGCCCTGCAGTTCGTCGACCGCAGCATCGTTAACAGCGAGTTCAATCTCGACCGTGACTTCGGATTCTTCGGCGAATACAACATGCGCCACGGCGAAGGTTTCAACCTCTCGGCCAAAGGCTCCGTCACGTTGGGCGAAGGTCGCAACTGGGGCAGTTCGTCGAACGGAGGCCTGGCTTACACGGGACGCCTGGAACTCTATCCGCTGGGACGCTTCAAATCGAAGGGCGATGTCATCGAGGGCGATTATGAATACGAGGAACGGCCTAAAATACTGCTTGCAGGAGCCTACTCCTACAACCACAAGGCCTCGCGGCTGAAGGGCCAGCGGGGCGGGCTGATGCCCGACGATGCAACGCGCAACTTAGGTTCCTACTTCGTCGATTTCATCCTCGAATACCGGGGCTTCGCCTTCTACACCGATTTCATGGGCCGCTCGTGCAGCGAACCGCTGTTCGATCCCGAAAGCAATGCCTTCGTATACAAGGGGCAGGGCCTCAATGTGCAGACCAGCTACCTGTTCAACCGCAAATGGGAAATCGCCCTGCGTAACTCGACGCTCTTCCCCGACAGCGAGGTGCAGCCGTTTGCCGGGTACAAGAACTGGAACCAGACCACGCTGGGCCTCACGCGCTATATCATCGGCCACAGCCTTAAAGTGCAGGCCGACATGTCATACAACACCCGCAGCCAGTCGCTGAACCCCGACTACAACCGTTGGGAGATTCGCTTCCAGTTGGAACTGGGGCTTTGATAAAGAAATCCCGGACTTTCGGTCCGGGATTTTTTACTTTATAATATCTTCAACGCGATCTGCGCACACGCCTCGGCGTCGGCCAGCGCGTGGTGGTGATTTTCGAGTTCGTACCCGCAGGCGGCGGAGACGGTATGCAACTGGTGGTTGGGCAGGCGGCTCCCGAAAGTGCGGCGCGAGGCGCGGCAGGTGCAGTAGAACGTATAGCCGGGATAAGGCATGCCGTACAGTTCGAAGACGGCCCGCAGGCAGCCTTCGTCGAAAGGCGAGTTGTGGGCCACGAGCGGCAGCCCCGCGATACGGGGTTCGATTTCGTGCCACACCGACGCAAAATCAGGCGCTTCGACCGTATCTTCATAGGTCAGGCCATGGATCGCCGTCGTAAAATGGCTGTAAAAATTGGGCCTCGGGCGAATCAGGCTGTAAAGCGTATCGACCACCTCGCCGCCGCGCACGACAACGACGCCCACGGAGCAGACGCTCGTGCGCTTTCCGTTGGCCGTTTCGAAATCTATGGCTGCAAAATCTTTCATCGTATCTGTATATGCGTCCTGCAAATATACGCATTTCTGCGTCGGGGCATACACCCTGAACGAAAAAAAGCTCCGTCTATTGCAGACGGAGCCGGATGAAGTTTAGGATAGGATAGTCAGGTGGCAAGGTTTCAACCGCCTTGGTTCACGCTGCAAAACTACCCCACGGCCGTTTCACCCCTACGACGGTCCGATGACAATAAAACGAACGAACCGTTGCAAATCGGTTACAACGGTTCGTCCGGGTCTTTTTTTCCGGGGCACTACCACTTTTCGCCACCGATCGCAGCCCAGTCCTCGACCTGTGCACGGGCGGCCCACGCTTCCCACTCAGCGGCCAGTTCGCGCACCAGCTCGGGGTGCTGCGCCGCCAGGTCGCGGGTCTCGGTGCGGTCGGTATCGAGGTCGTAGAGTTCCCACGCACCGCCCGACGGATAGGAGCGCAACGTGCGCCAGCTGCCCGGGTATTCGGCCACGAGTTTCCATTTCCCGCGCCGGACGGCCTTGTTGCCTTCGTGCTCCCAGAACATCGTGCGGGTCGTGTCGATGCAGTTTTCATCGAATGTCGCAGCGAAACTCCGGCCCTCGACCGGAATGGTCTTCAGTCCCCGGATCGAATCGGGATACTCCCCGCCGGCCAGTTCGAGGAAGGTGGGCATGAAGTCCGTGATCCCGAAAACACCGTCGCGGAAAGCGCCCTTGTCGGCGATCCGGTCGCCCCACGCAACAATCATCGGGGCGCAGATGCCGCCCTCGTGAATCCAGCTCTTGTAGCGGCGGAACGGCGTACCGCAGAGGTGCGCCCACTGGGGTCCATAGCTGCCGTAGGTGTCGTCGGGACCGAGCGCCAGGCCCGGGATGTCGCCCGCATGCACGGGACGCCCATCGCGCGTCTCAGCAGGAATCATCCGGTCGCCCCAATGGCGCCCCGTGCGCTCCACGGTATTATGCAGGTGTCCCTCGTTCGAAGCGCCGTTATCCGACAGGAAGACGATCAGCGTATTGTCGAGCAGGCCGCGGCGGCGCAGGTCGGCGACAATCTCCCCCACGCCTGCATCCATCTGTTCGACCATTGCGGCGTAGACCTCCATACGCATCTGCTGCCACTCCTTTTCCGGTTCATCGGCCCAGTCATAACACTGTTCGTCCTTCGGGGGCAGTACGGCTCCGGCGGGAAGCACGCCCATGCGCTTCATCCGGTCGAAACGCTGCGTGCGCAGCGAATCCCAGCCCGCGGCGAAGCGGCCCTTGTATTTTTCGATGTATTCGGGACGCGCATGCAGCGGATAGTGCGGCGCAGTGTAGGCCACATAAAGGAAAAACGGCTCGCCCTCCCCGGCCATTTCGCCGATGAACTGCCGGGCGCGGTCGGTGATCGCTTCCGTATAATAATAGTCCCCCTCGGCGCGGACCGGGGCGTTGCCGTCGAAAAGGCACTTGGGGTCCCAAAAACTGCCGTGGCCGCTCAGTGTGCCGTAGAAATGTTCGAAGCCGCGTTGCATGGGCCATTGCGAAATGTCGCCCGCAGGGTCGGTGTTGTTGGTCACGTGCCATTTACCCGACATGGCCGTATGGTAGCCGCTCGCCCGGAGCGCCTCGGCCAGCGTCACGGAATTGGGAGCCAGCGTACCGCGATAACCCGGATAACCGCGGTCGGCGACCATATGCCCGATACCCGCAAGATGGGGCGTCAGGCCCGTAAGCAGGCTCGCCCGCGAAGGGCAACTGCGCGCCGTATTGTAGAACTGGCGGTAACGGAGGCCGTTAGCGGCCAGCGAATCGAGATTCGGTGTGGTGATTTCGCCGCCAAAGCAGCCCAGGTCGCTGAATCCCAGGTCGTCGGCGAGAATCAACACGATGTTGGGCCGCTCGTCGGCAGGGGCCTTTTCGCCGCAGGCTGTAAGCGCCATGGCTCCTGTCACAGCCGCGCCCGCAAGGCAGATTTTTTCCAAAGCATTCGGTTTCATGTCGTAGGTAGGTTAGTCCGGAGACCGGCATTTCGGCCTGTATCCGGTTATTTAATCTTATTTGTCTGACAAATATAGAGGTATTTTTCGGAAAAACAAAAAAACAGTCTGTTGACAGTCTGATTTATCCACCAATAACAGCACGGGCAAAAACTTGGAAGGAGGCTGCGGAATAAGGGGAGGGGTAGAAACAGAAACCCATCCGGATACGTTCAGAAAGCAGAAAAAGTAACAGGCAGCACAAATGACAACACGGGCCTTTGGCTTAAAAAAGTCGCGGCCGAACCGTTGGCAGAAACATCCGATCAGGTTCCGGGCACTGCGGCGGCGTCTCTCCCGAGGCCGATCGACTGCACGCACTGTTCGAAATCGCACTGCGCAACGAGCGAGCGCAGACGTGCGCGCGACCGGTAGCTGTACACCGTATTGACCGAACAGTGCAGCAATGCAGCGATCGTCGTTGTATCGGTGATGCCCAGCCGGACCAGCGCAAAGATGCGCAGTTCGGTCGTGAGGCTCCCCGCACGGCGGACTTCGACGCGGGCATCTTCCGCCAGCAGACGGTTGAATTCCCCGATGAACGAGGGGAAAAGCCCCAGGAAGGTGGTGTCGAAATTATGGTAGAACTCCTTCAGTTCGTCGCTCCGGACATCGGTTCCGGCATACTCGCGCAGCAGGTCGTCGGAACGTCCGTCGCGCAGCATCTTGCCGACATGGCGATAGGTGTCGGCCAATTTATAAATGTATTCGGAGATCGTCTTCAGGAAGCCGCCGATGTAGACCTCCTTGATGCGGTTGGCATCGGCGATACGGATATTCTGCCGGCTCAGGTCGGCATTGGTCTCGCGCAGGGTCTGCTGCACGGCGTTGAGCCGCCGGTTCTGGCGCAGCACGAACAGCACGCCCCCGATTGCCGAGAGGGCGAAAAGGAAGGCAAAGAGGGTCAGCACGACATACATCGTATGCACCCGGGCATTGCGCTCGTTGTACGCCTGCTCGATCTGGGGCAGGATCGCCATGTCGCGCCACGAGCGGATGGGCGAATTGTAGGCCTGTGTGTCGTTGATCGCAACGCGGATGCACCGCATCGCCCTCTCGGCATCGCCACGGCGCAGTAACTCCTCGGCCACACTGCCCAGGGCACCGTAATCGCGGACAGCTCCACGCACATCGGCCATCGCAGCCCGCACGAG
>JAEZTA010000072.1 GCA_023443765.1 Bacteroidota bacterium | reverse complement strand
CCCTCGTGATGCTCTGGCTCGACGAAGTGCCCTACGAGGAGATCGCCTCGATCACGGGGCTGACGCGCAACAACGTGGCGTCGAGGCTCCACCGCATCAAACTGAAACTGCGTGAACAGGCAAACCGGTAAAACGACAGCGAATATGGAACTCGAAGAACTGAAAACGAAGTGGCGTGACCTGGACGGGCGTCTGGGCCGCGCGGATGAAAAGATCGACCGCCTGACAGCCGAGGTTGCGGCCGGGAAAATGTCCTCGGCGAAACAACGGCTGACGCGCCTGACGCGGATGGGGATTCTGCTGCTGGTCATGCTGCCGTTCTTTTTGCTGAACATCTTCCGCCACGACGGGGCGGGACCCGATACGGCGATTGTAGTTCTGCTGGCGCTTTTTGTCGCCGCGATGCTCGTGCGGCAGGTGGTGCTGCTCAGTCTGCTGGCGCGCATCGACCCTGCGAACCAGTCGGTGCGGGAGACCTGCGCCGCCGTGCTCCGGCTGCGGACCTGCTTTATTGCGGGTGTGGGCGCAGGCATCGTGCTGGCCGTGCCGCTGCTCGTCGCCCTCGGGATTTATATGGGCCGGATGACCACGCCTTATGCGTTTTATGGCTTTGTGGCGGGGTTGGTCATCGGCCTGCCGCTCGGCGTACGCATCTTCCTGAGGATGTGGGGCGACATCAACCGGCTGCGCATGGCGTTGCAGGACGCGGAGGAGTAAAACAGCCGGGCCCGGATTTCGAAAATCCGGGCCTTGCTATCTGGTCGTCGCGGCGCTGAAAACGAAGATGGATAAAAAAATTTGCAGATTGTAAAATTATCCCTACCTTTGCAGTCCCGTCTGTCAAGCGGGGAAATGTGGAAAGATTTGACTGATTGCAAACCACAATAAAAAATCGCTAAAGCAGCACATTTTTTATTTCCAAGCAGCCAATTTTTCCCATTTTATACGTTTAACCATTAAAATGTATGAAAATGGGCTTTTTATTTACATCGGAGTCAGTGTCCGAGGGACACCCCGATAAAGTTTCGGATCAGATTTCCGACGCAATCCTCGACGAATTCCTGCGCCGCGACGCCAACTCGAAAGTGGCGTGCGAAACCCTCTGCACCACGGGCCTCGTGGTCGTAGCGGGCGAAGTACGTTCGGAAGCGTATGTCGACGTGCAGGCCGTTACGCGCCGCGTGATCAACCGCATCGGCTACACCCGGAGCGAGTATCAGTTCGACTGCAACTCGTGCGGCATCCTGTCGGCTATCCACGAGCAGTCGTCGGATATTAACCAGGGCGTGGTCCGCGAAGCGGAGGAGGAGCAGGGCGCCGGCGACCAGGGTATCATGTTCGGCTATGCCTGCAACGAGACCCGCGAGATGATGCCGGCGACGCTGATCCTCTCGCACGTGATTCTCAAGGAACTGGCTGTTATCCGCCGTGAAGGCGAGGTGATGACCTATCTGCGTCCCGACTCGAAGTCGCAGGTGACGATCGAGTACGATGAGAAGACGAACAAGCCGCTGCGCGTGCACACGATCGTCGTGTCGACGCAGCACGACGAGTTCATCCTCCCGGGCGAAGGCCGCAGCGAAAAGGAGGCGGAGAAGCAGATGCAGGATAAAATCCGCGAGGATGTGCGCACGATCCTCATTCCGCGCGTCAAAGCGCGCCTGGAACGTGCCGGCGACCAGTTGGCCGAACTGATCGGCGACGATTATATCCTGCACGTGAACCCCACGGGCAAGTTCGTGATCGGAGGTCCCCACGGGGATACGGGCCTCACGGGCCGCAAGATCATCGTCGACACCTACGGCGGTCGCGGTGCACACGGCGGCGGCGCTTTCTCGGGTAAGGACTCCTCGAAGGTGGACCGTTCGGCAGCCTATGCCGCGCGCCACATTGCCAAAAACCTCGTGGCGGCGGGTGTGGCCGATCAGATATTGGTCGAGCTCTCCTACGCCATCGGCATCGCACAGCCGCTGTCGATCTATGTCGAGACCTACAATTCGCCCCGGCCCGCAGCGCTGGCCGGGATGACTGACGGCGAGATCGCCCGCCGCATCGGCAAGCTCTTCGACCTGCGCCCTGCGGCCATTGTGAAGCGCTTCGGCCTGAAAAACCCGATCTTCGAGGCCACGGCCTCTTACGGACACTTCGGCAACCGCCCCTATACGTCGGTGGAGAAGGTCTGGGAGAACGGTGTTGAGACTGAGCGCGAAATCGAATTCTTCGGTTGGGAGAAGCTCGATGCTGTGGACCAGATTAAAAAGGAATTCGGCCTTTAACGTCCGTGTACGCTGAAAAATCGGGGCGTCCACTGCGGATGTCCCGATTTTTGTGCAAAATGAACATACTAACCGGACGTTTTTGTCCGTTTGTCCTACGAAAAAAGAAATCCAAAAACACTGCTTATGCGATGAAGTTGCCTCTGATTAATAGAAACTAACACTTTTAATTTATTATGAAAAAGGCATTTTTAATTTTAGGACTCGTTGCCGTGTCGGCCGCAGCCGGCGGACTTACGGCATGGACTGTTTCCGGGGACCGCGACGGTTCCGTGGCATATATCGAGCGTGAGGTGGAACGTACGCCTGCGCTGGGAAATCATTTTACGTCTTATCAGGCCGAACAATACCCCGACCTGACCTATGCCGCCGAAAATGCGGTGAAGGCCGTGGTTAACATCGAGGCTATCCAGCAGGTCGAGATGCCGCAGCGCCGGGGCGGTTACGATCCGTTCCTGGAGTTCTTCGGCATTCCGCAGGACTACGGCCGCGGCGACGGGCGTCCGCAGTACCGCGAACAGCGCGCGGGCGGTTCGGGCGTCATTATTTCGGGGGACGGCTACATCGTCACGAACAACCACGTGGTGGACGGCGCCTCGAAACTCAAGGTGAAGCTCAACGACGGCCGTTCGTTCGATGCCAAACTCATCGGCAAGGACTCGGCGACGGACCTCGCCCTGCTGAAGATCGAGGCCGAGGGGCTCCCGACGCTGGCTTTCGGATCGTCCGACGCCCTGCGTCTGGGCGAGTGGGTGTTGGCGATCGGTTCGCCGTTCGACCTGCAATCGACCATCACGGCAGGGATCGTGAGTGCGAAGGCGCGTCAGCTCGACGTGATTCCCGACCAGTTCCGCATCGAGTCGTTCATCCAGACCGACGCGGCGGTGAACCCCGGCAACTCGGGCGGTGCGCTGGTCAACACGCACGGCGAGCTGGTGGGCATCAACACGCTCATCAAGTCGCAGACGGGCAGCTATGT
>JAEZTA010000022.1 GCA_023443765.1 Bacteroidota bacterium | reverse complement strand
TCAGGTCGGGCAACTCGGCCCCTTCGGCCATCAGGCGCGTATAGCGCCGGAAGACGACCTCGCGCATCGAAGCGTAGTCGTCGGCGCCCACCACGGTTTTGATGTTGAAATGGCGATACTCCTTACGTGACGGTTTTCCGTCGCGGAATACCACGCACGAGGCCACGGGATGGGCTCCCTGCAAATTGGAGTTATCGAAACATTCGATATGCCGCGGTTGTTTTTCGAGGTTCAACTCCTTTTGGATGGCATTCATCAACCGCTCGGTATGCCGTTCTGGATTCTTGATTTCGAGGTTTTTCAACTGTTCGGCGCGGTAGATGCGGGCGCTCTTCTGCGAAAATTCCAGCAGTTCGAGTTTCTCGCCCCGCTTCGGGACCGTGAAGGTCACACCGTCGAACAACAGCGTCGTCGAAGGCAGGAACGGCACGATCACCTCCCGGGCCAGTTCGCCCCCGGCGATATGCTCGACAATGTGCTGGATGGCCAGCGTCAGCATGTCCCGCTCGTCAGCCCCGACGCCCGGTGAGAGTTTCACCGTCGAGACGCCCACGACCGAACCGTGGCGGATGCGCACGAAGTTACACCAGGCCACATCGTCGTCCGGCAGCAGCGAAAAGACATCGACATCGACGATCTTCGCACTGACGATCACCGACTTGCCCGCATAGTTATCCAGCGCGTCGACACGCTGCTTATACCGCTGCGCCAGTTCGAATTTCAACTCGGCGGCGGCGCGTCCCATCTCCCCTTCGAGGTACTGGCGCACGGGGCGCAGGTCACCTTTCAGGACTGAAATGACCATATCGACGAGTTGCGC
Source organism: Bacteroidota bacterium (assembly GCA_023443765.1). Classification (GTDB taxonomy): domain Bacteria; phylum Bacteroidota; class Bacteroidia; order Bacteroidales; family Rikenellaceae; genus Alistipes. Next base: position 6,234 of record JAEZTA010000022.1, on the reverse strand, counting down.
ATACTCCTCCGCGGACTGCAATCCGACGCACGGCCCCTTGCAGTTGCCCAGATGGTATTGGAGGCAGACCGTATATTTCCCTTTAGCGATCATCTCCGGGGCGAGATTAAGCTTACAGGTACGCAGGGGAACCACTTCGCGGATGAAGTCGAGCACGCTGTGCTGCATCATCATCGAACCGTAGGGGCCGAAATACTGCGAGCCATCGCGTGTCAGGACACGCGTGGACTGCACACGGGGAAAATGCTCTTTCCGCACGACGATCCAGGGATAGGTCTTGTCGTCTTTGAGCAGGATGTTGTAACGCGGCTGAAGGCTTTTGATCAGCGAGTTCTCCAGCAGCAGTGCATCGGTCTCGCTCCCCACGACGATATGGCGGATTTCGGCGATCTGCTTCACCAGCACGCGTACCTTCGCCGTATGTTCCTTACTTTGTACAAAGTACGACGACACCCGCTTGCGCAGGCTCTTGGCTTTGCCCACATAGATGATCGTCCCCGAGCGATCTACGAATTGGTAGACGCCCGGCGACAACGGCAGCAGGGCCACCTGTTCCTTCAGATTCGGTTTTTCCGGTTCAGCCATATGACCTGCAAATTTAGCAAATATATTGCAAAAATAAAGGACTGTAAAAAAGTTCTCATTTTTTGTTTTATTCGTCGGAAGCAAGTATATTTGTGACTCACTATCAGACCCAAGCCTATGAGAAAACTTATCCTCCTGCTCCTGTCCGGCACGCTCTCCACAGCGTGCATCGACAAAGACTACGATCTGGGAGAGATCGACACCGACGACATCACCATCGGCAGCGAGGAGTCCCAGTTCCGGATTCCGCTAGCCACCGTGCTCGTCACGAAGGACGAGATCAAAAACAGCGGCGGCGACATCGAAGCGATCTTCGACGAAGCCGACATCTGGCTTCCCTCACCGCTTCCGGAGGGCGCAAAATCTGTCAACCTGCAACTGCTGCGGACCGACCCGGACGAAGTCGGCAAACTGCTCGACGCGCTGACGGCGCAGATGCTCACCGACAACGACAAACTGAACGCCATCGCCGACCTGCTGTGCGAAGACAAATACATCGGAACGTTCCTGCCGCTACTGCCTCCGGGTACGAACGTCAATACGTTCAAGCCCGTCTTCATCGAAGCGTTCAAAAACGACGCGGCGATGCGCGAAACGCTTTCCGGCGCGGTGAGAACGGAAGCCCACACCTACCTGACGACACTCGAAGTGAACCAGCTCGAATACGAAGTCGGCCATATCGACATCAGCAGCGATGTGGTGGACATGCTTGCCGATAACCTCGACCCCAAGGGCACGCCCAACGCCAAGAACACGCTGTTCCTCTACGGCAAAATCACCAGCGGACTGCCCGTTTCGGTACTTCTCGACCCGCTGTTCTCACCCACGGAGATCGCATTCCAGGTCGAAGTCGGAGCCGACAAGACATCGAACGACATCCCCGAAACGCAGCTTTTTGCCGAAGACCTGCGGCAGATCGTCGAGGGCGTCACAATCCGGATTCCCGTGACGCTCAAAGAATACTATCCCGGCAGGGGGTTCAGCGACGACCAGCACCAGATCGTCATCAGCCTGAGCCTGCTCAAGAACGGAGGACTGAAACTCGACATCTAACCCGCAACCACCATGAGAAAGATAATTACCCTTATAGCGGCTGCATTCCTGGCGACCGGTGCCGCAGCCCAGAACCCCACAGCCTATTTCATGGAGGGTTCGACCCTCCGCAGCCAGTTCAACCCGGCCTTCGCCCCGCTGCGCGGCTACGTGAACATCCCGGTCGTCGGCAACCTGAACGTCAACCTGAGCGGCAACCTGGCCCTCGACAACATCCTCTATCCGCGCAACGGCAAACTGGTGACGTTGCTCGACAACTCTGTGTCGGCCTCCGACGCACTCGCCAACCTCAAGCAGAACAACCTGCTGGGCATGGACTTCCGCATGAACGTCATCGGATTCGGCGCCTTCACCCGCAACCACAAGAACTTCTGGTCGTTCGACCTCAACGTGCGGGTCAACGAAGATGCCAACCTGCCCTACTCGCTCTTCGAGTTCATCAAACTCGGCAAGGAAGGCCAGGTCCGGAACTTCGGAACCTCGATGGACTCCTACCTCGAAGCGGCTTTCAGCTACTCGTTCCCACTGATGAACGACCGCCTCTACGTCGGCATCCGCGGTAAGTTCCTCGCCGGTCTCGCCCGTGCGCAGGTCACCTACGACCGCTTCGACATCTCGTTGCGCGAAGACCGCTGGGCGGTCCTCACCCAGGGTACGCTGGACCTCACGGCCGCCGGAGCCAAAATCGAAATGACCCCCGACAGCGAGACTTTCGAGATCGGCGACCTCGACTTCAAGCCCACCCAGCCCGCAGGATACGGCTTCGCCGTTGACCTGGGCGCCACGTACGACATCCTGCCCAACCTGCAGGCGTCGCTGGCCGTGACCGACCTGGGCTTCATCAGCTGGAGCAAGAAGAACTCCGTCATGGGAACCTCGACGCAGGAGACGGAATTCACGGGCGTCACGGTTCCGAACGACGGCTCGGACCCGACCCCGGATTTCGATCTCGAAATGATGAAATTCAACCAGGTTGACGGCCGGAGTACGACGAAAATGCTCCGCGCGTCAATCAACGCCGGACTCGAATATGAGGTATGGCGTCACAAAATCGGCATCGGCCTGCTCTACACCGCACGCGTATGGGAATACAAGACCCTGCACAACATCACCGGATCGGTCAACTTCCACCCCATCCACTGGTTCACGGTCTCGGGAAGCTATTCGGTGATCGACAACCGCGGCGGAGCTATAGGCCTGGCGCTGAACCTCTGTCCCAGCTGGATCAACTTTTTCATCGCAACCGATGTGTTAACGGCCAAGCATACGCCCCAGTGGGTTCCCATCAAACAAAGCACGATGAACGTAACGCTCGGACTGGGCGTGCCCATCGGCAAGCGCAGCCACCGTACTATTCCGGAGTATATCTACAAAAAGAATGATAGGTAGAACCGCCCGCAACCAAAGCAAATCCCGGCTCATCTGAGCCGGGATTATTTTTTGCAGAACCGAACCAAAAAAGCCCTACGCAGACACCTCTGTATGCAAAAAAACGTATTTACCGAATAAAAAGGCCCCGTCGCTTCGATTTTTTGGGCGCACCCATATCACTTTCAGGCAAAGAGGTTGTAAATTCAGAAACTTTCTTTATCTTTGCTGCGTAAGGAAACCGGAAATATCATCCGACATTTCCGATTCCAAAATACATTGCGGCGGCCCTAAAATCTGTGTGAAGTTGCGTCACTATTTTTGAATTCTTCAAAAACGGGCCGTCGCAATCTTTTCTTCATTTTCAGCAAGAACCGTACCATTTTTCCCACCCCAACGTTCCAGCGCCGCGCGTGTCGCTTCGCGTCCCGCCTCGATAATCTCGTCCGAATGGTAAAATTCGAACATGCCATAGCTGTCGGCCGGCATTTCGACCATGATGTCGGGCTTGTACAGGCGGCTCATCAGCTGCGTGATGCGCTGCTGCATGATCTGCGACGACGCGATCAACACCTTGTAATAATTCAGCGAGGCATTGGCCCGCTGGACGGGATCGGCCCCGAACCGGGCGCTGACATCCACGGCGATCAGCAGGTCGCCCTCTTCGCGTTTCACCCGGTTCAGCGGCAGCGGGTTGACCGTACCGCCGTCGACCAGCACCCTGCCGTCGCGGTGCACAGGCCTGAAAACCGAGGGAATCGAGATCGAAGCCCGGATGGCGTCGTACAAGCCGCCCTTGTCCAGCACCACCTCGGCACCCGTCAGCAGGTCGGCCGCCACGGCCGTAAACGGCACGGGCATCTGCTCGATCTCCATATCCGGAACCAGTTCCTTCATCGCCTCCATCACCCGGTCGCCCTTGACCAGGCCTTCGGTGCTCAGTGCAAAATCGACCAGACTGAAGACCTTGTATTTATCGAGCGCACGCATCCACTCCTTGAACGGGTCGAGGTGTCCCGAAGCATATACGCCCCCGACCAGCGCCCCCATCGAGGTTCCGGCAACAGAGGTTATCTCAAATCCCTGACTTTCCAACTCTTCAATGGCCCCGATATGGGCCACACCCCGTGCACCGCCGCCGGCCAGCACCAGCGCCGCTCTTCTTTTTTTCATATGTTCTCTTTATTAATACGATCCCGAACCTTATTCCATGCGTGGGTCCCGAAAAGACAGCTTGCACGCATCGTGCCGCACATCTCGCGCAAACGCGACATCGGCGCGACGAAGCTCAGCACCGACTCCCCGACCCACGGACGCACCGAGGGGTCGAACAACCCCAGTAAGACACTGCGGCCTCCCCAGCGATTTTCCTGCACAGCCTGCGTCACAACGGCGCTGCACCCCGATCCGAACGGTGCACGGACGGCATCGTCGGCATTATTGTCGTAAACGGCCCACGACACCAGCCCGGACAACACGTCCGGCGTGGCCAGGAACAGCATCCCGTCCGCCGCGTCGAACGCCTCCACAGCCTGCGGCGTGTCGATGCGCGCAAAGTTGAGCCACGCACCCGGTGCAGGGCGCACGTCGAGCTGCCCGATAAATTCGAGTACCATTTCGGGCGTTTGTTTATAGTGTTCCTTCTGCGACACGAAGGTCGGCACGAACGGCGGCATCGGAGTGAATCCGGTATAGAACTTTCCGCCTCCGCAGCCGATATTCCCGGCATTGAGGCTCACCGGAAGCCCCTCGCAGGCCTCGCCCAGCCCCTTGAAAAAACACCCTTCGATTTTGGGAACGGCACGCACCGGTTCCTCCGAATACCAGAACAGCAGCGGCAGTCCCGCCGCAGGTCCGAACGCCTCCGCATAAGCGGCGGCAAACTCTTTTGCATCCATAGTCAATCTGTTATTACATAGTCCATCGCCACGTCGTGCGGCTCCGCGGGCAACTCCCCGACCAGCTGGTGGGCAAAACACACGCCGACTTTCACGGCATGCACGCCCGGCAGCGAGAGGTATTTGTCGTAGTAGCCCCGGCCCCGGCCGCAGCGGATTCCCGAGGCGGTGAACGCCGTGCCGGGAACGATCACGAGGTCGATCTCCGACGGGTCACACAACCGTGCCGCAGGACCCGGTTCGGCGATACCGAAAGCGCCCGGGCACAGCGTCTGCGGATCGTATTCGTAAAACCGCATCACGTCGCCTTCGACGCGCGGGACCACAATGCGCTTCACCGCACCCCACCGCGCCAGCGCTTCCGCCGTGCCGGGTTCGTCGGCCAGCGAGCAGAAAAGCCCCACCGTCCGGGCCGCACGGAAAGCCCTCAGCCGACCGGCCCGGTTGAAAATCCGCCACGAGGCTTCGGTCCGCTCCGCAGGGGTCATTCCGAGGGTCTGTTTCCGCATTGCGGCTCGTAGTTCTTTTTTGGTCATAAAACCCTCCTTTCAGGCATAAAATTCCCGTCCGTTTTTATTGTTATTCTGCAAACAATGGCTATCTTTGCGTGCGGAAATAAATTCCGGTTTGGATAGGCTGCACCCCGGCATAGTCAATAAATGCCTCTGCCCCTCGGTTTGCGCTGTCTTTGCGTCCGGAACGAACAAAAGCAGAACACAAATCATTAACAAATATAAACAAATTAAAATTATTATGAGCTGTTTTCTATCTAATTCCTCGCTTGGCAAGAAGTTAGTAATGAGCGTGACGGGTGTATTCCTCGTGCTCTTCATCCTCTTCCACATGTCGATGAACATTACGGCGATCATCTCGCCCGAGGCGTACAACATGATTTGCGAACTGCTGGGCGCAAACTGGTACGCGCTTGCCGGAACGGCCGTACTGGCGCTGGGCGTCTTCGTCCACTTCCTCTACGCCGTCATCCTCACACTGAACAACTACAAGGCGCGCGGTTCACAGCGTTACGCCGTGACGGTTCAGGAGCCGGGCGTGGCCTGGGCCTCGAAAAACATGCTCGTCCTGGGCTTCATTATCCTGGGCGGCCTGCTGATCCACCTCTTCAACTTCTGGTCGAAGATGCAGCTCGTAGAGATCCTCGGCGGACACGAGAACTCGCTGGGCCTCGACCCCGCAGACGGCGCCTCGCTGATCGCCTACACCTTCTCGCAGTGGTACTACGTGGTGATCTACCTCGTATGGTTCGCCGCCCTGTGGTTCCACCTCACGCACGGCGTATGGTCGATGTTCCAGACCGTGGGCTGGGCCAACG
>JAEZTA010000073.1 GCA_023443765.1 Bacteroidota bacterium | reverse complement strand
GTCGTGTGGCCTGCGGAGACCTGCACGCGGATGCGCGCCTGACCTTTCGGAACCACGGGGTAGTAGAATCCCGTGACGAAAACGCCTTCGTCCTGCAACTTCGCGGCAAACTCCTGCGACAACTTGGCGTCGTAGAGCATCACGGCGCAAATGGCCGACTGGGTAGGTTTGATATCGAAGCCCGCAGCCATCATCCCGGCGCGGAAATGTTCGACGTTGGCGACCAGGCGGTCGTGCAGTTCGCTGCTCTCGGTCAGCATTTTGAAGGTCTCGATCCCGGCGCCGACCACGGCAGGGGGCAGCGAGTTGGAGAAGAGATAGGGACGCGAACGCTGGCGCAGCATGTCGATGATCTCCTTGCGGCCGGTGGTGAATCCGCCCACGGCGCCGCCAAAGGCCTTGCCGAGCGTACCCGTGAGGATGTCCACCTGCCCGCGCAGGTCGTACAGTTCGGTGATGCCGCGGCCCGTCTTGCCCAGCACGCCCGCCGAGTGGCACTCGTCGACCATCACCAGCGCATCGTACTTCGCAGCCAGAGCGCAGATTTTGTCGAGCGGCGCGGCGTTGCCGTCCATCGAGAAGACGCCGTCGGTGACCACAATGCGGAAACGCTGGGCCTGCGCCTTCTTCAGGCACTCCTCCAGTTCGCCCATGTCCGCATTGGCGTAACGGTAACGCACCGCTTTGCACAGACGTACACCGTCGATGATCGAGGCGTGGTTGAGCGAATCGGAAATGATGGCGTCCTCCTCCGAGAAGAGCGGCTCGAACACACCGCCGTTGGCGTCGAAGCAGGCGGCGTAGAGGATCGTGTCCTCCGTACCGAAATAGTCGGCGATGACCTTTTCCAGCTCCTTGTGGATGTCCTGGCAGCCGCAGATGAAGCGCACCGACGACATGCCGTAGCCACGGTTGTCCATGGCGCGTTTGGCGGCTTCGATCAGCCGCGGATTGTCCGAAAGACCGAGGTAATTGTTGGCGCAGAAGTTAAGCACCTTCCGACCTGCAACCTCGATCTCGGCCCGCTGGGGCGAAGCGATGATCCGTTCCCGTTTGTAAAGCCCTGCGGCCTCGATTTCGGCGAGTTCATGCTGCAGGTACTCCTTGATTTTCCCGTACATATCCGTTAATTTTTTGATGAATTTCCGATCGCAAAGTGTCGATTTGTTACAAATGTACGATAAATTTCCGAAAACCGATACGTTCCGAACGCTTTTTTCACGACACGAGTTACAATTTGTTAGCACCGGCTGACCCCGGCACCCCTGCGTCGTTTTTTCAACGGCATTTTCTTTGCCGCCGTATAAATTTTTTAATACCTTTGTTGCTCAAATAACAACCAGCTACTCTATGAAAAAATCGTGTGTATTGGTCAGCGGCGGTGCAGGCTACATCGGCTCGCATACCTCCGTGGAACTCATCAACGCGGGTTACGACGTAGTGATCGTCGATAACCTTTCGAACAGCGACCTCAACGCCGTCGAAGGCGTGCGCAAGATCACAGGCGTCGACATCCCCTTCGTCGAGGTGGACTGCTGCGACCGTGCGGCTTTCCGCAAGGTCTTCGAGCAGTACGAGTTCGACTCGGTGATCCACTTCGCGGCGTCGAAAGCCGTGGGCGAATCGGTCCAGAAGCCGCTCGAATACTACGGCAATAACCTCACCTCGTTCATGAACGTCATCGGCCTGATGCGCGAATTCGGCCGCCAGAACATCGTCTTCTCCTCGTCGTGCACCGTTTACGGCGAACCCGAGAAGCAGCCCGTGACCGAGCAGACGCCCCGCAAGCCAGCGACCTCGCCCTACGGCAACACCAAGCAGATGTGCGAAGACATCCTGCGCGACTCGCTGGCCGCCTATCCCGGCATGAAGGGCATCGCGCTGCGCTACTTCAACCCCATCGGCGCACATCCCTCGGCCCTGATCGGCGAACTGCCGCGCGGCGTGCCGCAGAACCTCGTGCCGTTCATCACGCAAACCGCAGCCGGACTGCGCGAGTGCCTCTCGGTCTTCGGCGACGACTATCCGACGCCCGACGGGTCGTGCGTCCGCGACTACATCGACGTTGTGGACCTTGCGAAAGCCCACGTGGCCGCAATCGCCCGCATGATCGAGGACAAGAACAAGCAGCCCTACGAGATTTTCAACGTCGGCACGGGCCGCGGCGTCTCGGTGCTGGAACTGGTGCACAGGTTCGAGGAGGTCAACGGCTTGAAACTCTGCTACAAGATCGCTCCGCGCCGTGCGGGCGATATCATCGCCATCTGGGCCGACCCGACCTTGGCGAACACCGACTTGGGCTGGAAAGCAGAGCGGACGCTCGACGAGACGCTCCGCGCCGCCTGGGCCTGGGAGAAGCACATCCGCGGAATCAAATAACCGGACACGGAAGATCGTTTTCAAGGGGCGGAGCGACAACTCCGCCCTTTGTTTTTAGCCGCAAACGGCGATTTTTCGGGCGCTAATTTTTCATTTCTAATTATTTACACTAACTTTGCGCACCCAAAGCAGGCGGAAATGGGATGCGGTCCGCAGAGGCCGCATTGAGAACCGCCGAAGGTAACACTTTAAAAACAAACAAATTACTATGAAAACCATTTCGATCAACGCTGTAAAGCGCGCCGATTTCGGTAAGAAAGCAGCCAAAGCTGTACGCCGCGAGGGCATGGTACCCTGCGTACTGTGCGGCAACGGTGAGACGGAGAGCTTCTCGGTCGACCCCCGCGATGTTAAACCCCTGATCTACACCCCGAACTCCTACATCGTAGAATTCGAGATCGAGGGTAAGAAGGAGAAAGCCGTGCTGCGCGAGGTTCAGTTCCACCCCATCCGCGAGGAGATCCTCCACCTGGATTTCTACCGCGTCGCCGAAGGCAAACCCGTTTCGATCGCCATTCCGGTACGCCTGACCGGTAACGCCGAGGGCGTGAAGGTCGGCGGTAAGCTGGCCCTGTCGGCCCGTAAGCTGGTTGTCAGCGCACTGGTTGAGAACCTGCCCGACGAAATCGTCGTAGACGTTACGGAGCTGGGCGTAGGCAAGACCATCTTCGTCGGCGACCTCGACATCGAGAACCTGAAGTTCGTTACCCCTGCTACGACCGCCATCTGCGCCGTTCGCGTAACCCGTGCATCGCGCGGTGCTGCCGAGGCTGCAAAATAAGCCGGCCGAAGGAGTATGAAATACCTCATTGTTGGGCTCGGGAACATCGGCGCCGAGTACGCCGGAACCCGCCACAACATCGGTTTCAACGTGTTGGACGCCCTCGCAGAGGCGTCCAACGCTGTTTTTACCACCCAACGTTACGGCGATGTGGCCGAAGCGAAGTACAAGGGACGGACACTGGTGTTGCTGAAACCCTCGACCTACATGAATCTCTCGGGCAAGGCCGTCCGTTACTGGATGGACGCCGAAAAGATTCCGCAGGAGAACCTGCTCGTCATCTCGGACGACATTGCACTGCCGTTCGGCACGCTGCGGCTGCGCCCGAAGGGGAGCGCCGGAGGCCACAACGGCCTGAAAAACATCTCCGAACTGCTCGGCACGGAAGAGTATGCCCGCATGCGTTTCGGCGTGGGCGGCGACTTTCCCAGGGGACATCAGGTAGACTACGTGCTCGGGGAGTGGACCGACGAGGAGCAGAAGGCCATGCCCGACCGGCTGAAGGTCTTTGTCGACGCCGTCCGGTCGTTTGCGACCGTCGGGACAGCCATGACGATGAACTTTTTCAACAAGAAGTAACCCGGAAAGAAACCGGTATACAGCAAGGCAGGACCGGGATTTCGCACTAAATGCGGAATCCCGGTCTTCCGTTTGAAATATTGCCGGCCGGGCCCTCAAAATCCGAAATAAATCCGTATGTTTGGGCGGTATTTGAAGATCCTCATGCAAAGAATTCTCTTCCTCGGAGCCTTGCTGCTCCTCATGCCCTTCCGGAGCCATGCCATGCCCTCCGACGCCGGAGCCGCAGACTCGCTCACCACAACCGCCGATTCCGCTGCCGTCGTACGGCTGAAAACGGAACTCGCCGCGGCACGCCTTGCCGAAGCCGACCTGAAAATGGAGGTCGAACGGCTGCGCATGCCCATCGCCGCCGACTCCGCGGAGCGCGCCCAACGCAGACTGCGCATCGACTCACTGCGCCGCACGACCCAGGCATATCCCGTCGTGGTCGAGGGCGACACCCTGTTCCGGCTCTACGCCAAACGGGGCGGCCATACGCCTGCTTCGCGCGCCGCAATGGATGTCGAGGCGATCGACCGGCTGGGGCGCCAACTGACGCTGAAACCCGATTCACTCGCCGTGGAGCACAGCGACATCGTTTCGGACCTGATTTACGGCGAAAAAGTCATCGTGACCTTCACCGATCAGGACGGGCTGTGGGAAGGCATAACCCGGCAGGAACTGGCGGACAGCATCCGCAACCGGGTCGTCGTGAAGTTGCAGGAGATGCACGAAACCTACGGCTGGCGCGAGTTGATCAAGCGCGTCGCGCTCTTCCTGCTGGTCATCGTCGGACAGTATGCCCTGTTCCGGCTGACGAACTGGGCTTTCCGCAAAGTCCGCCGCCGCATCTGCCGGCGTCGCCAGCGGATGAAATCCATCCTGATCCAGAATTACGAACTGCTCGACACCCGCCGTCAGGTAAAACTGCTGCTCTTCGGTTCGAACATCGCACGCTATGTGGTCATCCTCATCCAGCTGATGATCTCCGTGCCGCTGCTTTTCACGATCTTCCCGGCCACGCAGACCTTCGCCTATGCAACGTTTTCCTACATCTGGACGCCGCTGCACGCCATCCTCCTGGGGATCGTCGACTACATCCCCAACCTGTTCACCATCGCTGTCATCTGGCTCGTAACGCGCTACGCCGTGAAAGGGCTGCGCTACCTGGCCACCGAGATCGAAACCGAGAAACTGAAAATCCACGGGTTCTACGCCGACTGGGCCATCCCCACGTTCCACATCGTGCGGTTCCTGTTCTACGCCTTCATGATCGCCATGATCTACCCCTACCTGCCGAAATCGGATTCGGATATTTTCAAGGGCATTTCGGTCTTCGTGGGCCTGATCATCTCGCTGGGTTCGAGCACCGTCGTGGGTAACATCATCGCCGGGCTGGTCATCACCTACATGCGGCCGTTCCGGATCGGAGACCGCATCAAACTCAACGACACGACGGGCAAGGTGGTCGAAAAGACGGCCTTCGTAACCCGCCTGCGCACGCCCCGCAACGAGGTGGTGACCATCCCTAACTCGTTCATCATGTCGTCGTACACGGTCAATTACAGCTCTTCGGCCCGTGAATACGGCCTGCTGATCCACACCGAGGTGACTATCGGCTACGACGTTCCGTGGCGCAAGGTCCACAGCCTGCTGATCGAGGCCGCAAGGCTCACACCGGGCGTCGTCGCCGACCCGGAACCCTTCGTGCTCGAACCTTCGCTGAGCGACTACTATCCGGTCTACCAACTCCACGCCTGCATCCGCGACGCCGACCGCATGGCCCATATCCTCTCGGCCTTGAACCAGCAGATCCAGGACACGTTCGCCGCCGCCGAAGTCGAAATCATGTCCCCGGCCTATACGGCCTACCGCAACGGCAACGCCACAACCATTCCCGAGCGGGAAAACCCACCCCGTACCAAATAAGAAAAGCGGCCTGAAAGCCGCTTTTCTTATTCATCCTCGTCGTAGTAAACCTCGTCCATCAGTCCGTCCAACTCCCGCCGCTCCTTTTTGGTGGGGCGGCCCGTGCCGCGGTCGCGGACGACGAAGATCGTCTCGCGCGGAACGTTGAGTTTGTCCAACTCCTCCTGCGGAGTGATGTTGAGACAGTAGAGCGGCACATTCTTCGCCGGCTGGCGGCTCGACACGAGGTCGAGGACCTTAAAGGAATAGGTCACCTGCAACCTGCGCACGGCGATCACATCGCCGATCTTCACCTCGCGCGACGGCTTGGCATAAGCCCCGTTGACCGTCACCTTGTTGTTGCGCACGGCGTCGGCGGCATCGCTGCGGGTCTTGAAAATCCGCACCGCCCAAAGGTATTTGTCCAATCGGATATCTTCCATAGCTCGTTATTTCTCGTACAACGTTTCACTTTTCGGCCGGTCGTGCGACTGCTCGTCGTTCTGGCGGCTGACGCTCAGGATCATGCCCATGGCGATCGTCGTGAACAGCACCGACGAACCGCCGCGGGAGATCAGCGGCAGGGTCTGCCCCGTTTCGGGGATCAGGTTGACCGTCACCATGATATGCAACAACGCCTGACACGTTATCAACAAGCCGAGCCCCAGCACCAGCAATCCCGGGAAAGCCGTTCCGCATCGTCGGAAAATCTCGATCGAACGGAAGAAAATCCACAGGTAGAGCATCAGCAGCAACACCGCCAGAATGATGCCGTACTCCTCGACGAAAAAGGCGTAGGCATAGTCGCTCTCGGGGTGGATCATCTCCACGCGCATGGCGCT
>JAEZTA010000031.1 GCA_023443765.1 Bacteroidota bacterium | reverse complement strand
GGTCGGGCTGGTCCTCTTTGGCCATCTCGACGGCTTCCTGTCCGTTCTCTGCGTGAAGCAGTTCGTAGCGGCTCTTGAGCAGCGACGACACCAGCAGAAAGTTGCTCGGAATATCCTCGGCGATAAGCACCCGGTATTTCTTTGCCGCATTTCCCGGTGCTGCTTTCACGCCCGGAACCGCAGCTTCGGCATATTCTGCCTCGCCGGCCTCTGCCTCCGGGGCGATCTGCTGGCGCCTCGTACTCTCCTCCGTTTCGGGTGAGCAGGGGAGGAATGCCCAGAAATACGAACCCTGCCCGTAATCCGATTCGAAGCCTACGCTGCCGCCCATCGACTCTGCGATGGCTTTGCAGATCGAAAGCCCAAGTCCCGTGCCCTGTGCGAATTCGTCGAGTTTCTCGAAACGCATGAACACCTTGCTCTTCTTCTCGTTACTGATTCCGATTCCGCTGTCGCGGACGTAAAACCGAATGCCCTCCGGAGAACTTTCATACCCCATTTCAATATAGCCTTTTGGCGTATACTTGATGGCATTGGTGACGTAGTTGGTGAGTATCTGCGCAATCCGGTTCTTGTCGAGGCGCACGCAGCAAACCGCATGGGGGTTTATGGCGATCAGCCGGACATTTGGGTTCTTGACGCGCTGCCTCATCGAAGCCGCCATGCCGTTGAAATACTCCGAGAGGTCGAATTCCTCGTATTTCAGCTCGACCGACCCGGCCTCGATCTTCGAGAGGTCGAGAATGTCGTTTATCAACTTGAGCAGCAGCTCGTTGTTGTTGTTGATAATGCGGATGTATTCGTCCTTGTCCTCCGAATCGGGGTCGCTGAGCAGCAACTCCGAGAATCCGACGATGGCGTTCAGCGGCGTGCGGATTTCGTGGCTCATGTTGGCCAGGAATGCCGATTTGAGTTTGTCGGACTGCTCGGCCTGTGCTTTGGCCTGCTGCAACTCCTCGATCATCCGTTCGCGCTCCGATACGTCGTCCAGGCGGATGACGATGCCATCGGTCTTCCCGTTGTTGATGACGGGCGTTGCAAAGATTTCGACCGTATGCGTCTCGTCGAGCTTGAACTTGATCTGTTCCAGTTGTCCCGACGCGACAGCCCGCTGCATGACGCAGTCTTCGCACGGCGAAGTCCGGCCGTGCGCACTTTTGTAGCAGGGTTCTCCCTTCTTGTAGGCTTCGTATGTGAGGCTTTTCGAGCATACCGAGATATTCTCCCACTGTACGATGTAGTCCGTCGTGATGTAGGCGAGGCCCGAGTTGGTGTTGTTGAGCACCAGTTCGTTCTGCCGGATGAGGTTGTCGAGTTCCTCTTTGTTGCGGCGCAGCATGAGCTCAGTTTGCTTCATCTTGTCGATGTTGATCGACATGCCGTACATATATTTATAAGGTATTTCGTCGCGCAGGGTTGTTTCGAGCAATCCCCGGGCCTGCCACCATTCGTATTTGCCCGAACCATAGAAATCAATACGCACTTCGGTGTCCCACTGCGCATTCTCCTGCATGACGACCTCGTCGATGGCGCCGGCGAACCGCTGCCGGTCTTCGGGGTGGATCACTTCCAGGAATTTGTCGAGCGAGTTGAGCGTCGAACGATCGCGGCCGGGGCGGTCGAATCCTTCGCCGAAACTCAGGGCCTTCTCCCCGGGCTCGTAGAACCACGTGTAGGCATCCATCACTTCGAGCGTGAGCGTCAGCGTCTTGGCGCGTCGTTCGAGTTCGTTTTGCAAGCTCTGGTCCCAGCGGATGTTGAGCAGCAGGTCGCGGCCCGCATCGTGGAAGATGCTTTTGCGGACGATCGTGTCGTAGCTGCGCCCGTCCTTGAGCGAGATGCGTTCCAGTCCCAGGTAGGGCGTTCCCGTAGCGAAAATCTCCTTGTCGGTCTTTTCGATGCGCGCGACCTGCTCGGCGTCCATCACGTCGTAAGTCGATTTCTCGACGCTGGTTCCGAACATCCGCTTGCTCTCGTCGTTGCAGAAGACATAACGCGAGTTGATGTCCTTGATGTGGATCGGCAGCGGAATGCTGTTGAGTATCTTGTCCTGAAGGAGTTGGCGTTTCTGAAGTTCGGTGTTGTTCTTGCGCGGTCCGACGAACCGTGTGACACGCCCTTCCCGGTCGCGTTCGAAAGGCGATCCGCTGATGGTGCAGTATTGCCATTCGGGGTTGTCCGGCAGCAGGATACGCACGTCGATCGAGAAGTTGAAATCGGCTCCTTCGATCAGTTTATCCATCACGCCGTCGAGTTCCTTCCGGTCTTCAGGATGTATGGTCTCCGTGTAAAGCTGGATGGAGATGGCCTTCGACCGGTCGTAGGCGTTCAGCGGCTCGTTGTCGCTGTAGAAGACTTGCTGCGCCACGTCGAACTCCCAGAGCATGATGTTTGAATCGCGGATCGCCAACTCGGTTTTGAGCTTGCTTTGGTGGAGTTCTTCCTCCTTGCGGGCGGCTTCGGTGACATCCTCGATGATGAAGACATACCCTTCGATCGTCCCGTCGGCTTTGAAGATGGGACGCCCGTTGCATTCGACCTGAATGACGCTCCTGTTGTCGGTCGCCAGGTATCCCTGCCGGGCGGCAAGGCTGAAATCGTATGGGATACGTTTGTGTATCTCGACTTTATTCCTGAGTGCGTACTTGACCTCTTCGGGAATGTTCGGGTTGTCGAAGAGGTTGATCCCGGCAGCCATGACCGCATTGCGGTCGGTCCCGAAGATGCGTGCGTCGGTCGCACTCATATAGAGCAGCTTACCGTCCGGGGCATAGATTTCCACGCCTACGGGTAAGGAGTCGAGAATGGTGTCCGATTGCCCGTCGAACGCAAGACGGGTGAGGATGTCGTTGGGAGAAAGGCATTCTTCCATGATGGACAAAGAGGCTAAAATGACGAATTCGTGTAGTTTGCTTTGGGTTAAAAACGCCCATAATGCGTCAAATGTAGTGATTATTTTGTTGTTTGTATCCTCTTTCCCGAAAAATAAATTTTCATTGATTAAAAGAACATATTCGCGGACTGATGCCGCTGAGGGGCGTTTTTCGAACATGCCTGACGGTTAAGCGAATGCCTGCGCGCGGCCCGCCTGCCGGGTGAAAAAAGAACAGCCCCGGCCTTTTGGCCGAAGCTGTTCTTTTCGTGTCGTAGCGGGGGATTAATACCCGAAAATTTCCTCCTGCGAAACGGTCCGGATCGGGCCGAGCGTCTTGAGGTAGTTGAGGTCGAGGTCCTGAATATCGCCCAGGATGCCGTAAACATATTTGCGGTCCTTGACCCACTTCTCCTGCGCTGTTTTTACGTCGGCGAGCGTCATCGCCTGCACCTTCTCGAAAATCTGTTTGTTGCGATCCTCCCCGAGGCCCATGTCGCGCTGGTCGATGTAGCTCCACAGCACCTGGTCCTTCACCGTACGGTCGGTGCGCAGGCGGGAGATCAACCCGTCCTTGGCGATGTTGAACGCGGCTTCCGATTCGGGCATGTTGTTGATGATCTCGTCGAATGCCTCGATCGCCGTCCGCATTTTGTCGTTCTGCGTGGCGATGAAAGCCATGTAACCGTAATTTCTGTCGGCATAGCCCGGCTGCATGATGCGCGCCGATGCCGAGTAGGCGAGTCCGCGGGCTTCGCGCATCTCCTGGAACACGATGGAGTTCATGCCGCCGCCGAAGTACTCGTTGTAAAGCGTGATTTCGGGATCGGCCGTAACGTCGAACTGCTTACCGAGGTTCGAGAACTGCATGTAGTAGAGCTGCTTGGCGTCGTACTGGGCCATCAGCACCTGGCTCTCGTCCGTCGGGAGCAACTGCACGTGCTTCTTTTCGAGGGGTTGGAGCTCCGCGGGCGTTTTGTGGTGTGCGGCCAAAGCCTCGGCCACTTCCTTTTCCGACTGCGGACCGTAGTACAATACCTCGTGCTGTTTGCCCAGCAGGTCCTGAATCTTTGCCAGCAGGGCTTCCGAGGCTGTCGCTTCGAGATTGGGGTTCGGGAGCGTCGTGCGGCGGATGAAATCCGGACCGAAGAACATGTACTGCTGCAAGGCGCGGAAGCAGCGGCTCTGGTTGAGCTTGGCATCCGCACGGCTTTTCACCATGTCGGCCTTGAGGTTGGCCAGGATCGCTTCGTCGGGCTTGGCGTTGGCCAGCAGGTCCCCGACGATCTCCATGGCCTGGGCCATGTTCTCGCTGAGGCCCGTGATCGAGATCGAGCACTGGTTCGACCCGGCGCGCATCGAGAACGAGCAGGCGATGTCGTACATTTTGGACGCGATCTGCTCGGCCGTCAGCGAATCGGAGCCGAGGTAACCCAGGTAGTCGAACGCCAGGTTGAGCGCCGGATCGTTCTCCGTGCCGGTGTTAAATACGTAGGTCAGCGAGAAGATGTCGTTGCTCTCGTTCTTCTTGTAGAGCACGTCGATGCCTTTGCGGGCTTCGAACTGCGCCATGTCTTTCGAGTAATCCACGAACACCGGTTCGATGGGCTGTACCTCAGAGTTCTGGATTTCGGTCAGGAAGGCGCTCTGCGCATCGCGGTTGGTGGCGATGGGCGTGATCTTCGGGGCTGCGATCTTCTGCTCGTTGGGGTCCTTGCCCTCACGCTTGTAGACGATGGCGTAGCTCTCGGGACCGAGGTACTTGTTGGCCCAGTCCACGACATCCTGCTTGGTGATCTTCGCCAGACGGTCCAGCTGCCTGATCTCGTCCGCCCACTTCGCTCCGTTGATGAACGAGTAGACGTAGATCAGTGCCCGTTCGCTGTAATCGTCGTACTGCTTCATCAACTCCATTTTGTAGTTGTTGACCGAAGCTTCGATCAGCCCTTCGTCGAACTCCCCGGCGCGAATCTTCGCCGCTTCTGCCAGCAGCAGGTCGCGCACCTCGTCGAGCGACTGCCCGCTTTTCGGGTTGCCTGCCATGAGGAACGTTCCGTAGTCGGGCTGCGACGATGCGTAGGCATATGCGCCGAGGACTTTCTGCTGCTGGTTCAGGTCGAGGTCCACCAGTCCGGCCTGCCCGTTGTAGAGGATCGAACCTACGATTGCCGCCACGTCGTTCGACGGGTCCGTTGCGGCGGGAAGACGCCAGCCCATCATGACGCGTGCGGCTTCGGGGCCGAATACCTCCCTGACTACGGGTGCGGTGATCGGCTGCTCGGGCTCGAACTCCAGCTTCGGCAGTTCGGGATTGGGCTGTATGCCGCCGAAATATTTGTCGATCGTTGCGATCATCTCGTCGGGGTTGAAATCACCCGAGACGCAGACGGCCATGTTGTTGGGCACGTAGTAGGTCTTGTGGTAATTTTTGACGTTGGTGATCGACGGGTTTTTCAGGCTCTCCTGCGTTCCCAGCACGGTCTGCGTGCCGTAGGGGTGGTTGGGGAACAGCGCGGCGTCCATCTCCTCCCACAGCTTGCGGCTGTCCTGCGTCAGCGACATGTTCTTCTCCTCGTAGATGGTCTCCAGCTCGGTGTGGAAACCGCGAATCACCGGGTGAAGGAACCGGTCGGCCTGGATTTTCGCCCAGTTGTCGATCTGGTTCGAGGGGATGTCCTCGACGTAAACGGTCATGTCCTGCGACGTGAAGGCATTGGTTCCGTTGGCGCCGATGGCGGCCATCAGTTTGTCGTACTCGTTCGGGATGGCGATCTTCGAAGCCTCGTAGCTGACCGAGTCGATGCGGTGGTAAATCGCCGCACGTTCGGCTTCGTCGGAGGTCTTGCGGTAGACCTCGAACAACGATTCGATTTCGTCGAGCATCGGTTTCTCCGCGGCGTAGTCGGCTGTTCCGAACTGTTCGGTTCCCTTGAACATCAGGTGCTCGAAGTAGTGGGCGAGGCCCGTCGTCTCGGCGGGGTCGTTCTTGCCGCCGACCTTTACGGCGATGGCCGTCTGGATGCGGGGCTGCTCCTTCATGACGCTCATGTAGACCTTCAGGCCGTTCGGGAGCGTGTAAATCCGGGTTTTCAACGGATCGCCTGCGACCGTTTCGTACTTGTATTTACTGCAAGACGAAGCGAGCATCGCGAGGATGACCGCCGTTAGTAGTAGAAACCTTTTCATACGCGATATGTTTTAGAATGTTGTTGTAAACCAGTCCCGGAGTGCGGGGTAGGTGTCGGTTGCGACGTGGATCAGCATGCCCACCGAGGCGGCCAGCTTGATTCCCGTGCCGACGATGAAGGCGAGAAACGACCCGAACCCCACCAGGAAGGCTTTCGGAACGTCGCCGCGGTCGTTCAGGAGTTCACCCAGTACGGCGCCGAGGAACGGGCCGAGGATGATGCCTATGGGCGGAAAGAGGAAGAACCCGGCGAAGACGCCCACCGTGGCGCCGATGGCCCCCGAGCGCGATCCCCCGAAGCGGCGCGTCATCCAGGCCGGCAGGAAATAGTCCGCCACGCTCACGGCGACAGTCACCACGAGCCACATCCAGAGCGCTCCGGTCGACATGTGAGAGTAGGAGGTGAACCAGGCGCACAGAAGTCCTGCGTAGCTCAGCACCACGCCCGGCAGGGCGGGTACGATGCACCCGATAATGCCCAGTATCGAGAGCAGGAATGCGGCTATGGAGAGGGTTATGTCCATCGAAGAGTGCTTGACCCTGCAAAGGCAACACAGGCCGCCGGCCGGGGAAATGCGCCGGGTCGCCTGTCTTTGCAGCAGTTATCTCCTGCAAAGATAACGGTTTATACGAAAAAATCTCCCTTTTCGGGGAGATTTTGTGTCTGTTCGGCCTGCGGCCGTACCGGCGGCTGTTATTTCACCAGTTGGTTGGTCGCCGTGTCGGGGAAAATGACCCACGGACGGAACTGCTTGGCGTCCTCGAAATCCATCAGCGCATAGGATGCGATGATGATCACGTCGCCCACCTGCACCTTGCGCGCTGCGGCGCCGTTGAGGCAGATGCAGCCGCTGCCGCGCTCGCCCTTGATGATGTAGGTCTCGAAACGCTCTCCGTTGTCGATGTCCATAATCTGGACCTTCTCGCCTTCGATCATGTTGGCGGCTTCCATGAGCGCCTCGTCGATGGTGATGCTCCCCACGTAATTCAGGTCAGCCTGCGTGACCGTTACGCGGTGAATCTTCGATTTGATGACTTCAATCTGGAATTTCATTATCGGATTCGGATGTTGTCGATTAAACGAATGTTCCCGGCCTGTACCGCGATGCAGCCCTGAATGCGGGGCGAATCGCTCCATGCGGCGACTTCCTGCATCGTCAGCGCGTCGACCGACTGGTAGTAGATGACCTTGAGCAGCGGGTTGCGCTCCACTTCGGCCGTCACCCATGCCTTCAGTTCGGCGGGCGCCAACTCCTGCGATTTCTCCGCAGCCTCGTGCAGTACGGCGTAAATGTGAGGTGCTGCTGCACGATGCTCTGTGTCGAGCAGCGTGTTGCGCGACGAGAGCGCCAGTCCGTCCTCCCCGCGGACGATCGCGCATTCGACGATCTCCACCGGCAGTTTCAGCTGGGCCACCATCGCCTTGATAATGGCGATCTGCTGGAAATCCTTCTCCCCGAAGTAGGCGCGCGCCGGGCGCACGATGTCGAACAGGCGGCTGACGACCTGCGCCACGCCGTTGAAGTGCCCGGGGCGCGTGGCGCCCTCCATCACCTTGTCGACCTGCCCGAAGTCGAAAATCCGGGTGTCCTCCTCGGGATATATCTCCCCGACCGCGGGCATCAGTACGAAATCCGCACCGGCCTCTTCCAAGAGGCGCGCATCTGCCTCCGGAGTACGGGGGTAGTGCCTCAGGTCGTTCTTGTCGTTGAATTGCGTCGGGTTTACGAAGACGCTCACGACGACCGTGGCATTCTCCCTGCGGGCACGCTCCACGAGCGAACGGTGTCCTGCATGCAGGGCGCCCATCGTGGGTACGAAGCCGATTCCCGACTGGTCCGCCCGGTCCAGTTCGGCGCGAAGTTCCTTGACGCTTGTAAATACTTTCATCTCTTTATTTGAAACGAGTTGCGGGGCAAAGGTAGAAAAGATAATTAAGAATGGAAAATGAAAAATGAAAAATTATAAAAGGACTGAAAGCTATTCCGGATGGTTTATACTATCTTTGTATGCAGTATAAATTCCTAAACCGACTAAAAAACTGAATATGAAGAGGTCTTTCTCCCTGAAAACCGCTGCGGCCCTCTGTGCCTGCGCGGCCGGTGTCGCTGCAACGGCACAAACCCAATACCCCGAACCGGAACCCATGCGTCCCCGCATGTCCGAATACTGGACGCCGCAGCCCCAGGTCGTTACCCCGGGCGATATTCGGACCAACAGCGCCCCTTCCGACGCCGTTGTTTTGTTCGACGGCAGGGACCTTTCGGCCTGGAAGAGCGCAAAGGCCGACGGTCCGGCCGAATGGATCGTCCACGACGGCGTTTTTACGGTCGATAAGAAAAAGGGCGACATCCTCACCAAACAGGAGTTCGAAAGTTTCCAGCTGCACCTGGAGTGGTGTGTGCCCGAAGGCATAACCGGAACGAGCCAGGCCCGCGGAAACAGCGGCGTTTTCCTGCAGGATAAGTATGAAATCCAGATTCTGGACTGCTACGACAACGAAACCTATGTCAACGGGCAGACCGGCAGCGTCTACAAGCAGACGCCTCCCTTGGCCAATGCCATGCGCAAACCGGGCGAGTGGAACGTGTTCGACATTATCTATACCGCACCTGTTTTCAAGAAGGACGGAACCTACCGCGTCCCGCCCCACGTGACGGTTATCCAGAACGGCGTCGTGCTCCAGAACAACACGACGATCCTCGGAACTACCGAATACATCGGCTTCCCGAAGGTTGTCGCCCACGGCGCAGGCCCGATTCGCCTCCAGTCGCACGGCGACCCGAGCGCCCCGATCAGCTTCCGCAATATCTGGATCCGGGAGCTGTAAAATCCCGCACAATTTTTGATAAAAACCAATGCTGTAATACCATTATGAAAAGGCTTTTTACCCTTGCATCCATGACATTCATTATTCCCGCATTGACCTCGTGCGACGGCCCTAAAGGCGAGGCGCCGTGGATCGTCGACCGTTTCGACGACATCAAGGTCATCCGTTACGAAGTCCCCGGCTTCGACGAGCTTCCGCTCGAAGAGAAGGAACTGATCTATTACCTCTCCGAGGCTGCCAAATGCGGCCGCGACATCCTGTTCGACCAGAATTGCCCGGTGAACCTTCCCGTGCGCCGCACGCTCGAAACCGTTTACGAAAACTATCAGGGCGACCGTACCTCGGCCGAGTGGCTGGCGCTGGAGAAGTACCTTAAGAAGGTCTGGTTCGCCAACGGCATCCACCACCACTATTCGAACGACAAGTTCGTCCCCGAATTTACCGAAGGCTACCTGCTGGATGTGATCGAGACCATCCCCGAGGAGAAGTTCGGCGAACTCAATCCCCTGCGCGGCGATGTCTGCCGGGCGATTTTCGACCCTGCGCTTTATAAGACGCGGCTCAACCAGAAGGCCGGCGACGACCTGCTGCTCACCTCGTCGAGCAACTACTACCACAACGTCAGCCAGGCCGAGGCCGAAGCGTTCTACGCCGGCATCGCCGCTGCCGATGCGGGCAATCCCGAGCCGGTTTCCTATGGGCTCAACTCGCAGTTGGTGAAGGACGATACGGGCATCCACGAACGGGTCTGGAAGGTGGGCGGCATGTATTCGCCGGCCATCGAAAAGGTCGTTTACTGGCTCGAAAAGGCCCAGTCTGTCGCCGCTGAACCTCAGAAAACCAACATCGGGGCGCTCATCAGCTACTATAAGAGCGGCGACCTCAAGGAGTTCGACCGCTACAACATCGGCTGGGTGAAGGATACCGTTTCGAACGTCGATTTCGTCAACGGCTTCATCGAGGACTACGGCGATCCGCTGGGCCGCAAGGCATCGTGGGAAGCCAACGTCAACTTCATGGACACCGAGGCCTGCCACCGTACAGAGATCATCTCCGAGAACGCCCAGTGGTTCGAGGACCACTCGCCCGTGGCCGAGGCTTACCGGAAACCGGTCGTCAAAGGCGTTTCAGCCAAGGTCATCACCGTGGCGATGCTGGGCGGCGACTGCTTCCCCGCGACGCCCATCGGCATCAACCTGCCCAATGCCGACTGGATTCGCAAGGAGTACGGTTCGAAGTCAGTCACGATCGACAATATCACCTATGCTTATGATATGGCCGCCCACGGCAACGGTTTCAACGAGGAGTTCGTGCTCCGCGCCGAGGACCGCGAGCGGATGGACAAATACGGCAAACTGGCCGACGACCTGCACACCGACCTCCACGAGTGCCTCGGCCACGGTTCGGGCCAGCTGGCCCCGGGCGTCAAGGGCGGCGAACTGAAGAGCTACGGCTCGACGCTCGAAGAGGCCCGCGCCGACCTGTTCGGCCTCTACTACCTGGGCGATCCCAAGCTGGTCGAACTGGGGCTGATCCCCTCGCTCGACGTTGCCAAAGCGGGCTATGCCAAGTATATCCTGAACGGCATGATGACCCAGCTGGCGCGTATCGAGCCGGGCAAGAACGTCGAGGAGTCGCACATGCGCAACCGCAAGCTGATCTGCGAGTGGTGCTACGAGCGCGGCAAGGCCGACAATGTGATCGAGCTGGTGAAGGAGAACGGCAAGACCTATGCCGTGGTCAACGATTTCGACAAGCTCCGCGAACTCTTCGGCGAGATGCTCCGCGAGGTGCAGCGCATCAAATCCGAGGGCGACTACGAAGCCGGCCACAAACTGGTCGAGCAATATGCCGTGGCGGTCGACCCCGTGTTGCACAAAGAGGTTCGCGACCGCTACTATGCGCTCAACATCGAGCCTTACGGCGGCTTTGTGAATCCCGAATACGAATTGGTTGAAAAGGACGGTAAGATCGTCGACGTGAAACTTTCCTACCCGGCCAACTACGTGGAGCAGATGCTCGGTTATTCGAAGGATTATTCGTTCCTGCCCAACGTTAATTAGGAGTGGAAAACCGGATATTGTCGTTTTTGCTTTTTCTGCGCAAGCTATGGCGGCAGTATCCGGTACAGGTGTTGTTACTGGATGCCGTGCTGCTCATCGGCTGGAAATTGGTATCGGACAACTGGTCGGACGCATGTCTCGGCCGGTTTGTTCCGTTCCTGTTCTTTTTTAGCATGGCAGCTGCGGGAGTGGCGGCGCTTTGTCGTTCGTCGCTTTGGAAATGGCTCCTGGCGAATGCCTTTATAAGCCCTGTTGCCGTAATAATTTATTTGTGGTTCCGGCTTTCACAGGGCGGATGATCAGTTGAAAGGAAAATCGGGAACGTTTGATCAAACGTTCCCGATTTCGTTTACTCCTCGACCTCTTCGAAATTGCTCTTGTCAACTCCACAAACCGGGCAGCCCCAGTCGTCGGGAATCTCTTCGAAGGGTGTTCCGGGGGCGATACCTCCGTCGGGGTCGCCGACTGCGGGGTCGTAAATCCACTCGCAGACTACACAACGATACTTTTTCATCTTTTGCTGTTTTTTATAAGGTGAATAAATGCTATGCAAATTCGCTGCCGCCTTTTCAGGTATCCTCGTCGTCTTCGTCGGGACGGTTGCCGCCCGGCGGGGTGAGCTCGGCCACCAGGCGGTCGGCGTCCGGGCACGAGACGTAGAGACGGTCTTCGTAGATGTCCGTGATCTCGACGAAATTCCGCCATTCCGAGGCGTAGAGCCTCACGCGGTCGAGCCTCCGCAGGTCGATGAAGTGGCCGTAGTAGCCGAAGAACCCGCATCCGCCGAAGATCGGGAGGAACCATTTCATGTGCTGCGGGTCCACGCGGCGCACCGAGGCGATCTCGTCCCGGCGTATTGCGGTGATGTCCAGCAGACAGCGCACTTCGACCTTCTCGTCCGTCACGACGATCTTGCGGGGGATCGACAGCGACATCAGGGCCACCAGCGCCACGATGAACGAGGTGAACCACGCTGAAAGGTAACCCCCTTCGTAGAGGTGGTAGAGCAGCCAACCCAGCAGCACGAAGACGATGATGTAAACCAGCGTCCAGTAGATCGTGTTGTGGTCGAAACGATATTTATACGTGCTCTGCATTGTTCGTATCTACTTCGTCTTCAGATTCTTCGCGCGCGGCGATCAACGCCTCGGCGACGGTGAAATCTGCGGGGGTCGTGAGTTTGAGGTTTTCGCGCTCACCCTCTGCAAGGTAAACCTCGTGCCCGGCAGCCTCGACTACCGACGCGTCGTCGGTGAACTCTGTCCGGTATTCAGCCCCATAGGCCCGGAGCAGGATGTCAGCCCGGAAGATCTGCGGAGTCTGCACAATGCGCAGTCGGCGCCGGTCGACGATGTGCGACGGGGCATTCCCTGCGGCATCCGGCTCTCCGTCCGTTTCGCGGAACGAGTCCACCGGCTCCACGACCGGAATCGCGGCTCCGTGCCTTGCGGCGGCTTCCGCTACGCGGCGAATCATCGCGGCGGTTCCCAGCGGGCGTACCCCATCTTGCACGGCGATCAGTTCGGGGTCGGAGGCGAGCGCCGCCAACCCGTTCTTCACCGAGTCGAACCGCTCGGCGCCTCCTGCCGCGACTTCGTGCTTCGCCACGTCGAAACGCGCGGCGAGGTTTTTCCAGAAGTCGATATGCTGTTCGGGAAGCACCACCACGATCTCCGCTCCGGGCAACGCCGCGGCGAAATTGTTGATCGTGCGCGCCAGTACGGGCATGCCGCCCAGAAACCGGAATTGCTTGGGCCGTGCGCCGCCTGCGCGGCGTCCGCTGCCCCCTGCTACGATAATGACTCCCGTGCGTTCCATCGGTCTATTGTTTTGCGGGTGTTTGTACAACTGCCGCGGGCAGTACAAGCGAATCGAGCTGCGTGATTTGTTCCTCGGGCTTTACCTCACCGTTCAGTTCGGCCGAGATGCGGTCGCGGACGAACTCGAACAATGCGCGGTTCTCTTTCGAGATCGGCTCTGCGGGTTCCGACGGAATCTTCAGCGGGTCGATCGGCGTGCCGTTTTTCCAGACGCGGTAGTCGAGGTGGGGACCTGTCGAGGCTCCCGTCGAACCGACGTAGCCGATCAACTGGCCCTGCGACACGCGCGAACCCTTCGAAATGCCCTTGGCATAACCGCTCAGGTGCATATAACCTGTTTGAAGGCTGCCCGGATGCTTGATTTTGAGCGTGTTGCCGCCTCCGCCGCCCCAGCCTTTGAAGATCACCGTGCCATCGGCCACGGCGTGTACGGGCGTACCCTTCGGCGCGGCGTAGTCGACGCCCGTGTGCGGGCGGTAAACCTTGTAGATCGGGTGTTTGCGGGCATAGGTGAATTTCGAGCTGATGCGCGAATATTTCAGCGGCGCCTTGAGCATCTGCTTGCGGAGGCTCGCGCCGTCGGATTCCCAGTACTGGATTTTCCCGCCCTGCCGGAACGGAATGGCATAATACTCCTTCCCGCCCTGCGAGAACTTCGCGCCCCAGACGCGGCCGATGCCCACCGACACCGTGTCGTCGATAAACCGCTCGTCGTAGATCACCGTGAAACTGTCGCCCTTCTGAATGCCGAAGAAGTCGACCGTCCACTGGTAAATGTCCTCCAGGTCGGCAGCCAGCGCGTAGGGGAGGTTCTGTTCCATGATGGCGCCCCAGAGCGAGGAGTTGATCACGGCGCTCTTCTTCGTACGTCGGAGCGTGTAGGATTTGGCGTCCTTACGCACCGATACCGAGTCGTCGTGAAATCCGAAGACTACATAATCGGTGACCGATATTTCGTAAGCCAGGTAGTCGAGATGCGGTGCGTAGAGCGAATCCTCGTGGATGAAAGCCGTGTACTTATGTCCTGCGCGGATGTTACGCAGCGGGAAAATCTCTTTCGAAGCCTTGTCCAGCCGGTCGATAGCAACGGCCGACACGCCGAATCCGTTGAGAATCTTCCCCAGCGTTTCGCCGCTTCCGACCTCCCCGGCCTCGGTCCGGTAATCGTCGGCATTGATGCCGTAAAGCATGTTGTGGGGCTCCTCTGCCTCCTCCACTTCCACCTCAGGCCCCTGGGCCCGGTTACAGGCGCCTGCCGCCGCAAGCAGCAGGGCGCATATCGCTATTTTCAGGTAATTCATAGATGAGAACAAAGATAATGTAAGTTGGGCGCAATCCCAAATTTTTTTTTGTGGCCTGTTTGCCTGAACCGCTATAAAAAACGCTCACTCTATTGTGTTTAGTATGCGATTTGCAGCATTGTAGCCAGATTTGCGGATTTTGGTTTGGAGGTCCCGGGAATAATTGTTACCTTTGAAAGTTATCTGTTCAAACCGACTGAAAGATGTTCAAATACCTGCTCGCACCTGCGGCCTTCCTCTATAAAGCGGGGGTGACATTCCGTCACCGCCTCTTCGACTGGGGCATCCTCAAGAGCGAGAAGTTCGACATCCCGATCATCTGCATCGGCAACATCACCGTCGGCGGTACGGGCAAGACCCCGATGGCCGAAATGGTGATCGCCTACATGGCCCAGATGCACAATGTGGCGCTGCTGTCGCGCGGTTACGGCCGCCGTACGAAAGGCTATCTGGAGGTCAAATGCGATTCGCACTACCGCGATTCGGGTGACGAACCGCTGCAAATCAAACTCAAGTTCCCCGATACGGTGGTCGCCGTGTGTGAGAAACGTTCCGAAGGCATCCGCCGCATCCGTGCCGAGCACCCCGAGGTCGACCTGATCATCATGGACGACGGCTTCCAGCACCGCTATGTCGAGCCGAAGATCAACATCGTGATGATCGACGCCACGCGCCCCATCCAGCACGACAGGATGCTGCCCGTGGGTACGCTGCGCGACCTGCCCGAAGAGTTGCACCGCGCTCACTATTTCGTGGTTACGAAGTGCCCCGAGCGCATGGCCCCGATCGACCGCCGCATCCTGCGCAAGGTGCTGATCCAGGTGGCCTACCAGCGGGTCTATTTCACCCGTTTCGAGAGTTTTATGCCCCAGCCGCTCTATCCGGAGGAGGCTTCGGGCGAACCGCTGGCCCAGGGACAGCAGGTGATCGCCCTGTCGGGCATCGGCAACCCGAAACCCTTTCTGCTATCGCTTCGCGAACGTTACGAGGTTGCAGCCGAGATGACGCTCGACGACCACCATGTCTACAAAGTCCGCGACATGAATGCGCTGACGGCGCTGCTCGCAAAGCATCCGGGCGCGGTAATTGTTACTACGGAGAAGGATGTCGTCAAGATGACCAACCGGGCGAAAATCCCTGCGGAGATTCGCCGTAAGCTATACTATTTACCGATAAATATTTCATTCATAGAGGATTCGGCAACGGATTTTCTGCAAAAACTAGAAGAAGATGTTAGAGGAAATTAAGAAAACCGCCGCTTTTGTCAAGGCTGAGACCGGAGATTTCGCCCCCGAAGTGGGCATCATCCTCGGGACCGGGCTGGGCGATTTCGCCGATAAGATCGATGCCAAATTCGTCATCGAATATAAGGATGTTCCCGGATTTCCCGTTTCAACCGTCGAGGGCCACAAGGGCCGCATGATCTTCGGCCTGATCGAGGGTCGCAGGGTCGTCGCCATGCAGGGCCGCTTCCATTTTTACGAGGGTTACACGATGCAGCAGGTGACCTTCCCGGTGCGCGTGATGCAGCAGATCGGTATCAAATACCTCTTCGTGTCCAACGCTTCGGGCGGCATCAACACCTCGTTCCGCGTGGGCGACCTGATGGTCATCACCGACCATATCAACCT
>JAEZTA010000183.1 GCA_023443765.1 Bacteroidota bacterium | reverse complement strand
GTTAATCAGCGTATTCTGTCGGCAGCGCGTACCAGCAGTTCGTCGCGGAAAATCGCACGGGCAGCCAGATAGGCAAACAGCAGGCAAACCAGCGGCAGCGCAATGGCAGGCCTGAAGCCCTGGGTGTGAAACGTCAGGTCGGAAAAGACCCGCCAGCTCAGGAAATAATAAACCCCCTCCAGAATCACGGAGCCCAGCAGCAGCACCATTTCAACCACGCAAAGGCGGAGTTGCAGCAAACGGCGGCGGAACAGGAAAATCGTAACCAGCGGCAATGCGCAGGCCAGTGCCAGCAATACACCCATATACAGGGAGGACTGTGCGACTACTCCTTCGGAGGTTTTCAGCCCAAAAGCGTAGAGTCCGAACTCCCCGGCATCCCCCGCAAACCAAGCCAGTCTTGCAAAGAGCGTAACGGCCATAAGTGCCGAAATTACAAGCAAATAAAGCGTTTGGATTCGTTGTATCATCATTTACAAAGTTTTGTCGATCAAATATTTGTTCCGCTCGGAGGATCCTCTGTTGACCAGTTCACCCAAAAACCCGGCCAAAAACAACTGAACTCCGAGAATTACGGCCAAAATCGCGAGATAAAACAGCGGCTGGTCCGCAACGGGCCTCAGCGGCAGACAATGGAATTGTTTCCAGAGTTTTTCGGCGATAATCCACACGGTCGTTCCGCCGCCGAGCAGGAACATCAGCGTCCCGAGGCTGCCGAAAAAGTACATCGGCGAACGCCCGAAATGGGTCATGAACAACACCGTGATCAGGTCGAGATACCCTTTCACCGTACGTTCGAGGCCGAATTTGGAACTGCCGTACTTGCGGGCGTGATGCTCCACGACCTTCTCGCCGATGCGGCTGAACCCGGCCTGTTTGGCCAGGAACGGAATGAAGCGGTGCATTTCGCCATAAACCTCGATGCCCTTCACTACCTTGCGGCGGTAAGCTTTCAGTCCGCAGTTGAAATCGTGAAGTTTGATGCCCGACACGGTCCGGGCCGTCCAGTTGAAGAACTTGCTGGGCCAGCGCTTGCCGATCGGGTCGTGGCGCCGTTTTTTCCACCCCGAAACGAGGTCGTAGCCCTCTTCGAGGATCATGCGGCGCAGTTCGGGGATTTCGTCGGGCGAATCCTGCAGGTCGGCGTCCATCGTGACGACCACCTCGCCTTCCGCTGCCGCGAATCCGCAGTAAAGGGCTGCCGATTTGCCGTAGTTGCGGGCAAACCCGATGCCCCGGATTGCCGGATACTGCGCCTTGAGCCGTTCGACCGTCTCCCACGAAGCGTCCGACGAACCGTCATCGACCAGGATGACCTCGTACGAAAACCCGTTTTCACGCATCACACGGTCGATCCACGCCACCAACTCGGGCAGGGACTCCGCCTCGTTGTAAAGCGGTACGACGACCGATATATCCAGTTTATTCATTCTTATTCGTTAGTACCGTTCGAAAAAACGTCGGGATCACGTTTGGCGAAAGCCGCAATAAACAGACCGAAAAAGCCGCCCTTGATGACCGAACCAAACATTCCGCTGAAGATCTGCACCAGCGGCGAGCGCATTAATTTCATTATCATTTCGATCTGGTCAGCCGTATAGAAGCCCGTATTTTCCAATATGGCGACCGACTGAGCGAGCGCAGTTTCGTACTTGGCCGCGAAAAGCCAGTTGACGGCAACACCCATGAAAGCGCCTTCGATAAATCCGGCACAAAGCATTACGCAAACGATAAAGCCCAGACACTGCCCGTAGCTATACCCACTTTCGGGAGTGCCATATTCCGCCACGCGACGCCTGGTGAGATAGCCCAGCAGCAACACGAACAGGACAAGCGACAAAACCGACAACAGACTGTGCTGCACATAGAAACCCAGCACGTCGAAAAGGATCGCCAGCAAGGCCATAATAACCCCGTATCTTGCGGCATCGTTCCAGAAATTGTTCTTCTTCATCTTATATCGTAATTTAATCAATCTATTGCAACTCCCCCTTGCCTTCGCGCAGGATTTCCGGTTCGTCGCCCGTCAGGTCCACGATCGTCGTGGGAACATTGTCGCCGATGCCTCCGTCGATGACCAGCGCCACCTCGTGGCCGTAGCGTTCGTGAATCAGTTCGGGATCGGTCGTATACTCCACCACCTCGTCGTCGTCCTTGACCGAAGTCGTGATCATCGGGCATCCCAGCGCACTGACCACAGCCCGCGCAATGGGGCTGGCCGGAATGCGGACGCCGATCGTGCGGCGCCGTTCAAGGGCCTTGTCCGGAATGCGCGCCGAAGCCGCCAGCACGAAGGTAAACGGCCCGGGCAGGTTGCGTTTCAGAATTTTGAAGACGGCATTGTCCACCCGGCAGTACTCCGCGACCTGGGCAATATCCTCGAAAACTACGGTAAACTCCCCGTTTCCTTTGCCTTTGATACGGCGCAGCCGCTCGATGGCCTTCGGCGAACGCAGCGAACAGCCGAAAGCATAGACGCTGTCGGTGGGATAAATGATGATTTCATCCCGCTCCAGGGCATCTACGACGCGCTGCAACTCCTTCTCCGAGGGATTCTGTTCGTATATCTTCGCAAGCATGGGAGGACAAAGATATAAAAATTATTTGATCTTGCGCCGATTAAGTTCGGCACTATACGCCCGGGCGTTCTTATTGTGCTCGCTCAGGGTTTTGGCGAAGTTGTGGTAGCCATCAAACTCAGGCCGGGCGCAGAAGAAGATATAATCGTGTTTTTCGTAGTCCAGCACGGCGTCGATGGCGTTTTTCCCGGGCATGCAGATGGGCGAAGGCGGCAGGCCCTTATTCATATACGTATTATAGGGCGAATCGTATTTCAGGTGGCTGTAAAGGATGCGGCGCAGCCCGAAATCCTGCATGGCATATTTCACCGTCGGGTCGGCCTGCAATCGGATGCCCTTGTTCAGGCGGTTGATGTAGACGCCCGCCACGCGGGGCATCTCGTCGGTCTTGCGGGTCTCCTCGTAGACGATCGACGCCAGGGTCATCACCTCCATCCGGCTCAGTCCGCTGCGCTTGCGTTTGTCGTCGCGCTCCGGGGTCCAGAAACGGTCGTATTCGCGCTTCATGCGCTTCACGAACTCCTCGGGCGTCACCGTCCAATACAATTCGTAGGAGTCGGGGATGAACATCGAAAAGAGCGTCACGCTGTCGAACCCGACCTCCTCGGCCAGTTTTTCCGAGGTCAGCGCCTGCATGATGGCCGTGGAATCAGCGTCGATCTGCCGCGCGAGCTTCTGCGCCAGTTGCGCCGGGATGCGCACATTATTGATCGTCACACGCACGGGCGTCTGCATTCCCAGTTTGAGCATGCGCGCGATGCTGATGACGCTCATGCCGTGCTTGAGGACATAATGACCGGGCTTGAAGGTCTCACTCAGATTGATTCGCCGGGCATAGACATCGAACGCCCGGTGGTGCCTAATCTGCGGCAGTAGCGAATCCACGACCTGCGCATAGTCCGCACGGCTGCTCACGTACAGGTCATGCTCCTCAACCACTGCATTTCCATAGAATTGCTGCCGCGCAACGAAGGCCGCGACGGCTGCCAGGACGAGCACTGCCAACAGGCTCCGGAGCAAAATTTTCTTACGCATTCGACAATTATTTTTTTTGCGAAGGTAATAAAAAATATGCGATTTTATCGTCCGGCCGGGGAACACCCAAACGTGGAACGCCGGATCGCGCCGCTCCGGAAAAAATATTTTTTCCACATCTAACCGTTTTTTTCTTGATTCTGAGTTTTTTATCTATATATTTGCAGGGTAATAATCACTGCATCATTCTGAAAATATGAAACACCAGCCCTCCCTTTTGTTTTTTGGGGTTTGTGCTCTTTTGGCAACAGGTTGCGTAAAAGAGCCCGGTTCGACCCGTCCCCCTCTGGGCAACGACGACTACTTCGATTTCAAGATCGAACAGCAGGTCGCCTTGTCGGTCGATTACGGATTCCCCAATAAAGACTACCCTGTGCTGTTCGAAGTTTTCGACCAAAACCCGCTCACCGGGAACGAGGAAGGTGAAAGCATCAAACAAGACATCGAACCCATCTACCGCGGAACCACCGACGGTTCGGGTAAATTCTCCGCCAACATCCAGGCGCTCTCCAGCCTCTCGAAAGTGTGGCTCTACTCGGATTACCCGGGTACGCTCGCACCGGTCGAACTGGAAATCGCCGACAACCGGATCACGTTCAGCCAGGATGCCTATATCAAGCAGCTCCGCGCGAAAACGCGGGCCGTCACGGGCAACAAACACACCTATCCCGACGGATGGCTCACGCTGGGCGACTGGGACGAGTACGGAACCCCCGACTACCTGGAACCCGAGCGGACGATGCCTTCGGCCAGCACGCTGTACGACATCAACGAGGTGTTCGTCAAGCCCACCAATACCAGCAAGCTGAAAGACCGCTACCCTGCATTTTTCGCCGACGGACTCAGCTCGAACCTCCAGATCATCAAACCGACCAAGGTATACCTGGTATTCATCAACAGCACGGCAGCGTGGCGGAATACCGTAGGTTACTACACCTTCCCCACAGGTCAGGAGCCTCAGGAGGTCTCCGATGTCAAGCGGATATTGGCTTTCCCCGACGCATCTCCGTTCGTGAAGAAGGTCGGAGCCACGACCGCACGCGGCGCATTGGCCGGCGGCGACCGGGTACAGCTCAAATACTGGGACGGCGAAAAGTTCAACGACGAGTTCCCCGCCGGGGTTTCGATCGGCTGGTGGCTTGAAGGAATGGGATTCAACGCTGACACCGGCGACATTGCCATCCAGAACAAGGGCCGGTTTGCCCGCTTCTCCTCCGACCATCTGAATACC
Organism: Bacteroidota bacterium; assembly: GCA_023443765.1. Classification (GTDB taxonomy): domain Bacteria; phylum Bacteroidota; class Bacteroidia; order Bacteroidales; family Rikenellaceae; genus Alistipes. Next base: position 24,565 of record JAEZTA010000183.1, on the reverse strand, counting down.
GACGGCGAACGACGGACCATTGCACTGCTCGATCCCCGGAGCAAAAAGATCGTGGCGATCGGTTTCGAGGACAACATCGACCTGCGCTACAACGACGCGACCTTCTACCTCGAAGTCGAGGAGGACGGAGCCATCGACGGCAACATCCCCGTACTGCCCGACGACGGCAAGGGTCCTGCCGACAACCAGAACTACGTCAAAACGGACGGCTTCCTGATGTTCGAAGACCTGTGGCCCTATGCCGGCGACTACGACATGAACGACGTGATGATCAAGTACAGCAGCAAGGTCTACAAGCACATCCTGAACAACTCGGTCTACAAAATCGAGACCGAGTACACGCCCTACCACAACGGCGGCCAGATTCCGTCGGGATTCGGCATCCAGTTGACGGGCCTCACCCCGGCGACGGTCCACAAGGTAACGGTCGACGGCGCCGCCACATCGGGCTACATGCAGGGACAATCGCTCGAACCGGGCCAGAAATACCCCACTGTCCTGCTGTTCGACAACATCCGGTCGGTCCTGAACAAAAAGATTACCGTGACGTTCGAACTTAACGACGCAACCGAGGCTTCGGTAGCGCCGCCGTTCAATCCGTTCATCTTCGTCGATTCCGACAAGACCCGCGGCAAAGAGGTGCACCTGGTGAAAAACATGCCCACCGACAAGGCCGACATGAGCCTCTTCGGTACGGGTCATGACGGCTCGCGGCCAAGCGACAACCTCTATTACGTGCTAGCAAAGAACGACAAGCAATATCCCTTCGCCCTGAACATGTCCTTCCTGGGGGATATGCCGGTTCCGACGGAAGGCGTCACGATCGACGACTCCTACCCCAAGTTCCGCAGTTGGGTCGAATCGGACGGCAAGAGCAACAAGGACTGGTACCTCCATCCGGCCCAGAAATAGAGGCGTGATTCCGCACGACAAAATGTCCCGGGCGTTTGTCCGGGACATTTTATTTTCGACATACCCTTAAATTACCCTGCGAAACGGGCTGGCAAATAAGGAAATACAAATCCGGTGAAGAAAATATTCCCGATGTGTTTGCGGGGATGATAAAATTTTTCTACTTTTGTCCCCGGGTGAGTCTTATACGACCAGCTCCTACAGAATCCCCCAGGCGAGGAATCGAGCAAGGGTATGTGGTCGTAGCGGTGCGATGTAAGTAGCTCACCCTTTTTCTATAACGATGCTTCAACTCAACGGGTTGGAGCATCGTTTTTTCGTAATCCCTCTTTCGGGACCAGCCATATCAGTCACAAATTCACCCGGTCACCACAAAGGGAATAGCTCCGGCATGCCGATTTTTCGGAAAAAGTCTTATCTTTGCCTCAGTTTATGTTATTCCGAACAATATCACGCCTGCTTCCCCTGCTGCTGGGACTCTTTTTACTGACCGGATTCGCCGCCAGCGACCGACCGGTCGTTTCATCAGCCGGCAGCACGAACGCCGTGATCGACCGTTCGGAAGCCTCCGACGCTGCGGATTATGTCAACCGGGTCCTTCCCGAATATGCCGGGAACGATGTCCCAACGGCACACCTTTCCCTCCGGACGCGTTTTGCCCCGAATTTCCGCCCCGCAACGCCCTTCGCGGCAGTCGGAACATGCAGCATTGCCGGCAGACCTCTGCCCGGAAGTTATGCTGCCATCCACATCTGCAAGCCAGCCCATTTCAGGGATTCCTACCGCTATTACATCTACGTGCTGGAACGCATGCGCATTTAGCCGCACCAAGCCCTGCGGCCGTTTGCATCCCACCCCATCGCCCCGCTTCGGGCGAAGGGCTCTTTGTTCCGTCACATTCAACATACTACAATATTTATGGAATTTCTGCTGGATTTCATTCTGCATATCGATCAATACCTCATTCGTATCGTTCAGGACTATCACCTGTGGACATACGCCATTCTGTTCCTCATCATCTTCTGTGAAACCGGACTGGTCGTCACACCTTTTCTTCCCGGGGACTCGCTGCTCTTCGTCGCCGGAGCCATTTCGGCGCTGCCCGGCATGCCGATCGAGATACACCTCCTCGTGCTGATCCTCTTTATTGCCGCCGTGGCCGGGGACTCCAGCAACTATACAATCGGCCATTTCTTCGGCCGCAGGCTCTTCAGCAATCCGAAATCCCGGATTTTCAAGCAAAGCTATATGGACAAGACCCAGGCGTTCTACGAAAAATACGGCGGAAAGACCATCATCCTCGCCCGGTTCGTGCCTATCGTCCGCACGTTTGCGCCATTCGTCGCCGGAATGGGCCGGATGCACTACACCCGCTTCATGCTGTTCAACCTGGTCGGCGGTGCAACCTGGGTGGCGCTGTTCTGCTATGCAGGCTATTTCTTCGGAGACCTGCCGTTCGTACAGCACAACCTCGAACTGCTCATCGTCGCGATCATCGGCGTTTCGATCCTGCCGGCCGTCGTCGAAGTGCTGCGCGCCAAAATAAAAACCAGAAAACTGAGCGCGAAAAAATCCTGATAATCCGGGTGTTGGATGGCCGGCTGTGATTTTTTTCACAAAAAAGCACGCTTAGACCATCATATTTCTGAAAAATATGTACTTTTGTACCGATTCATGTAGTCTTTGGGCGCGAATTATGAAAAAAAACGGGATTTACGGGCTGTTGACAATTGCGGTGATATTCATTACCGCGATGTCTGCTTCAGCATCGGATCCCATACCTGAAAAAATTGCGGTTCCGGTCGTATCCCTCGAACAACCCCACGACCAGGGATTACACCACCTGGAAGACTGTGCAAAGGTATTCACTGCAAACCACCTGCGCATTACCGAATGCAGGCACAACGAGGCCTTTTCGCGGGTCATTTCTGGAATATGCCTTACTCATTCCGAAATCCCGGTTCTGAGAAAATCTCCGGATGCGATCCTATCTTCCCATCCGGATCTCAACTGTAGATACACAGGCCACAGGCTACATCTTTTTTCCCGACTCAACATTTGATTTTCAGCCGATCCGTCCGGATTCGGCCGACTTCCTGTTTTCATTCCGCTGCGTTTCCCGTAGGAATCGCAGACTGAGGTACGAATGTATTTGAGCATTCTGTTTCCCCGCATCCGGCATCCGGATCATCGGGAAACAACGTATGACGGACAGCTGTTCCGAAATGCGGATGTAACGACACGGTCGTAACATTCCGTGCGCGGAACTGTGATGCCGCCCCTGTGCCCGGACCCCGAAATACAGGAATTCTATCTATTGTATCCATCTGACTCACAATCTAATCCAAATTTAAATAAATCACTGTAATCATGGAAACTGTAAAAACTGAAAAAGCAACTGTTGCAACCCAGCCGAAAGGCCGCAAGGGCATCTCCGCAGCCCTCGTCATCGTGGTGTGCCTGATCGTCGCCCACCTCTTCTTCTACCTCGTATGCGGCAATCCGGCCAACTTCGACGCCAAAGGCCACCCGATCGACAACAACATCTTCGGAACCCTCTACCAAGGCGGATTCGTAATTCCGATCGTGATCACGCTGCTGCTGACCGTTCTGGCGCTGGGTGTAGAGCGTATGGTCGCCCTGCGCAAAGCCAGTGGAACGGGTAACGTCGTTAAATTCGTAGCCGAGGCCAAAGAACTGCTCCGGAAAGGCGAACTGAAAGCGACCGAGGAACTTTGCGACAAGCAGAAGGGTTCGGTAGCCAACATCCTCAAAGCCGCACTGGTGCGTTACCGCGATGTCGAGAAGCGCGACGACCTTTCGAGCGATGAGAAGGCAGCTATCGTGGAAAAAGAGGTAGCCGACGCCACAGCGCTCGAACTGCCCTACATGCAGCAGAACCTGAGCGTCATCGCCACGATCTCCTCGCTGGGTACGCTGTTCGGACTGTTGGGTACGGTGCTCGGTATGATCCGGTCGTTCGGCGCTATGGCCAATGAGGGAGCACCCGACTCGATCGCCCTTTCGCTCGGTATCTCCGAGGCCCTGATGAATACCGCCATGGGTATCACGACCGGCGCCATGGCCATCATCGTTTACAACTATTTCTCTTCACGTGTCGAGAATATCACCAATGCAGTCGACGAGGTAGGTTTCGCTATCGGACAGACTTTCAAGGATCGGTAAACCTCCCGGGATAAAACAATCGAATTATGGCAAAAGTAAAAACAGGCAAGAAGGACACCTTCATCGACATGACGGCGATGAGCGATGTCACCGTGCTGTTGCTCACGTTCTTCATGCTGACGGCCAATTTCATCCCGCTCGAACCGGTGCAGGTCGTCACGCCCGCCTCGGTGATCGAGACCAAGGTGCCCGACTACAACTTCGTGACGATTCTGGTCGACCCCCAGGGACATGTTTTCCTGAACCTGGACCGTCCGGCCGACAAGAAAGAAGCACTGGAGAAAATGGGCCAGATCTACGAAGTCGAATTTACCGAACAGGAAAAAGCGAACTTCGCAGAACCTACGACCTTCGCCAGCGTCCCGATGAAAGCGATGAAGAAATTCCTTCAGCTCGACCTCTCGGAACGCAAGGAGTTCATCAAGCAGTTCGACGGCATCCCGGCTGACAGCACCAACAACCAGCTGGCCGTATGGCTGAAAACGGCGCGCGGCATCAACAAGGAGCTGACCATCTCGGTCAAGGCCGACGAGACTACGCCCTATCCGCTGATCCGGAACGTGACATCCACGCTTCAGGACATCAAAGAAAACCGATTCAGTCTGGTAACGCAGTTGCGCGGTATGCCCGACGGACTTTAATCTATAAACCGGAATAAATTATGGCAGAAATTAATACGGGCGGAGACAACGGCAAAAAGGGAAAACCCAAGAAACTCAACCTGCGCGTGGACTTTACGCCGATGGTCGATATGAACATGTTGCTGCTGACCTTCTTCATGTTCTGTACCTCGCTGTCGCGGCCCCAGATCATGGAGCTGGTACTGCCCACCAAGGAAGATCAGATACTCACCGAAGAGGAGAAGAACAAAGTCAAGGATTCCAAGGCCATCACGCTGATCCTGGGCAAGGAAGACAAAGTTTTCTACTACTTCGGCAAGATCGACGAAGCCAAATACGCCGACTACACGTCGCTCCACGAAACGAACTATTCGCCGGACGGCCTGCGGGCCATCCTGCTCGAACGGAACGCCGACGCCGTGCGCGAGATCGTCAGGCTCAAGCAGAAGAAACTCGCCCACGAAATCACCGAGGAACAGTTCAAAGCCGCATCGGCCGAGATCAAGAACGATCCGGGCGGACAGGTCGTGGTCATCAAACCCACGGACGATTCGTCCTACCGCAACATGGTCGACGTGCTGGACGAAATGCAGATTTGCAGCATTGGCAAATACGCACTGGTGGAGATGACCGACGGCGACAGCTTCCTGCTCAACAATTACCTGACACAGGGCGGTTACGCGGCAACCGGGCAACTCCCGGAATAACGCTTGTCTCACCCCATTGAAGCATTTTATTATGGACAATGATGTAAAACTGAACTCCCCCGAATGGATCGATCTGGTCTTCGAGGGAATGAATAAGGAGTACGGAGCCTACTACCTGCGAAACACTTCGTCGCGGAGATACGTGATCGGAATCGTGGCCGTGGTGGCATTCGTTGTCGTCGTATCGCTCCTGCCCGTGCTGATCGAGACCGTGAAGTCGTCGGTCGGGAAGAACCTGGGCAGCATCGACACGACGGTCGAACTGGCCAACATCAAGGACATCGAGGACCAGGTCAAGGAGGAGAACATTATCCGCGAGACGGAACCCGTCGCCCCTCCCCCGGTCCTGAAGGCTACGATCAAATTCACCCCTCCGGTAATCACCGAAGACGACGACGTGAAGGAAGACGACCAGATGAAGTCGCAGGAAGAGCTGACCGAAAGCAAAGTACAGATCTCCATTGCAACGGTGGACGGCGTTACCGACGACCCCAACGCCGTGGACATCGCCGAGCTCCAGGAACACAAGGTCATCGTGGCCGAAGAAGAACCGGAAGTCTACCTGAGTGTGGAACAGATGCCCCAGTTCCCCGGAGGCGACAAGGCGCTGCTCTCCTACCTGCATTCGAGCATCCACTATCCCCAGATAGCGCTCGAAAACGGCATTCAGGGTAAAGTCATCCTGAAGTTCGTGGTCAACACGGACGGTTCGGTCGGCGACATTACGATTTTGCGCGGAATCGACCGCTCGCTCGACGAAGAGGCAATCCGCGTTGTGAAGGGCATGCCCAAATGGAGCCCCGGCCGGCAGAACGGACGTGTCGTACGCGTCTATTACACCGTACCGATCGACTTCCGTATTTCCAACTAAACCGTCGGCCATGTTTGGAAAAGGAACTGTTTCGTTTCGCGGGGTCTGGAGCCTGTTCATGACCTTCGCCTATGTGGGAATCGCCTACCTGGTGGTATTCACACCGATGCTGCTGCGTTACAACGCCTACAACGACCCGTCGATGCGGGACGAAAACGCCACCCTGAGGATTATTCTGGGCATCATCTTCCTGATTTACGGGATCATGCGCGGATACTCCTGCTGGATACGATATAAAGCCGATAAATAGACAACCCCGGCCGGTCACCATTTTTCAATGTTCAAATCCATGAAACCAATAATACTCCTATACTATTTGTGTTTTATCGCGGTGACCGGCTCCGGTTGTCAAAACAAACGGATCACCCGGACGGATACGCCGACCAGCGGCGTCGCCGTCATGGTCAGCGACGACTGTTTCGGGAATATCACCCAGGAAGAGGTCGACGTATTCGAGGCGCTGAACCGCGAAGCCTCCGTGCTCCCCATCTATACGGACGAGGCGCAGGCCTTGAAATTACTGCTCACCGACAGCGTGCGGCTGGCCATCCTCGCCCGCGACCTGACGGACGCCGAAAAGGAGTCGATCCACGCCAAAAACCGGGAGCTCGTTCCCCGGTCGCAGCGAATCGCCATCGACGGCATCGCCCTGATCGTCAGCCGTGAAAATCCGCTCACACGGGTCAGCATACCTGCATTGCGGAAAGTTATGACGGGACAGTCGATAAGCTGGCGCGGACTCGATCCGTCGATGCCCGACCGGCCGCTGACGGTCGTCTTCGACAACCCCAATTCCAGTACGGCGCGCTTCATCCGCGACTCGGTCTGTGCAGGCGAAGCCATGCAGGGCAACCTGTTCGCCCAGAAAAACAACCTCTCGGTCATCGACTATGTCTCCAAACATCCCGATGCCCTGGGCATCGTGGGCGTAAACTGGCTCAGCAATCCCAACGACTCGCTGCAACTGTCGTTCAACCAGGCCGTGAAGGTATTGGCCGTCAGCCGGTTTCAACCCGCCACGGCCGACAACAGCTACCTGCCCGTCCCGGCCTATCTCTACCTGCGGAACTATCCGCTTACGCGCGATGTATACGCCGTCCTGACCGACCTGCGGGGGACGCTTCCGGCCGGATTCACCCATTTCGTAGCCGGCGACAGGGGACAGCGCATCATCCTCAAATCGGGTCTTGTCCCGGCCACACGTCCCATCCGGACGGTGGAGATCAAAGAGACTTTCTAATATCCAAAAAAACAGAATGACTGTAATCATGAAAAAATGCTATTTACTGCTTACGGCGCTGCTTCTCGCACTCGGAGTCTCGGCGCAGGACAAAGGTGAGGACTATTTTGCCATCGGCGAACTCGACCGGGCCCGTAAGATGCTGGAAAGCCGCACCGACGGCAATCTGGCCGAAACAAACTATTACCTCGGTGAAATCGCCTGTATCCAGGGAGACCGGGCCAAAGCTAAAACCTGCTATGACAAAGGACTGGCCCTCGATCCGGCCTATCCGCTCAACGAGGTAGGACTGGCCAAACTCCTGTTGAAAGACAACAAGGCCGCAGCGGTCAAAATCCTGACAGTCGCAGCCAAGAAAAATAAGAAAGACCCCGAAGTGCTTACGGCCATTGCAAAGGCCTATTACGACAACGGCATGACGGCCGAAGGCGACGAAACGCTGGATGCCGCCGAGTCTGCCGGTGGGAAATCGGCGCTGCCGAACCTGCTGCGCGGCGACCGGCTGATGGCCGCGAACAACCCCGGCGCTGCTGCCGGCGAATACGAGCAGGCCCTGATGAAAGAACCGGACAATGTCCCCGTAGGCATCAAAATTTCGCAGATATACATGCGGATCGACCCCAATATCGCTATCGAACGGCTCCGGGAACTGGAAAGCCGGACCGGGAATAATCCGCTGGTCGAGAAATACCTCGCCCGCAGCTGCTTCGGCGCGGGACGCTATGACGAAGCCATCCAACTCTACACGACGATCTACGACCCTGCCAAACAGGATATCGACGTGATCACGTGTTACGCCGCTTCGCTCTTCTTCACCGAGCAGTATGACCAGGCGTCGAAGCTGACGCAGCAGGGCCTGACGCTCGACCCGAACAATTTCGTGCTCACCCGTTTGTGCATGTACAGCGAACTCTCCAAAAAGGATTATGCAGCCGGACTGGCCATTGCCGGGAAGTTCTTCGCACTGGGTTCGGGTGAATACATCGCCCGCGATTACCTGACCTACGGCGACCTGCTGTTGCAGAACGACCGGGTCGACGAAGCGGTCGCCCAGTACAACAAGGCGCTTGAGGTTCCGGAAACAGCTCCCGCAACCATCCGCCAGATCGCCGACAACCTGAACCGGAAATATCCGGAGGCTGCAGCGGACTATTACCGCAAATACATCGACGCCCTCGGCGAGCAGGCGCAGGCCACCGATTACTACACGATGGGACAGTCGTACTACAAGTCCGCGGCCGCCCTCACGCGCGATACGGTGAGCGTGGATGCTCCCGTCCGGCTCGCACGCTGTCTCGACCGGGCCGACGAGGCCTTTGCCGTGGTCAGCGAACGAATCCCGCAGAGCCACCTCGGACCTATTTTTCAGGCCCGCGTGAACTCGCTGCGCGATCCCGAGGCGACAGCCGGACTGGCCAAGCCCTATTACGAAAAAGTCGTCGAGATCATCACCGGCAAGGAAGACGCAACCAAAAACAGCCGCGAACTGGTCGAGGCCTACCGCTACCTGAGCTACTATTACTACGTGAAATACGACGCCGGGAAGCAGGCCGCAGACAAGGAGGCAACAATCGGGTACTGCAACAAAATTCTGGAACTCGATCCGGCCAACGACGTGGCGCATCAACTGCTCGACGCCCTGAAGGCGGAATAAGCCCCTGCTAACACAACAAATCTAAAATTATGGGAATCGACCGTTTTTTTCAGTTTTTCCTACCCCGGGAAAGTAAGTTCCTGCCCCTGCTCAACGGACAGGTGGCCGACATCGTGGAAGCTTCGGCCCTGCTGGTAGCCTTTACCTCGTGCCAGGATCACGACCGCCGGCAGGAGTTGTACAATGCAATCAAAAAGCTCGAACAGCACTGCGATACCCTGACCAACCAGATCCTCGACGAGTTGAATAATACGTTCATCACGCCGTTCGACCGCGAGGACATTCACACGCTCGCCTCGCAGTTGGACGATGTGCTCGACATGATTACCGGATCGGCCAAGCGTACGATCCTCTACCGTCCGCGGTACATGCATCCGAGTGCCGTCCAGATGGCCGGATTCATCCAGCAGAGCGCAGAAAGCGTCCGTGTGGCGGTGATGGAACTGGACAAGGTCAAACGCAACCCGGCAGTGGTCAAGGCCGAATGCCGGAAACTGCACGAACTGGAAAACCTGGCCGACGACGTGTATGAGAATTACGTGACGCTGCTTTTCCGCGAGGAGAAAGACGCGATAGAACTGCTCAAACAAGTCGAGATCATCCAGTTCCTCGAAAATGCGTCCGACAAGGCTTACCGGGTTTCCGATACGCTGAAGACCATCGTCGTCAAATACGCCTAACGCATGGAACTGCTGCTGATCGTCATCGTCGTCCTGGCGCTCGTCTTCGACTACATCAACGGATTTCACGATGCGGCGAACTCCATCGCAACGATCGTGTCCACCAAGGTGCTCACGCCCCTCGTAGCCGTGCTGTGGGCGGCGTTCTTCAACTTCGTCGCTTTCTTCATCGCCAAATTCGTCATCGGCGAGTTCGGCATCGCCAATACCGTATCGAAAACCGTGCTCGAAGAGTTCATTACGCTGCCCGTCATCCTGTCGGGCCTGCTGGCGGCCATCGGCTGGAACCTCTTCACGTGGTGGAAAGGCATCCCGTCGTCGTCGTCGCACACCCTGATCGGCGGATTCGCCGGAGCAGCGATCGCCTACGGAGGCTTCAGCGCCGTACATGTGGCCGTCGTGCTGAAAATCGCGGCCTTCATCCTCCTCGCACCATTTATCGGAATGTTCATTGCGGCGATCATCACGATCCTGATCATGCACATCTGCAAACGGGTACGGCCGCATAAGGCGGAGTGCTGGTTCCGGCGGCTGCAACTCCTCTCCTCGGGGCTGTTCAGCATCGGACACGGCCTGAACGACTCGCAGAAGGTGATGGGCATCATCGCCGCAGCGCTGTTCGTCGCCGGAGGCAAGGAGGGCAGCATCACCGACATTCCGAACTGGGTTCCGCTGGCGTGCTTCACGATGATCGCCCTGGGAACAATGTCCGGCGGGTGGCGGATCGTGAAGACAATGGGTACGAAAATCACGAAGGTAACACCCCTGGAGGGCTTTGCGGCGGAAACAGCCGGAGCATTCACGCTCTACCTCACGGAGTACCTCCACGTCCCTGTAAGTACAACGCACACCATCACCGGAGCGATCATCGGCGTGGGAGCTGTCAAACGCATATCTGCCGTAAGATGGGGGATCACAGTCAATCTCCTGTGGGCATGGATCATCACGATTCCGGTGAGTGGCTTGTTTGCTGCCGGGATTTACTGGCTGATCGGTATGTGGCTCTGAACAACTCCTCTTTTTAAGGACAGGGAGGTTCGGCATGCCGAACCTCCCTGTCTCATTCTCCGGCCGCCCGTTCCTGGTTTGGAAAAATAATTGTATCTTGGTAGGAAATCAAAACACAATCCGATGGAAAACAGAATCTCGTCACTCTTCGGCATCCGCTACCCCGTCATTGCGGGCGGAATGGTATGGTGCAGCGGTTGGCGGCTGGCCGCCGCCGTCAGCGAAGCCGGCGGGCTGGGGCTGATCGGCTCCGGCTCGATGACTCCCGAGTTGCTGCGCGAACACATCCGCAAATGCCGCGCGGCCACGTCCCGCCCGTTCGGGATCAATGTCCCGCTGGCCTATCGCTATACCCCCGAACTGATGGAAGTTATCTTGGAAGAGCACGTTCCGGCGGTCTTTACCTCGGCGGGCAACCCCGCAACCTGGACCAGTCGCCTGCACGATGCGGGCTGCCGTGTGGCGCACGTCGTGTCGAGTTCGAAATTCGCTCTCAAAAGCCGCGATGCGGGTGTGGATGCCGTGGTCGCCGAAGGATTCGAGGCCGGAGGCCACAACGGCCGTGAGGAGACGACGACCATGGCGCTCATCCCGCAGGTGCGGCAAGCCGTCGACATCCCGCTCATCGCCGCAGGAGGCATCGCCACGGGAGCCGGAATGCTGGCTGCCTTTGCCCTGGGAGCCGAAGGATGCCAACTGGGAACCCGCTTCGCCCTGTCGCAGGAGAGCTCGGCCTGCGAGGCTTTCAAGCAACTGTGTATCGGGTTGCAGGAAGGCGACACGATCCTGACGCTCAAGAAGGTCATTCCGACGCGCCTCATCCGCAACGGCTTCTGCCGCACGGTCGAAGAGGCTGAAAGTCGCGGTGCAACAGCCGAAGAACTGCTCGGACTGGTGGGTCGCGGACGCCCCAAACGGGGCATCTTCGAGGGCGACCTCGACGAAGGGGAACTGGAGATCGGACAGATAACGGCGCTTATCGACGACCTGCCGCCCGCAGGCGACATCCTCCGCCGGTTGGTCGCCGAATACGAAACCGCCCGCGAACGCCTCCGCCCGCTCTGACCCTGCCTGCCTATTGCCGGACCGCGCCCGTACATTCGCCGACTCGCTGATACTCGATTTCGACCGGTATGAGGCCTCCATCCCCCGTTTCCGGCAAATCCGCCGCGGGATGCTGGAATTCCTCGCCGAAAACGCTGATTAATAATCCGGGAAAACATCTTCCCGGTTTTCGTTCCCACCGTCCCGCAATACGCCCAGTCCACGGTGCAAACGATATTTCCCGTTATTAAGATTCGGTTTCACGTTACAATGTGACAAAAAAATTTCTATATTTGCGAATAGTTAAAATCAAAAACAAGAAACCGATGATACGACTCAATGTATTTATCCGCACGACGGAAAGCAACCGCGAAGAACTGGTACGCACGGCTAAGGAATTGGTAGCCGCTTCACTCAAGGACGAAGGATGCGTAGCCTACGACCTGTTCGACAGCACCACGCGCAACGACGTACTGATGATCTGCGAAACCTGGAGCGATTCGAAAGCCCTTGCGGCCCACGAGCAGGCGTCGCACTTCACGACCCTCGTGCCGCGCCTGGAACAACTCGGCGAACTGAAGATCGAGAAATTCATTTTCTAACCGGACACCTTGCCGCCCGGCGGCCTATGGACACAAAAAAACCTCCGCGTTCGACGCGGAGGTTTTTCATTTACTCTTCGATTGCCTCGAAGTCGGTCTTGTAGAGACCGCAGATCGGGCAGGTCCAGTCGTCGGGAATCTCCTCGAAAGGCGTTCCCGGCTCGATACCCGTCTCGGGGTCGCCCTTCGCAGGGTCGTAGACATAATCGCAGGCCGTGCACTTGTAACGCCTCGGAATGCAGAGGTCGGCAACTTTCTTCCAGTCGATCAACTCCCAGAATGCGGCCAGGAAATCGGGACGGCGGTTGCGGTAGTCGATGTAATAGGCATGCTCCCAAACATCGACGGTCATCACCGGGCGCAGGCCGTCGGTCATCGGATTGCCGGCATTGGGCTTCGCAACGATCGACAGTTTCCCGGCCTTATCCATGGCCAGCCAGGCCCATCCGGAGCCGAAAAGCCCCACGGCAGCCTTGGTGAACTGCTCTTTGAAAGCCTCCACCGAACCGAACGCCTCGGCCAGTTTCGCAGCCAGTTTCGCGGGGATCGGCTGCTGCGCAGGGGTCAGCATCTGGAAAAAGAAGGTATGGTTCCAGGCTTGGGCGGCGTTGTTGAAAATACCTCCGTCGGCCTTGCGGACGATCTCGTCGAGCGGCATTTCCTCGTAGGGCGTACCCACGATCAGGTTGTTCAGGTTGTTCACATAGGTCTGCAAATGCTTTCCATAGTGGTAATCAAAGGTCTCCTTGCTCATCTTCGGAGCAAGCGCTTCCGGTGCATAGGGAAGCTCAGGCATTGTATGTTTCATAGTCATGTGAATTAAAGTTTGCCCTAATTTAGCGAAAATTCCGATCGGTTCGTTATGCCGAACCGAAAATGATCATCAATTAAACGAATTATCGTCTTTTGCAGCAACAAAAAACGGGAACTCGCGAAAAGTCCCCGTTCTGCACAACCGCTCCCGGCGGAAACGGCTTAGAAATTCGCCTTGATACCGACCGTGAAGTTGGCCCCCAGTTCGGGGTACCACGGCAGTTCGTACAGGCGGCGGTTAATCAGGTTGCGCCCCTCGGCAAAGAGCGTCACGCGGCCCGAAACCTTCCAGTCGAAATTGACCCGCAGGTCGACGGCGAAGGGGGCTTCGAAATTATTTCCTCCCAACAGAATCAATCCTGATTCCTCCGATTGGAGCATGTAATGAAGAGTCGTCCAGCTGCGGCCGCTCTGCATCAGCGCCTTCACCCCGAAACTGATCTTGCGCCCCTCGTAACCGACACCGATGTTCCCGGCAAATGCAGGAGCTCCGTTTTTGAGGTCCGTCTCATCGTTATAGAGGTAACCGTGCACACCCAGGTCGAATTTCAGCACGCTGACAGGCCGGAACTCGATTTCGCCGTTGAACGAAGTGACGGTCTGACGATCCGTTACAGCTTCGAAAAAAGGGGTCTGAAACATCACTACATCTCCATTCATCGACGCAGGATCGATCCCAATTTCCATATTAGTCCAGTAAAGATGATTGTCCCGAACCGAAAGCCCGGCGTAAACGCGGTAGTTGAAGCGGCTGCGCCACAGGCTGCCGCCCAATCCGAGGCGGAAATTGTAATCGACCGAACTCTTAGGGAGCCATGCCGAAGAGGCAACATAGGGATTCGCCAACGTCAGCGCCCGGAAGTCGTTCGGTTTCACGGCTCCGTCGGCCTCGAAGAATGGTTTCAGGCCCGGCGTACCGAGGTTGAAATCAAGCCGGGCATAAGGAATGATGTAATTTTCAGCATCCACAAGCGTTTCAGGCTCCCGGTCGCTGAACTCCACCCGGTCGTGGTAGTAGTCGGCACCGACATCGAGGCGCACCACTCCACCCGCAAAGCCGTAACGCAGGGCGGCATGAATCAGTTGCTGATTATCCCCCGAAATGGATTTCTGTCCGGCCAGCCGTTCGTAACCCGCCTCAATCGAGAAACTGCTGCGACCGAATCCGCGGGCTATCTTCGCCCGGGCTTCCAACGTCGTCTGCCGGGCCTTGTCGGTGTATTCCGGCCACTCGGAATGGTCAAAGAAGAAGCCACCCCGCAGGGCGATCTCGAAATTCGTGCGGCTGAGGTCCTGGAAATTGTCCCCGAAGCGCACCGTCACATTCGCATCGCCATAGTCGTTCATCTCGCCGGGCTTGAACAGTGTCTCGAAAGGCTCATTGGCATAAGCCCCGTAACGGTGATACATCCGGTTGTCATAGTAAATGTCGCCTTCGAGGATATGCCGGCCGAAATACTTGCCCGCAGCAGCCCCGATGCGGTTGTACATCCGCGTGGAGTTGTTTTTTTCGCCAAAATAGTTTTTGATCCTGGCATACTGCCCCTCGTGGTTGATGTATCCCACGACGTAACCCGTCGAAGGATTCTGCGACGAGGCATAGAAATCCAGCACCGAGTTGAGCGGATAACCCGCCCCGACCTTCACGTAGAACGGCAGCGGACGGTTGAACTCCCAGTAGGTCACCGTCGCGGGGCGGATCGGACGCGTCGAAAGCGTCGTACGCAGCGACAGCGGCGTAATGGTGTAGTCTATTTCGGGACGCATGCGCGCCGTATCGGTCATGTCGGGCTGCACGGCCAGTTTCGAGGCGCTCTCCACCTTCGGAACATAGGCTTTGGTCACCTCGACCTGTTTCTCGACCTGCGCCGCAGCCAGTTGCGGCAGTACCGCCGCGAAGGCGGCTATCATCAGAATCTTCTTCATCGTCAGTTGAGTTTTGCGATTCGCGCCTTCGCTTCGTCCACGATGCCGTCATCGGCAGGCGAATAACCGTCGGCGACACTCTGCCACGTTGCCCGGGCCTGAAAATTATCCCCCTTGCGGACGTATACGTCGCCCAGCAGGATGAAGGCTTTCGCCAGCCAGTAGGCCTGCGGTCCCCGCTCCGAGAAGGCGAAGATCTCCTTTTCGGTCTTATTCATGTCGCCGCCCTCGAACAGGGATTCGATCACGTAATAAGCAGCTTCGGAACCCTCCTTGGTACGCACGTCCTTGGCCAATTCTTTATAAAGTTTGACAGCCTCGTCGCGGTGACCCGTCGTGCGCAGTTGCCCCGCCCAGGCATATTTCGCCTCGCGGAGCGCCACGGCTCCCGCGTCGGCATGGCCACAGACATCGGCGGCCATTTCGGAGATTTTCGCCCCGTCGCCCCCGGCCACCGTCGCACGCACATAGCCCTTCATGGCATCCTCGCGGCCCGTGATGGTAGGTGCAACGTCGTAAAGCCGCCGGTAAGCCGAAGCGGCCTCGTCCCAGCGTTTGTCGGCATAGGTCATTTCGGACAGTTTCTCCAGCACGGCCACCGTATACTGCGTCGCACCCTGGTCAGCCAGCGCCGTGAGCGTCTCGATGGCCTCTTCACGCTCGCCCGAACGGAGGTAGCAATCGCTCAGGTAGTAGAGGGCGTCGGTCATGTAATAGCCCTTCGGATAGCTCTTCACATAGCTGCGCAGCGACTTCGTGGCAGCCTCCCGTTGTCCGTCGAGGTAGAGCTTCTGCGCCGCAGCGAACGACAGCGAGTCACGCGAAAGAGCCGTCAGGTCGCTCTCCACACCGGCTTTGGAGGCATAGTCGAAATACGCGTCGGCATCGCCCTGCGAAACGTAAATTTCGCGGATGCTCTGCATCGCACCTTTGGCCTCCGAGGACTGGGGCGACGCCCCGACCACCATGTCGTAATATTTGAGCGATTTCTGCTTGTCGCCAAGGTTCAGGTAAGCCAGTCCGAGGTCGGACAGCGCCTGCGTATAACGCGGCGAGGAGGGATAAGCCGCCACGAACTTTTCGAGCTGTGCCGCGCCCTCGGCATACTTCTCCTGGGCGATAAAACTGCGTCCCAGTTCATAGGATGCCTCGTCGGCATAGTCGCCGCCCGAAGCGACAATCTGCCGTAAGGCCTGCTGCTTCTGGTCCGTGCGGCCCAGAATGCCGAGCGTCACGGCCCGCTTGTAACGGGCATACTGCTGTTCGGGCGTCCCGAGGGCGATCGCCTTGTCGTACTCCCCTACGGCCGCCTCAAAACGGCGGTCGGAATAGGCCACGTCGCCCAACCGGTTGTAGGCGTCGGCACGGTAACGGTCCCGGGCCGAATAGGCGGAAAGGAACTTATCGAACGAACTCTGCGCCTGCTGAAGGTCGTTGCGGTCGAATGCGCAGTAACCGAGGTTGTACCACGCCATCGCATACTCCCGCTCGGTGCGGGGCGCACGCTTCAGGTAGGCGTTGTATTTGGCCGCAGCCACCGGGTAATCGCCCTGCGCAAAGGCGATCTCGCCCTGCCAGAAGGAGTTCAGGGCCGTGTATTTGGGGCTGACGTTCACGGCAGCGGATTCCGTGAGGTAACGCTGCGCTGCCTGCATGTCACCGGCCTTGTAGGCTTCCAGTCCACGGAAATAGGTGATCTTCTGCAATGCCGCGCGGATGTCAGCATCGCCCGAAGGCATCGACTTGATGGCCCGGTAGGCGGCATCGTAGTCGCGGGAGTTGTAGTAGGCGGCAATCAGCAGCGTACGGGCCTCCCCGACGCGCGGCGACGAGGGATAACGGTCGATGTAGCGCATCAGCACGTTGATCGCCCCGTTGAAGGCGCCACCGCCCAGTTCGTATTGCAGTTTGGCGTAGTTGAACAGCGCATCTTCGGCAATCGTTGCGTCGAGCGACTCGTCCGACGCCATCGCGAAGGCCTGCATCGCCGACTCCTTGTCCCCGGCGCGCAGGTAACAGTCGGCCAAGTGGTAGGAGGCGTTCTGCGTCAGCGCATCTTCGGCGCCGCACGCCTTGCGCAGCCACTCCGCAGCCTCGGGATAGCGGGCCGTACGGTAGAGCGAGAAGCCCATCAGGTAGCTGGCGTCGCGGTCCATCTCGCCGCCGGCAGCCGTGAAAGCCGCCAGGTGGTCGAGCGTCTTGTTGTAATCTTCGAGGTGGAACCACGACTCAGCGATCACACGTTCCAGTTCGGCACGCCGTTCGGGAACGGCCCGGCGGGCCAACGTCTCGCCGTTCTCGACTACATAACGGTAATTGCCCTCCCGGAACTCGATCTGCAGGAGGTAGTACGGAACCACATCGCTGTAAGCGTCGCTGCGCATGAGCGCCGTGAAGCCCTGCTTCGCCCGGCCGTAACGCCCCTCGGCGTAGTCGATGTATGCTTTGTAGTAACGCGCATGGTCGGCATACTCGCTGCGACTGCCGATGCGGTCGAAAAAGCCGTAGGCCTTCGGGTAATCGCCCTCCGCAAATTCGACGTAACCCATGCGGATGTCATACTGCTCGCGGCGCGATGGGCTCAAAGCCTTGTATTCGGTCTTTTCGAAAGCCTCGCGGGCCTGCTTCATATTTCCCGCAGCGCAGTAGAACGAGCCGAGCGCAAACCGCACGTCGTTGGCATAGACCGACTCGGGATAACGCTCCGAGAATGCCCGCAGGGCCCCTTCCGCATCGGGACTTCCCAGTTCCACGGCGCACGCCGCCAGGTAGAACTCGACCTCCTGCGCCAGCAGGCGGTCCGAAGGGGTCAGCGCAGCCCTTACGCGCAGGAATTCCTGCCGGGCGTCGCTCCAGCGGCCGTAGTCGAACAGGTCGCGGGCGCGGCCTGCAAGGGTCTCTATTTCAGGCCCGGCAGCCTGCGCACCGAGGGCGCACGCCGCAAAGGCAAAAGTCAGCAATACAATCCGGAATTTTCGCATACGCACATATTCTCTAATAGACGCGCAAATATACGAATTTTTGTCTACAATAAAAACCCTCCGACGATAATAGCAAATCTGGTCCGTTTTACGTTTCATTTGAAAAAAACCGGTAACACAACCGATGTATTCCAATATAAATCCCTAACTTAGCAAGTCCAAACATGCGTCCAATGAATTCTCATTTTTTCCGACACCGCAACCAGACCTCCTCCGGGGCCGGCTATGCCGCACCGACAGGGGAAGACACCCTGAGTCTGTTGTCGATCGCGTCGGTCACGACGGCTCCCGACGGTCAAATATCAGAAATTAACAGCCGGGCCCGCAGGGACCTGCGCATCGGGGGGGGGAAATCCCTCTAAGCATCTCCGACCTGCTCGCGGTCCACAGCAACAGGCAGGACCTCGTGCCGGAAATCTTCGAACGACTCCGGCGGCATGAAGACCCGGGCGATCTGCCCGAATGGACGACCGTCCGCCGCTGCAATTCCGATCTGAAATTCTACATCCAGGGCCGCTTCGTCGGCCAGTATGACACCCACGGGCAACTGCTCCGCGTGCTGTTCCTGTTCCGGAACATCGAAGAGGAGATGCAACGCCGGTTCGTGCTCGACATGGCCCTGGCGCAAACCCGGATTTTCCCGTGGTTTTTCGACCCCGACGACAATAAAATGACCATCGACGCCCGTTGGTTCAAGCACCTGGGAATCACAGATACAGCCGGACCGATCAGCCCCGAGGCATTTTTCGGATTCGTACACCCCGACGACCGGACAATGCTGCTCGACGCATTTACCAGGCAGCTTTCGGGCGACCTCGACGACAACTGGTACAGCTACCGCCTGCGGCGCGGCGACGGCCAATGGGAGTGGTTCGAAACCAAATCGGTCTACCTGGGCCGGAGCGACGACGGTTCGCCCTGCCGCGTGGTCGGAATCTGCCAGAGCATCCAGAACCACAAAACCATCGAGAACACCCTAATCGAGGCGCGCGACAAAGCACGCGAAAGCGACCGGCTCAAAAGCATGTTCCTGGCCAACATGAGCCACGAAATCCGCACGCCGCTCAACGCCATCATCGGATTTGCCAACCTGCTCACCAGCGAGGAATACCCCTCGGACGAAGAGGAGAAAAAGGAGTACAGCCGCCTGATCACCACCAACGGCGAACAACTGCTGCGCCTGATTTCGGACATCCTCGACCTCTCGAAGATCGAATCCAACACCATGGAATTCAACTTCGCCGACTTCTCGCTCGCGGCGCTGCTGACCGATATTTATCAGGCCCAGAAGATGACCATGAGGCCCGGGGTCGAGCTACGGCTCGAACTCCCCGACGAGGACATCCGCATCGACACCGATGCCGAGCGGCTCAAACAGGTGATCAACAACCTGATCAACAATGCCGTGAAATTCACCGACGAAGGCAGCATCACGTTCGGCTGCCGCACCTGCGAAAACGGCTCAGCCGTCGAGTTTTTCGTAAACGACACGGGCCACGGCATCGAAGAGAGGCACCTCGAACGGATTTTCGACCGGTTCTACAAGGCCGACAACTTCGTGAAAGGCGTAGGGCTGGGCCTTTCGATCTGCCGCACGATCGCTGAAAACCTGGGCGGAAGCATCTCGGTAACCTCACAACCCGGTCGGGGAACGCGCTTCATGCTCCGCCATCCGTTGCGCCAGCCCCAGCCCGAAGCGGTGTCCTAAGCTGCCACGCGGAAAAGGTACGGAATTTGCCCCGCATCTGTCGTTCAACAAAAATTCCGAGACTTATGATCGAAAAAGTAACTTTGCAAATGACCGGGGATGGGAAATTCCAGGTCGAAGGCGGCTCCGGGTGCGAGGCGATGAACCCCAAGAAGCTGCTGCTCTACGCCGCCGCCCAATGCTCGGCCCAGACGGCGCTGATGATCATGCAGAAAGAGCGCATCACGCCTAAGCGCTTTGAAATCAGCTATTCGGGCGATTTATCTACCGAAAAGGTGCAATCAGAGAGCGTATACCGCTCGTTCTATGTGGTTTACAACATCGAATGCGACACCGAGGACAACCAGGCGAAGGTCAGCCGCGCAGCCGAACTGACGCACGAAAAATACTGCGGCATGGTGCAGATGCTGCGCAAAATCGCTCCCATATCGCAGGAAATCGCCGTGGTCAGCACGGAACCTGCAAAGGCTTGAAATGCCTATCAGGACAAGAGTTAAATAAAAACCGGCGAAGATTACTCTCCGCCGTTTTTTATTGCGCCGTGATGCGCTGATAGTCCGATACCGCCACTGCATAGTTATAATGTGCCCGGATAGCGTTGGTGTACAGCTGAATCCAGCTCAGCTGGGCCTGCAACACATCCAGGATGGTCGCCATGCCCTCGCCATAGGAATAGGTGCTGATTTCGAGGTTCTCGCCCGCGATGCGAAGGCTCTGCTCCGAGGCGTCAACCTGCGCACGGCTCTGCACAATGGCCGTCCAGCCGTTCATCTCCTGCCGCACGATGTCGTCGTGCATGAGGGCGGCATTCCACTCCTGCTGCAACTGTACGGCACGCGCCACACCTACGGCCCGGCGGCGTTCGCCCCAATGAAAAATCGGCACGGAGAGCTTCACGAAAGCCGATCCGTCGACATACGTGGCGCCCGTGCTGTTGGGATAATAAGGCTGCCACATGCCCCCGACCCCAACACTCAACTGGGGATTGAACGGTGCGCGCGCCGACTTGATCCCCACCTCGGCCTGCTCCGAGCGCAGTTGCGCAGCGGCATAGTCGGGACGCCGTTCCAGCGCCTCGGCAGCCACCACCCGCCCGGGCATCGGCAGCGAATCGCGGATGCCCTCAATCAGGCGCACGTCGAGCGCGGCATCGGTTCCGCGGAGAATGTTGAAATTGTGAAGCGCCACCTGGTAATTCTGCTCAGCGCTCACGAGCGAATATTCGGCCTCGCTCAACCGGGTGTCGATCATCAGCACGTCGCCCTTGGCGATGTAGCCCTCCGAGAAACGGCGGTCGACAACCTCCTTGAGCGAACGGATGATCGAAACGTACTGGCGCATCGAAGCGGCGTAAAGCTCCACGGCCGAAAGGTTCCAGTAGGCGTAATCGGCGGCATAGCGTACGTCGAGGCGCGAAAACTCCTCGTCGCACAGCGCAATGTCGTAACCCAGTTCGGCCTGCTGCGTGGCGGCCCGCACGGCGCCTCCGCCATAGACGGTCTGCACCAACTGGGGCAGTAAACTGAACGTCCAGTGCTCAATGCCGTCGAAATGGCGCAGCGTAGCCGTAAAACTGCCGTCCATCGACAACCGCGGCAGGTAGCCCGTACGGGCCTGCCCCACCGTTTCAGCCGCTGCATCCCGCTTCGAAGCGGCGATCTTCAACTGCCAACTGTAATCGGCGACGGCAGTACGGTAGTCGTCGAGCGTAGTCTGCGCAAGTGCCGGCATACAGAGGCACAAAGCGAATATCGAAACGATCTTTTTCATGGCTTGCGAATATTATAAAACAGGGCATAAACCACCGGCAGGACGCAGACCGTCAGCAGCGTAGCTACCAGCAGTCCGCCCATGATCGTGGCGGCCATCGCCCCGAACATCGAGTCGAATAACAGCGGCAGCATACCCAGGATGGTCGTTCCCGAAGCCATCGCCACCGGGACGATACGGCTGCGTGTGGCCGATGTCAGGGCCTCGTAGGGGTCCTTGCCCGCAGCCCGCAGTACACCGATCTGCTCGACGAGCACCACGGCGTTCTTGATGTTCATGCCCACCAATCCGAGCAGTCCCAGCAGGGAGAAGAAGTTGAATATCTTGCCCGTAACGGCCAGTCCCAGCACTACGCCGATAAAGATCAGCGGGATCATCAGCAGAATCACAACCGGTTCGCGGTAATTACGGAACAGTAGCAGCAGGACGATGAGAATGAGCACCAGCGTCAGCGGCATATACTTGGCCAGCGCTTCGTTGGACTCCTGCTGACTCTCCTGCTCGCCGAAAACCTTCATCGCATAGCCTTCGGGCAGCACGACGGCACGCTCGACCGAATCCCTCAGCGTAGCGAAAAGCTGCATCGTATTGACCCCGCGGCCCGGGTCGCACTGCGCCTTCATCACCCGCTGGCGGTTGAAGCGTTTGATGACCCCGGCCCGGAAATCGAACCGGAACCCGTCGGTCGCCTGCTCGATCGAAAAGACCTTGCCCGAAGGGCTGAAGATCGGCAGGGCCTGCAAATTGGTCAGGTTATACATGCCAATGTTCTCGTCCTTCAGCAGGATCGGCATGAACTGGTCGCCCTCGCGGTATTCGCCCAGGTTATAGCCCTGCGTGGCGATCGTCATGCCGCGGGCCATCTGGCTGCGGGTGATGCCGATGCGCTGGCCCTTCATCTGCGAATAGATCGGCTGCCACATCGGCACACGGTTGCCCCAGCCGTTGCGGACGTTCACCGCCCCGGGCGTGCGCCACATCACCTGCTCGGCCTCGGCCGTCAGGCGGCGCAGCGTATCGGCGTTGTCGCCGATAAATCCGAATTCGATGGCCGCATCGGGCACGGGCGAGAGCTTGAAGAGCGACGAGCGCAGCCATACGTCGGGGAAATTCTCCGTAACATAAGCATTGAAACGCTCCTCGACCACCTCGGTCTGCCCCTTGTCGTGCAGCTCGACGAGGATGTTTCCGAAATTGGGACGCATCGAAATACTGCTGCTGGCCAGGTAATAGCGCGGCGGCGTGGAACCAAGCGTCATCGAAATGGTCTTCACCTCGGGCTGCGCACGCAGCCACTCCTCCATCACCAGGAGATTGCGCTCCGTGTCGCGGATGTTGTACCCTTCGGGCAGCAGCACGTCGGCCCGGAAATAGGGTTTGTCGAGCGACGGAAAGAAGTTCTGGGGCATCAACCCCATGACGGCCAGCGACAGGACGAACAGCCCCGCGACCGTCGCCGCGACGGCCCACCGCCACCGCAGCAGGGCGGCCAGCAGGCGGTCGAAGGCGCGGTAGAAGCGCGTGTCGTAGGGATCGCCGGCGACAGGTTTCACCTTGAGCATGAAATTGCCGAACAGCGGCGTCTGCGTCAGGGCCAGCACCCAGCTCAACAGCAGCGAGAGAGCCAGCACGACGAACAGCGGCTTGACGATCTCGGCCACCGACGAGGGGGCGAGGTACAGCGGCAGAAACGAGAATATGGCGATCAGCGTGGCCCCCAGCAGGCTCCACCGCGGGGCGTTGGCTCCCTCGACAACGGCCGTGCGGCGTGCCGCGCCCCGCAGCATGGCCTGTTGTGCATTGTCGGTGACGACGATGGCGTTGTCGACGAGCATGCCCATCGCGATGATGAAACCGGCCAGCGAGGTGCGGTTCAGCCCCTCGCCCAGAAACTGCATCAGGAGCAGCGTGCCGCCGATCGAAAAGAGCAGCGAACTGCCGATCAGCACCCCGGCGCGGAAGCCCATGACGAGCATGATGATCAGAATGACGATCGCAACCGACTCGGCGAGGTTGAGAATGAACGTGGAATTGGCCTCCCGGGCGATGCGGTTCTCGGGATAGAGCACCGTCAGCTCCATGCCCAGCGGCATCTGCCGCGTGAGCGAAGCCAGCAGGGATTCGATCTCCGCACCGGTCTTCACCACGTCGACGCCCTCCTCGGTCGAGACGCCGATGCCCACGGCGCGGCGGCCGTCGACGCGCATCATCGTCTGCGGCGGCTCGGCGTAGCCCCGCTCGACGCGGGCGATGTCGCCCAGGCGGTACTGTTTGCCCGAAGAGGAGATCAGCAGCTGGTCCGAAAGGTCGTCGAGCGTCTTGTAGGTCCCGTCCTCGAGAATCTGTATCTGGAGTTTTCCGGCCTGCTTCTCGCCGCTGTCGACGATGGAATTCTGCTGGCCGATGGTCGCGACGATGGTTTCGGGACGGATGGCGAAATTGGCCAGCGTCGCCATGCTGACATAGACGTTCACCACGGGCGTCTGTTCGCCGTAAAGGGCCACCTTCTGCACGCCGTCGACCGTCACGAGCGCCGTTTTGAGCCGCTGCGCCCAGTCGCGCAGTTCGGACCAGGTGAAGCCCCCGTCGACCGAAAGCCCGTAGTAGATGCCGTACACGTCGCCGAAATCGTCGGCGACGGTCACCGCCGAAGCCCCCGCGGGCAGGCGCGGCTGGACGTTGAGCACCTTGCGGCGCAGTTCGTCCCACAGTTGCGGAATTTCGGCGGCGGGTGTGGCCGGGTCCAGTTCGACCTGTATCTTCGAAAGCCCGTAATAGGATTCCGAAGTGATTTTATGCACGCGGCGCATCGACTGCACCTCGCGTTCGATGGGTTCGGTGAC
>JAEZTA010000141.1 GCA_023443765.1 Bacteroidota bacterium | reverse complement strand
ACATAGACCTTGATGTCCATCAGATCGCGCAGTTCCTTGTTCTCGAAGATCAGGATGCCGTCGACAATGATCACCGTCGAGGGTTTTACGCTCACAGTCTCGGTCGTGCGGTCGTGGTCCACGAACGAATAGACCGGGTGTTCGATAGGGACGTTGTTTTTGAGCGCCTTGATATGCTCCACGAGCATCTCCGTATCGAATGCCTGCGGATGGTCGTAGTTGAGCTTCGTGCGCTCCTCGTAGGTCAATTCGGGGTGCGCCTTGTAGTAGTAGTCGTGGCAGAGCGTCACAACGTCGTCGCCGACAAATGCTTCCTGCAAACGCTTGACGAGCGTCGATTTTCCTGAGCCGGTCCCTCCGGCAACACCGATTACCGTAACGTTCATAGTGTCAGTTGTTAGGATATGGTTATCTAAAGAAAAGGATCACCCTCGCGGGCAATCCTTTTCTTGACTATCGTTTATGCGTCGATATTTGCGTAATGTGCATTTCGCTCGATGAATTCGCGGCGGGGCGGAACCTCGTCGCCCATCAGCATCGAGAAGATGCGGTCGGCTTCAGCGGCGTTGTCGATGTTCACCTGGCGCAGAATGCGCGTATCGGGGTTCATCGTCGTTTCCCACAACTGGTGGGCGTTCATCTCACCGAGACCTTTGTAACGCTGTACGTGCGCTCCCTTGCCGAACTCGGAGGTGATCTCGTCACGCTCCTTCTCAGTCCAGCAATAACGCTCCTGCTTGCCCTTTTTCACGAGGTACAGCGGCGGGGTAGCGATGTAGATATGGCCGTTCTCGATCAGCTCCTTCATCTTGCGGAAGAAGAACGTCAGCATCAGTGTGGCGATATGGCTTCCGTCAACGTCGGCATCGGTCATAATGATGATCTTGTCGTAGCGCAGCTTTTCGAGGTTCAGGGCCTTTGAGTCCTCCTCGGTGCCGATCGTGACGCCCAGTGCGGTGAACATGTTCTTGATTTCCTCGTTCTCCCACATGCGGTGCTCCTGAGCTTTCTCGATGTTCAGAATCTTACCGCGCAGCGGCATGATGGCCTGGAAGTTACGGTCACGACCCGATTTGGCCGTACCGCCTGCCGAGTCACCCTCGACGAAGAAGATTTCGGCAATCGAACGGTCGCGGCTCGAACAATCGGCGAGTTTTCCCGGAAGTCCGGCGCCCGACAATACGGTCTTGCGCTGTACCAGTTCGCGGGCATGCCGTGCTGCGTGGCGCGCCGTGGCTGCGAGGATCACCTTCTGTACGATGGCTTTGGCATCCTTGGGATTCTCCTCCAGGTAGTCGCCCAGCGCCGAAGCCATAGCCTGGTCGACAGCGGCGGAAACCTCGTCATTACCCAGCTTGGTCTTGGTCTGTCCTTCGAACTGCGGCTCCTGCACCTTCACCGAAACGACCGCCGTAAGTCCCTCGCGGAAGTCATCGCCGTTGATGTCGAATTTGAGCTTGGCAAGCATGCCCGAATCCTCGGCGTATTTCTTGAGCGTACGGGTCAGCGCGCGGCGGAAACCCGTCAGGTGCGTACCGCCCTCGATGGTGTTGATGTTATTTACATAGGAGTGTACGTTCTCCGAGAACGAATCGTTGTACTGCATGGCCACCTCCACCGGGACGCCGTTCTTCTCGGTGTCGAGGTAGATAATCTGCTCGACGATCGGCGTGCCGCGCGTAGCATCGAGATACTTGACGAACTCCTTGAGGCCCTCTTCCGAATAGAAGTGGTCCTCGCGGGTCTTGCCCTCCTCGTCCTTGCGCAGGTCCATGAGGTTCAGGCGGATGCCCTTGTTCAGGAACGCCAGCTCGCGCAGACGGTTGGCCAGGATGTCATATTTGTATTCGGTGGTATGCGTAAAGATCGTATCGTCGGGCCGGAACGTGATGGTCGTACCGCGGTCCGTACATTCGCCGACTACCTCGACCTGCGAGGTCGGGGCACCTTTGCTGTACGTCTGGCGGTAAATCTTGCCGTCGCGGCTGTGGATTTCGGCGATCAGCAGGTTCGAAAGTGCATTCACGCACGATACGCCGACGCCGTGCAGACCACCCGAAACCTTGTAGCTGCCCTTGTCGAACTTACCGCCGGCGTGGAGCACCGTCAGCACGACTTCGAGCGCCGATTTACCCTCCTTCTCGTGGTAGTCGGTCGGAATGCCTCGGCCGTTGTCCCTTACCGTGATGGAGTTATCCTCGTTGATCGTCACGTCGATATCGGTGCAATAGCCCGCCAGCGCCTCGTCAATCGAGTTGTCCACAACCTCGTAGACCAGGTGGTGGAGACCCTTCTCGCCGATGTCGCCGATGTACATGGCAGGACGCTTGCGCACCGCTTCGAGGCCCTCAAGGACCTGGATATTCGACGCGGAATATTCTTCTTCTTGTTTTTTAACGTTTTCTAATTCGGTACTCATCGTAGTCTTTAAAATATCGTACAAATATACGAAATATTTCCGGATAAAACAAATGCTGAAAGCAGGGCTTTCACGTGCGAAATTTTGAACTTATTTCGGGGAAAACAAGTCGTCGGGACAAGGCTCCCTGAAGTCTTACGCAAGCTCGGCCTTGAGGTCTATTTCGCGGGTCTTGCCTTTGGAGAAGAGGACGGCGCGGGCAGGGTAGTTCTCGATCAGGGCGGTATTGTGCGTCGACATCACGACAGCGCAGCCCTGTGAGGCGATCTTCTGAAACAGCTGCATGATGCCGTCGGCCGTCAGCGGGTCGAGGTTGCCCGTAGGTTCATCGGCCAACAGCACCTGCGGGTCGTTGAGCAGGGCGCGGGCGATCACCAGCCGCTGCTGTTCGCCGCCCGAGAGCTCGAACGGCATCTTGTAGCTCTTGGCTCCGAGCTCCACCAACCCCAGCACCTTGTCGATGCGTTCGCGAATCTCCTGTTCGCGTTTCCAGCCCGTGGCCTTCATCACATAGTAGAGGTTCATGAAGACGTTGCGATCGGTAAGCAACTGGTAGTCCTGAAAAACGATGCCGATGCGGCGGCGCAGGTAGGGAATGTCCCTGCGGCATAGTTTGCGCAGATCGTAACCGGCCACATACCCCTTTCCTGTAAGGAGTTGCACCTCGGCATATAAAGTTTTGAGTAAACTGCTTTTCCCGCTCCCGACACGGCCGATCAGGTAAACGAATTCGCCCGGAGCCACCGATAGGTTGACTTCCGAAAGAACCATCTCGCCCTGTTGCAGGAGTTTCTTTTCCGAACAACTGCCGAAGGGGTTGTCGGCGTGGTAAATGGCCACGTCGCGGAGATTTACTACATATTTTTCATCCATGGTTTATCGCTGTGTTTTCGCACAAACAAAGATAAGCAAAATATCCGGATAGCCCCTTCCCTGTCGGTAAAAATGCGTGCTATTTTGTGTCGGGAGTGCTCCTTTGGTCGGAATTTGCCTCGACGCGAGCGAATCTGTATAGAAAAACGGCGGCCATAATTTGCATATCCCGGCCTCAATACGTACTTTTGTTGACGCCTTTTTTGTTACATGGATTTAATAAACTTATGAAAGAACACGAGATTCTGCAGGCGATCATGCGGGATATGAATACGGGCTGGTGGGAAGCGGACATGTCCCGCCGGATCATCCGCATGTCCGTTTTTTTGCAGAACCTGCTTCAGTTCCCGACGCCGGAAATCGGTTTCGATGAATTCAAACGCCATATCCCGGAACCCTATCTGCGCTATACGGGTTCCGAAGCCTATATGTTCCAGGGTCACAGTACGCTTGAACGGACGATTCCGCTGGTCGTGCCCGACGGACGGCAGTTGTGGTTCGTGTGGAAACTCATCCACCGCGAAACGACTTCCGACGGCGACATCCTGATTGGTTACGTGCAGCCGATGGAATCGGCTAAGGAAGGCCCGGCCGGCCCCGAGACGGTGCGGGTCGACAACCTGCTCTACCGCCTCACCAGTATTTCGCATACGTTGTTGTCGCTGCTGCACACGGGCAGGACCGAGGATACGGTGAACAAAATCCTGCTCGACGTGCTCACGATGTTTCATGGCGGGCGCGCATATATTATAGAGTTTGACTGGGAGCGACGCACGCACGACTGTACGTATGAAGTGACGGCAGACGGGGTTT
>JAEZTA010000122.1 GCA_023443765.1 Bacteroidota bacterium | reverse complement strand
GATCAAGATGCTCAACGTGGATGCCGTCAACGCATTCGCGCAGCAGACCATCACGCCGACGAATCAGGTGATCGTGGTCAACGCTCCCGAAAAAGAGGGGCTCGTGGCGCCGACCGCCGAGGAGATCCTGGCCATCCGCGACAAAGTCGCCGCATCGGAAATCACGGCTTACGAGGACAATGTGGTGAAGGAACCGCTGATCGCCGAGGGAACCGTTCTGAAAGGTTCGCCCGTGAAGAAAACGACCGAAGACAAGCAGCTCGGCACGACGGAGTGGACGCTGGCCAACGGCGCGAAGATCGTCGTGAAACCCACTACCTACAAGGCCGACGAGGTGCGCATGAATGCCCAGGCCAAAGGCGGCCTGTCGCTGCTCACGGATGCCGAGTTCTACATGGGCGAGATGATGCCCGCCGTAAACTCGATGTCGGGCGTCGGCAAATTCCAGGCTACGGAACTCAAGAAACAGCTTTCGGGCAAATCGGCATCGGTACAGCCTTCGGTGGAGAACTACACAAGCGCCATGAACGGCGTCTGCTCACCCAAGGACATCGAGACGATGCTCCAACTGCTCTACCTCAATTTCACGCAGCCCCGCTTCGACCGGACCGATTACGACAACCTGATCAAGATGCTCCGCACGCAGCTTGAGAACGCCAAATCGAACCCCGACTTCCTGATGGAGGAGAAGCAGATCGACGTGGTATACGGCAACAATCCCCGCCGGCAGATGATCTCGACCGAGATCGTCGATAAGTTCGACTTCGACCAGCTGCCCGCCATCTACGCGAAGCTCTACCCCGGTGTGAACGGCTTTGTCTTCACGTTCGTGGGTAACGTCGACCTTGAAACGCTGAAACCCCTCGTAGAGAAGTATATCGGTTCGATCCCGGCCGCCAAAAAGCCGCTGACCTATGTCGACGACAAGGTAAGCCCCGTGAAGGGCGAGGTGACGGAGGAGTTCACGGCCCCGATGCAGCAGCCGAAAGTCTCGGTTTACTACTACTTCTCGGGACAGATGCCCTACACGCTCAAGGATAAAGTGGCCCTGACATTCCTGACGCAGGCGCTCAACTCGCGTTACCTGATCTCGATCCGCGAGGAGAAGGGCGGAACCTATGGCGTACGCGTAAGCGGTTCGACGGCGTATATTCCTCGCGAGACCTACGATATGACCATTTCGTTCGACACCAACGAGGAAATGGCCGACGAACTGCGCGAAATCGTGATGAAGGAGATCCAGGAGATTGCCGAAAACGGTCCCAAGACCGAGGACATCGAGAAAACGCGTGAATTCATGCTCAAGAACTGGAAGAACAGCCTTGAGCAGAACGGCGGCTGGATGAACTACATCCAGGCCAAATACGGTTCGGGCCTCGACTACATCGGCGGTTACGAGCAGGCTGTCCGCAGCCTGACCAATGCCGACGTTCAGGCATTTGCCAAAAAGCTCTTCGCAGACGGCAACCTCGTGAAGGTCATCATGCGCCCGTCGAAATAAACAACCAAACGAACAATTTTTCAAACCGATCGAAAAAGGCAGCCACCCAGTTGGCTGCCTTTTCTTTTCCCGAACGGGCTGAAAATGGTTAACTTTGCACCGTTAATTACCAAACCCATCATGCAAAAAAGTATTCGGTTGGTCACCGGTCTCTATCTCAAACTATCTCTGCTGACCATCGCCGTCGGCCTCGTGCTGCGCGTCGTACTGCTTTTCAACGAGCAGACCACCTCGATCGCCTTCTCATTCGGCGAATGGTGCGAAGTCTTCCTGCTGGGCGCCGTGAATGATTTCTGCGCCGCGACGGCAGGATTCTTTTTCCTCTGGCTCTTCATGCTGAGCGTTTCACGCACCAAGTACAAAAAGCCGTGGGGCTACATCTTCCTCGCCCTGCTCGTAGCGGCTTTCTGCTACGTGGCGTTCTTCAATACGATCTTCGACGAATACGGAAGCGTCGCCCCGCGAATCGCCCTCTATGTGCTGGGCTACTGGACCGGCAGTTTTGCCCTGCGCCTTTTTCTGCCCGGATTCCGCAGCCTCTGGACTACGGTGTGGTTCGCCCTCTTCATCGTTATCTACGTGGGCGCTATCATCTTCAACGGCATCAGCGAATATTTCTTCTGGAACGAATTTGGCGTCCGCTACAACTTTATCGCCGTCGATTACCTGGTCTACACCAACGAAGTAGTGGGCAATATCATGGAATCCTACCCCGTCGTGCCGATGACGCTGGGTATCGTCGTCGTGACGCTGCTCGTGACGTGGTATCTCTTCCGCCGCGAACTTGCGCAGAGCGAATGTCTGAAAGGCTGGAAGTGGAAAGCCATAATCGCCCCGGCCTACATCGCGGCGCTGTTCGCAGCGATCGGGCTGCTGAACTTCAACGCCCGCTTCCAGAACAGCGGAAACGTCTACATCAACGAATTGCAGGCCAACGGACTCTACAAGTTCTACGACGCTTTCGTCAAAAACACGCTCGATTACGAGCAGTTCTACCTCACACGTCCCGAAGCCGAGGCCGAAGCCTTCGTGCACGGGGTCTACCAAAGCACGGGCGACAATCTGCACGCCGTGCGCGCCGAAGGGGAGGAGATCCGTCGCAACATCGTGCTGATCACCATGGAGAGCATGAGCGCCTCGTACATGGAGCGATTCGGCAACACAGAACAAATCACGCCCGTACTCGACTCACTCTACAAACTGGGACTGGCGTTCGACCGCGTCTACGCCACAGGCAACCGCACGGTGCGCGGCCTGGAAGCCGTGACGCTTTCGCTGCCGCCCTGCCCGGGTCAGAGCATCATCAAGCGTCCTA
This sequence comes from Bacteroidota bacterium, assembly GCA_023443765.1. Lineage (GTDB taxonomy): Bacteria > Bacteroidota > Bacteroidia > Bacteroidales > Rikenellaceae > Alistipes. The sequence goes on along the minus strand of JAEZTA010000122.1, from coordinate 5,088 downwards.
ACAACGCCGGAATGCACTCCATGGGAGCCCTATTGCACGACAAGGGGTACAATGTGACCTATTTCTACGGCGGCAACAGCTATTTCGACAACATGGAGACCTTCTTCTCGGGCAACGGATACAAAATCGTCGACCAGAAAAGCTACAAGCCAGAAGAAATCACCTTCGCCAACATCTGGGGCATTTGCGACGAAGACGCTTACCGGAAGGTCATCCGCACGCTCAACGAGGAGACCCGTAGCGGCAAACCGTTCTTCGCCCATGTGATGACCATCAGCAACCACCGCCCCTTCACCTACCCCGCCGGACGAATCCGCATTCCCAACGACTCGAAGAGCCGCGCCGGAGGCGTGCTTTACAGCGACTATTCGCTGGGGCGGTTCTTCGCCGAAGCGGCCAGGCAGCCGTGGTTCGAAAACACGATCTTCCTCGTCACGGCCGACCACTGCGCTTCGAGCGCCGGCCGCACCGAGATTCCGTTGCAGAAATACCACATCCCGGCACTGATCCTCGCCCCCGGGCTTATCGAACCCGGAGTGGTCGACGGCATCGTCTCGCAGATCGACCTGATGCCTACCCTGCTGTCGCTGCTCAACATGAGCTACGACTCGCATTTCTACGGCCGCAGCATCTTCGACCCGGCATACACCAACCGTGCGTTCATCGCCACCTACCAGGACCTCGGCTACCTCGAAGAAGACACTTTCACGATCCTGTCGCCCGTACGCCGTTTCGAGCAGTACCGCGTGGTTGCTACCGAGGAGAATCCCCACCACCTCGAAACGATGGAGCGGAAAGACGCCGCGCAGGTCGATCGCGCGATCGACTACTACCAGACCTCCTGCAAATGGAACAAACGGTAGCGCTGCCGCTTCGGCAATAAAAAAACTGCGACCCTTTCGGGTCGCAGTTTTTTTATTGCATATTTGCGGGAAGGTTACTCGCCACCGTCGTAGTCGTCGCCATTGTTCTTCACATTCGGCTTCAGCGACTCGGGAGGTGTATTGGCTGTGATCCACTCCTCGGAAAGCAGCGATTCCTTGGGGAAATCGAGGTCTTCGAGGCGGCTCACCGAAATCTGATACTGCGCCCAGTCGTTCGAACCACCGGTAAAGGTGCTCTGCTTCGAATAGATGCCATAGATGCCGAGTACCGTACCTACCGCCCCGTCCTTCGGGATGGGTTTCATGGCGAACTGGCAGTAGCCGCTCGTACGAATCGAGTAGACACCCGGATCGGAGCAGTACTGTGCCCCATCGTTATAGGTCATCAGCACCGAACCGTAGAGACGGATGTTCTGCTCGCTGCTGTTATAGGCCCAGCGATACCACGCACCGAAGATAGGCGTTCCCCAGTCGGTCACGATCCAACTCGGATAGGGATTCTCGTTCGAACCGCTCTTGATACCCGGAGGCGTCACGCCGTCCTGGTTCTTCACACCCGCATAGCGGATTTTGATGTTCTTAAAACGCACCAGACGGCCCAGATCGGCTTCGCCGAGCGTGGTGTAGTTCGAAGCGTCGACTTCCTTGATGTCCGACGGTTCCAGCGTCGTATATTCGCCCGGAAAGACATTCAGAGCGGCAACCTTGGGATTGTCGAGGTTCGAGTTGGCGTAATACTTATGAGTACCGGCCGTATTGATACCGTCCGAGGGAGCGCCTCCGATTGAGAGCATCATGCGGTAGTTACCCAGGTAAAGACCGTCGAGACGTACGTAAACCCACTGGCTCTTGATCGGCTTCGCACCCAGATCGAGCAGGTAGTCGACATAAAGGCCCGGGTAGAGCTTGAGCTCGATACCGGCCGTACCATCGTAGATGAAAAGCGACTTGTAGATGTTACCCTGACGGTCGCTGCTGATCACCTTGCCCTTGATGTAATACTTCGAGGCCTCGGGCCAGTCCGAAAGGCCCGTGAATTTAGCTTCATCGGGCGTACGGGTTCCGAACTTGAGCGTCTTGGTCGAGGAGAAGTTGTCGTTGGTTCCGGTATTGGAGATGGGACCGAACTTCGCCTTGACCTCCTTGATGGAAATCGGCGTAAGCCCCATCTGCGCCATATCCTCGTTCGTATAGAGTTTACGCGGAGCCGGGGTTTCGAAATCGTTGTAGCAGCTCACAGCCACAAGGCCAACGAGAACCGCTATTGCTATTTTAAGACTTTTCATAGATTATGCTTTGCTCGATTAGAAACGGAAATAGACATTCAGGTAATAGGTCGTACCGAACAGGTAGAAATACTTCGAGGGGAAACGACCGTAAATCTGTTCGCCGCCTTCGCCACGGACCTTGCTCATACGCATCTGCTCGTAACCGCCCGTGCGGATGTCCTGGTCGTTGAGGATGTTCTTCACCTCCAGACTGAAGCCCAGCATGTAAACACGGTGGATATACCAGTTCTTGCCGACATTGGCGCTCAGCGTATAGACACCGTCGAACTTCTCCTGAGCGCGGATTTTTTTGATGGCGCGGATGGCGTTCACCTGATCGTCCGAGGTCGAGGTATTGGAAGTCAACACGTTCACATAGTACTTCACAGCTGTAGATGTGCGGTACAGCGGGTTCATCGAGAGGTAGAGGTTGTCGTAGTAGTTGAAGTTCACACCGGCGAACCAGTTGCGCGGTCCGCGATAGTCGAGGCCGATGTTCAGAGCCAGCTGCGGCGAGCTTTCCACGTGATAGCCATCCCAGTTGACCTTATCCTTCAGCACGATCTTGTCGACGTTGTCGACCGTCTGCACAAAGTTGGGATTCGACGTATAGGTATAGTCGCCCCAGCTTACTGCGCCGACAACCGAAAGGCCGTTCCAAACGGGAACCGAAAGCCCCAGTTCAAGGCCGTAGTAACGCTTGTCGATGCCGCTCATGGCGAAGTTGGTGAACGAGCTGCGGGTATCGTCGTAGAACGAGATCACCTTCGACTGATCCTCGACCGTCGTGTAGTAACCCGAAAGGCGGGCCTTGACGAAGGGCAGGTTGAGGTTATAGGTGAGGTCGGCAGCGAAAATCTTTTCGGCTTTCAGGCCCGGCGTGGTCGTATTGCGCGTACGGGGCGATACGAATGCCGTTGCGAACTTGGGAGCCTGCTGCATATAGCCTACATTGGCCTCGATCGAGTGTGCACCCGAGAACTTGTAGCCCAGCGAGAGTTTACCCTCGTAGGTCAGGTAATCGAGTTTTTTCGAATCGCCCTTCGAATCGTTGGGGAACAGGCCCTTGCGCCACATACCCTCGCGGTACATGTTCGAATAGCCGACCGATCCGGCCAGACCCAGCGAGAACCCGCCGATGCCCCACGTATAGTTGGCCCATGCGTTGGTTTCGAGCAGGTGCGCACGGTAATAATAACCGTATTTGTCGCCACGGCGAACAACGCGGGCATGTCCCGTGGCCCAATAATAATCCAGATCGTTCTGGGCAGCCGTCTCGCTGGCCATGTCGCGCTCGGCGAACTTGTCCACGTCGTACCAGTAGTCACCGCCCATCAGGTCCTTGACCTGCGAGTAGTAGCTGGTACGGTTCACGCGCAGGTTCACACCTCCGACGATGCGCATGTTGTTGCGCATATTGTGCTCGACGTTGGCTGCGAAGTTGTAATCGAGCTGGTCGGTATGGCGCTCCTCGATCATGTAGTTCGAACGGTATTGGTTCCCCATCAGCTTGGCGATCTTGGGGTCCGTCTCGATAAAGTAATTCCGGTTGTAGAGCTGATCGTAATCGATCATACCGTCCCATACACTGCGAGCCGTAAGGGCATCCTGCATGTAGAAGTAGATCGTCTCGTCGGTCGTGATACCCGGAACGATCTGCGTGAAATCCGACGAAGGCATGAAGCGGTAGTAATCGCCGCGAGGGTCGGAACCGCCGTTCCACGTCAGAGCCGAATAGCCGTTCTTACCGAAACGCAGCGACGTGGCGGCGTTCAGGCGCGTATTACCCGACATGTCCCACGTGTAGTTCAGCATCACGATCGGCTCGTGGGTGTTACGCACACGCGAGTTGCGGAGTTTACCGGCCTGATAGCCCACGTTGGGGTTGTAGTAGTTGTTGCCGAAGAGGCGGTAAGCCTCATCGGTCGAAGCCTGCTGGGCACCGCGCTCCGAAGGCGAAGCGAGCAGCGTCAACGCGAGGCGGTGGTTCTGACCAAAGAGTTTCTCGGCAGAAGCGAAATAGGAATAGGAGTTGTAATAAACGCCGTCCACATAGCCGTTGCCGCCCTGGCGGGTTCCCACCGAGAAGGCATACGACCAACCGTTGTCGAGCTGTCCCGAGCCGTAGGAAACCATCGCGCGGAAGCGGTACATCTGGTTACCGTTCGAAACGCTCACACGGAAGCCTTTGCGCATCTGCGAAGCGCGGGCATTGACGTTGGTCATACCGCCGATGCCGCCGACGCCGAAATCCGAAGCCTGAAGACCCGTGTAATTCTCCTGATTACGCGTCGCATCGTTCAGGCCGCTCCACAGCGACCAGGGACCGTAACCCGTCATAGCATCGTTGAAGCGGATGCCGTTCAGGTAGATGTCCGAGTACTGCGAATCGTAGCCACGGACGTTGAAACGCATCTCGCTGAAACGGTACGAAGCGATGTTGTTGAAGAGGTCCTTCGACGACGAGAGCGACGAAGGCAGCGCCTGCGTATCCGACGACGACGAGTCGCTGTCGAACTCGGCAAAAACTGCGTCGTCCAGAATCGTGCCCGGACCCGACGGTACGATGATAACCGACTTGAGGTCCTGTACGTGCTGGTTGCCCACACGAACCATCAGGTTGAGGTCCTCGAATTCGGGCGTAGAGAAGAGCACCGTATAGCTGCCCGCGGGAAGATTCTCGAAGATGAAGTTGCCATCCTTGTCCGTCGTAGCCGTCAGACCCAGCGATTCGATCTTCACCTGTACATTGCTCAGGGCCACGCGACCGTTGCGCGAAACCACCTTACCACGGATGCCTCCGTCCTGTGCATAGGACGTGAAGGTCACGGCGGCGAGCATCAGAATAAGTAGAACTTTGAGTTTCATACAAATATTTTAGAGTGTTTATTTGGCGATGTAGATATATACGGGGAAGTGGTCGCTGAAACCGCCCT
>JAEZTA010000093.1 GCA_023443765.1 Bacteroidota bacterium | reverse complement strand
GCTGGGGTTCGACGAGACCCTTTGCGGGCTGATGATCGCCACCTATATCGCTATGGACAGTTTCGGCACGGCGACCAATGTGACGGGCGACGGCGCCGTGGCAGTGATCGTCGACGCGATCGACCGGCGGCGACGCTGACAGGAAACCGTTTCGGGGTTGCTTTCGGCAGCCCTTTTTCCTTTCATGGAACCGGAAATAAGTATAAATGCTTATCCTTGTGGAATAAAAAACGGCTACTTTTGAATGCTAATTCCGTTTTATTTATACTTTTGTGCGTTCAAAACGGAAAGAAGGGAGACATAAACTCATAATTACAAGATAAATATGGTTGATATTTTTGCACGCCTTGAGAAAAATGCAGGCGGACCGATCGGTCAGTACATGGAGTACGCGCACGGTTATTACGCTTTCCCCAAACTCGAAGGCGACATCGGCCCCCACATGGTTTTCCGGGGCAAAAAGATGCTCAACTGGAGCCTGAACAACTACCTCGGACTGGCCAACCACCCCGAGGTGCGCAAAGCCGACGCCGAGGGCGCTGCTCAGTTCGGTATGGCGGCTCCGATGGGCGCCCGCATGATGAGCGGACAGACCGTTTACCACGAGCGGCTGGAACGCGAACTTGCCGAGTTCGTCGGTAAGGAGGACGCTTTCCTGCTCAACTTCGGTTACCAGGGTATGATTTCGATCATCGACTGCCTGCTGACCCCGCGCGACGTGGTCGTCTACGATGCCGAGGCGCATGCCTGCATCATCGACGGATTGCGCCTGCACAAGGGCAAGCGGTTCGTCTTCGGCCACAACGATATGGATTCGCTGCGTCTGCAGTTGCAGCACGCTACAGACCTGGCTGAGGAGCAGAACGGCGGTGTGCTGGTGATTACCGAGGGCGTATTCGGCATGAAGGGCGACCTGGGTAAGCTGGACGAGATCGTGGCGTTGAAGAAGGATTTCCAGTTCCGCCTGTTGGTGGACGATGCGCACGGCTTCGGAACGATGGGCCCGGACGGTCGCGGTACGGCGGCGCATTTCGGTGTTGCAGACGGTGTGGACGTGCTCTTCAATACGTTCGCCAAGTCGATGGCCGGGATCGGTGCATTCGTATGCGGTCCCCGCTGGCTGGTCAACCTGCTGCGTTACAACATGCGTTCGCAGCTTTATGCTAAGTCGTTGCCGATGCCGATGGTAATCGGTGCGCTGAAGCGCCTGGAGCTGATCCGCAACCACCCCGAATTCCAGGAGAAACTCTGGGAGATCGTTCGTGTACTCCAGAGCAGCCTGAAGGAGAACGGATTCGAGATCGGTGTGACCAATTCGCCCGTGACCCCCGTCTTCCTGAAGGGTGGTATTACCGAGGCCACGAACTTGGTCGTAGACCTGCGTGAGAACCACGGTATCTTCTGCTCGATGGTGGTTTACCCGGTGATCCCGAAGGGCGAGATCATCCTGCGCATCATCCCGACGGCAGTACATACGCTGGAGGATGTGAAGGTTACGATCGAGGCTTTCAAGGCCGTTCGCGAGAAACTCGAAACCGGCGTATATGCTTCGATGCCCATCCCGGCGCGTGCCGACGAGGGTTTCAAGATTCGCTAAGTTTTTTGGATAACAGACAGGCGGATGTTCCGGAAGGGACATCCGCTTTTTTTATCCGACAGGAGGGCTTTTGCGCGAATTTCCGGGTGAAGCCGCTCCGCCGGGCGTCCCGAAACAAACACCCCTCTTTCGCCTGAAAGAGGGGTGTTTGCAAGTAGAGGTTACAGCTCGCGGATGCAGCGGTATTGGTGTTTGTGGTCCTGGGGTTTGTGGCAGACTGCCAGTCCCGTGCTGAAGTCGATCAGGTAGTTCTCCGTATTCGAGCGCTGCATGGTCCAGTAGGGTTCGTTGAGGAACTTCGTGAACCCGCTGAGGGCTTCCAGGCGGTCCTTAACCGACCAGATGAGCAACAGTTCCCGCTGTGTAGGCATTCGCCAGCCGGTGCTTTCGTCGCATTTGCCGGTTCCGTGGTAGAGGTCGGTATAGGTTTCCGGAGCGTTCTGCGTGCGCTGTACTTCGAATTTTTTGTAAATCTTGGTGTTGGCATTCTGCAATTCGCCGACATTTTTCTGCGAGATGCCCAGCTTTGACGTGGAGGTATAGATGTCGCCGGAGAGGCTGGCGCAGTCGATCACGGCGCTGCCGTCGATGGACTGTGTAACGATGGGGCCGAGCGGCGTGACTTTGTTGCCGTTGATGAGGTCTGTGGTGCTGATGCGGCGTACGCAGCGGACTCGCGGCGGAGTCGATGTACCGGAATAACCCGAACGTGCCCGGCCCTGAGGGACGCCGTTATAGACCGTTCCCACGTCGGCGGGACTGCGGCGCATCGAGATGGCCACGGCTTTGTCCGAACTGCCGTCGGCAGGCAGCGTCGAGCTCCAGTAAAAGACGGGGTCCAGTCCCAGTATTTCGTTGTAGGTCCACATCAGCTGCAACTCCTGCTCCGAGGGGAGGTACCAGACGGTTTCTTTGGGCGAGATGACGCCGTCGCCGTTGGTGTCGAAATTCTTTTCGTGGCAGTAACGGGTTGCAGTGGTGTTGAAAATGCTGTTGTAGTAATCCATCCCCTGGAGGTTGTAGAGGAAAAAGGGCTGACCGCTGAGCGTTGCTGTGGCGGGCTGTACGATGGCACCGTTGGTTCCCGTCCAGCCGCCGGTGTTGCTGCCGTATTTGGTGCGCTCGTTCGAATAGTCCGTAGCCCACGAGGTGGTGCTGCCGCTGCCCGTGACGGTCTTGTAGACCGCCTGGGCTGTGTTGAGGCGGCCGTCGTCTGTGCTGGACGAATAGTCGGTCTCGGACGATACGGACGGACCCCATTGCAGGCCGCCGAGGGTTTGGAGTTCGAGCAGAAGCGAGGTTTGTAGCAGGCTGCGGAAGTCCTCGGTACGCTCCACGAGCATGGCGGAGGTTTCGCCGGGAAGGCCCCGGAAGATCGTCGGGCGGTATTGCCGCAGAGTGTAGTAGTAATATTGCGGCAGGCCGTTGGTCGGCGTGTAGGTCACCCGCACGACAGCCTCCCGGTAATCGGTGGCCGTGGGGCTGGGATCGTAGGTGAATTCGTCGGCATAGACGAACATCGACGTAGGCTCGTTGGTCGTCGGCAGGTAATCCGCCGGAATGGGCAGGTCGGTGATTTTGTAGCACATCCGGTGGATAGCTTTCAGGTAGGGCAGCACGTCGTCGTCGGTCGGATAGGCGTCGGTGCCCAGCGTTATGCCTGCCGGCGGAGCGTATCTGGTGAGTTTTTGACGCACCGACTGATGGGGAATGAATTTCGTGCGGGTGTAGTAATGTTCGGGGACCCCGTCCTGCTGCCAGGCGCCGATGGGGATGCCGTTGGTTTCGTCGGCCGACCCGGCCTTCACCTGGTAGGTCACCAGCGGGAAGATGGCCACTTTGAGCCAGTCGGGGCGTTCGGTGTCGCTGCTCATGTTCGACAGGACCTCGAAATCGACCGTACCGCTGCCGGCGTGCAGTTCGTTGGTGTGGATCTGGAACATGCGCATCGAGGCGTGTGCGTCGATGTTGTCCAGGTCGGGCGAAGTGTGCACGGAGAGCAGATCGCTGTTCTGTTCGATATTGGTGTCGATGTCGATGTTGTTGAGGCTGTTGATCGTGATGGTGTAGATATAGTGCTTACCCCGGCAGACGTTGTAGTCGTTGTGGTTGTTTTCGCCGAGGTAGTGGTTGATCGTGAGGGTTTTGCTTTCGCTGCGCACGCGTCCGTAGATGCGGACTCGTGTGGCGTTGGTAGGGGCATACCACGATTTGAGCTGCGTCTCCTTGCGCGAACCGCTGTTTTCGTTGCCGTTGGGCCAGCCCACGGGCGGTGCATCGCGGTCGACACGGCCGCCGCGGCGGTTCTCGTAGCAATAGCCCGTCACGGAATAGGTTTTGATGTCGGTCTGGTCGTCGACTGTCGGGAAGTCGAAACTCTGGTCGGAGAAGTTGTTGTAGAAATCGGCGGAGTTGTTAATGTCGGGAGCGTCGTTGTAGTTGAGGTTATTCGGGTCGAACGCGCGTTCCACGACATAGCTTTTCAGGGCGAATCCGTCGATGGTCCATCCCGAAATGTCGAGGTCCGCGCACTTGTTCACGACGTTGATCGTGATCTTCGACACGAGATTGACCATGTCGAGGGTATAGGTCATGCCGCTGCGGATGTTGACGTTTTCGAGCACCCCGACTTTGATGAGTCCCTGGTCCTGGGAGAGCGGGTTGCCGAGGTTCTGTACGATGAGGTTCTTTAGGTCGTCGAGCGAGGAGACCGATTTGATGTTCTCGACCACCTGCGAGTTGTAGTTCGCGACGGCGTAGATTTTCCGCCCGTTGCCGACGATGGCGTGGATGGCGACGGGGTCCCACGATTCGTCGTAGCCTCCGGGCTGTTTGTGCAGCGTCACGTCGATATGTTCGGTGGAGCTGACCAGCCCGCCGTCCTGGTCGAAAACGAAGACGAAGAGCGATTTGATGAAGCGTTCCTTTTCGGGGGTGAGTTCGATACCTCGGGAGACGGGCGTCAGTCCCGGGTCCAGCATCCGGATGAAGCATTCCGTTGGATCGCCTTCACGGTCTGTGGGGCCGTCGATGTCGCTGCGGACACAGCCCGCCGTGAGGAGCACGGCAAGCAGCGCGAACAGGCGGCAAAAGTTGAGGGTCGTATTTTTTCGGATCATAATCGGGTGATGTTGGGTTTGCGGATCAGTTGATTTCGGTGTCGACGAGTGTCTCTTCCTTCCATTCGGAGTCGGAGGTTTCGCGCATGACTTTGACCTTGACATCGATGCCCGACACCTCGGAGAGGGTGAACTCGAAGCGGTAGATATAGACCTTTCCCATCTCCCAGTCGACGGCGATCGGGAAGGTTTTCGTGCCGACGACGTGGTATTCGCAGCCTCCCGCCGATTTCAGAAATTCGAGCGTGTAGCCAATCTCCAGTTCCGTATTGGGGTAGGTCTGGGGCAGCATCAGGATGTAGGCTTCGTTCTTCGAGGCGGCGAGCAGGTCGGTGTAGTCGGCCGATCCCACGGCCTGGGTGGCCGAATTGAATTTAAGTGTGGCCCCGCTCACGGCATCGGTCGTGCTTTCGTTTCCCGGATCGCTCCAAGTCTCCTTGCTGAAATTGTAAGTCGCCTTGTTGTAGACGTTTCTAATGCGCAGCGAGTTGATATACAGCAACGTATCCTTAACCAATTTGGGAGCTTTGGCCTTGAAAAGCAGTTTTGAAAGGCGGTGGTTGAACCTGAAGTTGATCGTGCCGCCCGACGTGGCGTAGTCGGTTGCGGCGATCGTACCTGTCATGAAGTCGATCGGCTCTTCGGATTTGCCCAGAACGACCGTTACCGACGGGTAGCCGCTTTGCGTGAGCGGCGAAGGGGTGATGATGCCCTCGGTGACCGATGCGCTGTAAGGGTAGTAGGCGAAGAAACACACTTTGCCCGTCGAGGGCCACGGCACCATGGGGTTGTAGCGGAAAGTCTTCGAGGCGATCTTGGTGAGTTCCGAATTGTACATCAGGGCCGGGGTTTCGCTTCCGGTCCAGGAGCCTGTCGGCAGGGCGTAGCCCAGCACGCCGATGCGGTCGTTCATGGCGAACGTATCCTTCTCGATATAGTCGGCCCGGGTGTATTGCTGTACGCGCTGCTGCACGTCGAAGGAGATCATGCGCGGGCCACGGTCCGTGTCGTTCTCTTTCGAACATCCGGTGAGGGCTGCGATGCAGAGCGCTGCCCAGAGTATTTGTTTGGTTGCCATTTTACGCGCTATTTGTTTCCGAAGTAGTTTTTGACCGAGTACCACGTTCTTCCGGCCCATTGCTTCGAGGTTTTCGCTCCGTCGTATTCCGTGCCTGCGAGGAACAGGTTGATTTTCTTCGAAGGGTCAAAGCCTGCCGGGAAGTAGAATGCCGTGCCGTCGGCCGGGATGTTGATGGCATCGTAGCTTCCGAATTTCACATTGACG
>JAEZTA010000169.1 GCA_023443765.1 Bacteroidota bacterium | reverse complement strand
TGATCGAGTGGGGCCGCAGCAACAGCCTCTGGCCCCTGACGTTCGCCACGAGCTGCTGCGGCATCGAGTTCATGGCCGTCGGCGCCGCGCGCTACGATTTCGCCCGGTTCGGGTTCGAAGTGGCCCGCGCCTCCCCGCGGCAGGCCGACTTCATCATGGTCGCCGGAACCATCACCCACAAGATGGCTCCGGTGCTCAAACGCCTCTACGACCAGATGGCCGACCCCAAATATGTGATCGCCGTGGGTGGCTGCGCCATCAGCGGAGGTCCGTTCAAGAAGTCGTACCATGTGGTCAACGGCGTGGATAAGATCCTGCCCGTCGATGTCTATATCCCCGGATGCCCGCCGCGTCCCGAGGCGATGCTTTACGGCCTGATGCAGCTTCAGCGCAAGGTGAAATTGCAGCGTTTCTTCGGCGGCGTGAACCGGCAGATCGACCAGAAGGAGTATGAAGAACTCCTTCGGCGCGACCTGACGGCGGAACAGAACGATTTGAATGTGGACGAAGAAGAAAAACGAGAATTATGACCCTGACAGATAAAATAATGGCCTGGGAACCTGCCGCCGTGTGGTCGGAGGCCGGCGAGGGGATGTTCACCGTGCCTGCGGAGGCTTTCCGCGGCCTGGCCGAACGCCTGAAAGCCGAAGGTTTCGATTTCCTGCGCAGCCTGACCGGCATGGACTGGGGCGAGGAGGGTTTCGGCGTGGTTTACCACCTCGAAGCGACCTCGACGGGCGAGAATGTCGTGGTGCGGACGCTGACCCCCGAGCGGGAGCGTCCCGTGCTGCCTTCGGTGTGCGACCTGTGGAAGACCGCCGAACTGAACGAGCGCGAGGCGTTCGACTTTTTCGGCATCCGCTTCCTGAACCATCCCGACATGCGCCGCCTGTACCTGCGCGACGACTGGGTGGGATACCCCCTGCGCAAGGATTACGACCCGGCGCAGAACCCCCTGCGCATGAGCAACGAGGTGTCGAAAGACAGCGCCCCGACCTTCGAACTGCAATCCGACGGCAGCTTCATCCGCGGCCGCAACGTGCTTTTCGAGGAGGAGGAATACGTCATCAACGTCGGTCCCCAGCACCCGGCGACGCACGGCGTGCTGCGTTTCCGCGTGTCGCTCGAAGGCGAGATCATCAAGAAGCTCGACGTGCACTGCGGCTACATTCACCGCGGCATCGAAAAGATGTGCGAGGAACTGACCTATCCCCAGACGCTGGGCCTGACCGACCGCCTCGACTACCTCGGGGCTTCGCAGAACCGCCATGCGCTCTGCATGTGTATCGAGAAGGGGCTGGGCGTCGAGGTGTCGGAGCGCGTGCAGTACATCCGTACGATCATGGACGAGTTGCAGCGTATCGACTCGCACCTGCTGTTCTTCGCCTGCCTCTGCATGGATATGGGTGCGCTGACGGCCTTTTTCTATGGCTTCCGCGACCGCGAGAAGGTGCTCGACATCCTGGAACAGACCACCGGAGGCCGCCTGATCCAGACCTACAACACCATCGGCGGCGTGCAGGCCGACATCCATCCCGACTTCGTGCGCAAGGTCAAGGAGTTCATCACCTACATGCGCCCGATGCTGCGCGAGTACCACGAGATTTTCACCAGCAACGTCATTGCGCAGGAGCGTCTGAAAGGTACGGGCGTGCTGACGCGCGAGGACGCTATCTCGTTCGGCGCCACGGGCGGCACGGGCCGCGCGGCGGGTTGGGCCTGCGACGTGCGCAAGCGCCATCCCTACGCCGCTTACGGCAAGGTGGACTTCGAGGAGGTGCTCTTCACCGAAGGCGACTGCTTTGCCCGCTACATGGTCCGCATGAAGGAGATCGAGCAGAGCCTGCGCATCATCGAACAGTTGATCGACAACATTCCCGAAGGCGAATACCAGCAGAAGATGAAACCCGTGATCCGCATTCCCGAGGGCAGCTACTACGCCGCCGTCGAGGGGAGCCGCGGCGAATTCGGCGTCTTCATCGAGAGCCGGGGCGACAAATCCCCCTACCGTGTGAAGTTCCGTTCGACGGGTCTGCCGCTGGTAGCCTGCCTGGAAACCATCGCCCGGGGAACGAAGATCGCCGACCTGATCGCCATCGGCGGCACGCTCGACTACGTGGTTCCGGATATTGACCGTTAGTTCATACAAAACACGATATTATGTTCGATTTCTCAATAATTACGAGCTGGGTCCACGGGTTGCTGACTTCATTCATGCCCCTCGGACTGGCTGTTTTCGTCGAATGCGTGATCGTCGGCGTCTGCCTGCTGCTGATGTACACCGTGATCGCCATCCTGATGATCTTCATGGAACGCAAGGTCTGCGCGGCCTTCCAGTGCCGCCTCGGCCCGATGCGCGTAGGCCCGTGGGGTACGGTGCAGGTCATCTGCGACGTGTTCAAGATGCTCACCAAGGAGATCATCACCATCCGCCATTCGGATAAGTTCCTCTACAACCTTGCGCCCTACATCGTCATCCTGGCGTCGGTGCTGGCCTTCGCCTGCCTGCCGGTGAGCAAAGGGCTGGAGGTGCTGGACTTCAACGTGGGCGTCTTCTTCATGATGGCCGCCTCGTCGATCGGCGTGGTGGGCATCCTGCTGGCCGGATGGAGCTCCAACAACAAGTATTCGCTCATCGGCGCCATGCGAAGCGGCGCCCAGATGATTTCGTATGAACTCTCCATCGGCCTCTCGATTCTCACGATCATCGTGCTGACCGACACCATGCAGTTCTCCGAGATCGTAGCCCGGCAGGCCGACGGCTGGTTCCTTTTCAAGGGACACATCCCGGCGCTCATCGCCTTCGTCATCTACCTCATTGCGGGTAATGCCGAGGTCAACCGCGGCCCGTTCGACCTCCCGGAGGCCGAGTCGGAGCTTACGGCAGGTTACCATACCGAGTACTCGGGCATGCACTTCGGCCTGTTCTACGTCGCCGAGTTCGTCAACCTGTTCATCATCGCGGGCGTCGCCGCCACCATCTTCCTCGGAGGCTGGATGCCGCTGCACATCTCGGGCTGGGAGGGCTTCAACACGGTGATGGACTACATTCCGGGATTCGTGTGGTTCTTCGGCAAGGCTTTCTTCGTGGTGTGGCTGCTCATGTGGATCAAGTGGACCTTCCCGCGTCTGAGGATTGACCAGATCCTGACGCTCGAATGGAAATACCTCGTTCCCATCGGCCTTGCCAACCTGCTGCTGATGGTCATAGTCGTCGTCTTTAAACTGCATTTTTAGTTATGAGTAGCTATATCAAAGGTCTGTTTCACGGCGTGGGAACCCTGATGACCGGCATGAAGGTCACGCTGAAAGAGTTTTTCACTCCGAAGGTTACCGAGCAATACCCCGAGAACCGGGCCACGCTGAAGATGTTCGACCGCTTCTGCGGCGAGCTGACGATGCCCCACGATGCCGAAGGCAACAACAAGTGCATCGCCTGCGGACTCTGCCAGTCGGCGTGCCCCAACGGAACCATCCGCATCACGACCGAGATGGTCACCGATCCCGAGACTGGCAAGAGCAAAAAACGGCTGGCGCTCTACGAGTACGACCTGGGGGCGTGCATGTTCTGCCACCTGTGCGTCAACGCCTGCCCGACCAACGCGATCCGCTTCTCGACCGATTTCGAGCATGCGGTCTACACGCGGGAGAAACTCGTCAAACAACTCAACAAACGCTAAGCCATGGAGATAACACTCGAACTGATCGTATTCGTCATCCTGGCGCTGTTCATCGGCGTCAGCGCGATCCTCGCTGTGACGACCAGACGCATCCTGCGCGCTGCGACCTACCTGTTGTTCGTCCTGTTCGGCACGGCGGGCATCTACTTCCAGCTTAACTACTCGTTCCTCGGAGCGGTGCAGTTGCTGATCTACGCCGGCGGTATCACGGTGTTGTACGTCTTCTCGATCCTGCTGACATCGAGCCAGGGCGACAAGACCGAGGACCTGAAAGGGTATAAACTTTTCGTGGGACTGGCCGCTACGCTGGCCAGCCTCGGCATCTGCCTCTGGATAACGCTCAGCCACAACTTCCTGCCGTCGCACTTCGAGCACGGAGAGCTGGATGTGCGCACCATCGGCCATGCGCTGATGAGCAGCGAAAAATTCGGTTACATACTGCCTTTCGAGGTCATCAGCATCCTGCTGCTGGCCTGCATCGTCGGCGGTATCCTCATCGCCCGCAAACGCTAAAAAAGTACGACTATGATACACATGGAATACTACCTCGTTGTCTCCACGATCATGATGTTCGTGGGCATCTACGGATTCGTCACGCGCCGCAACCTGCTGGCGATGCTGATCTCCGTCGAGTTGATCCTCAATTCGGTGGACATCAACTTCGTGGTCTTCAACCGCTTCCTCTTCCCCGAGCAGCTCGAAGGGTTCTTTTTCACCCTTTTCGCCATCGGAATCAGCGCCGCGGAAACCGCCGTGGCTATCGCCATCATCATCAATATCTACCGCAACATCCGCAACATCGGAGCCAAGAGCTTGCGGGAAATGAAGTGGTAACGGCCCGAAAAAACGACATTCTATGGAATATACGATCCTGATTTTGTTGCTGCCGTTCGTGAGCTTCCTCGTGCTGGGGCTTGCGGGCATGAAAATGCGTCCCGTCGTGGCGGGCATCGTCGGTACGACGGTGCTGGCCGTCGTGGCGCTGTTGAGCTATTACACGGCTTTCGAATACTTCACCGCCGGGCGCGATGCCGCGGGCGTGTTCCCGACCCTCGTGCCGTGGAACACGGTGTGGCTGCCCATCGCCGGTGCGCTGCACATCGACCTGGGCATCCTGCTCGACCCGATCTCGGTGATGATGCTCGTGGTGATCTCCACGGTCTCGCTGATGGTCCACATCTATTCGTTCGGTTACATGAAGGGCGAGCAGGGCTTCCAGCGCTACTACGCCTTCCTGTCGCTCTTTACGATGAGTATGATCGGACTGGTCGTCGCCACCAACATCTTCCAGATGTACCTGTTCTGGGAACTGGTGGGCGTCAGCTCCTACCTGCTGATCGGCTTCTACTATACGAAGAAGGAGGCCGTGGCCGCGTCGAAGAAGGCCTTTATCGTGACGCGCTTCGCTGACCTGGGCTTTTTGATCGGCATCCTGATCTACGGCTACTACGCCGGGACATTCTCCTTTACGCCCGAGGCCAGCCTGCTGGTGGCCGCCGGGACGATGATCCCGCTGGCGCTGGGGCTGATGTTCATCGGCGGCGCCGGCAAGAGCGCCATGTTCCCGCTGCACATCTGGCTGCCCGACGCCATGGAAGGCCCCACGCCCGTGTCGGCCCTGATTCATGCCGCGACGATGGTCGTGGCGGGCGTCTACCTCGTGGCGCGGATGTTCCCGCTCTTCATCGGCTATGCGCCCGAAGTCCTGCACTGGACGGCCTATATCGGGGCCTTCACGGCGCTCTATGCGGCGGTCGTGGCCTGCGTGCAGAGCGACATCAAACGCGTGCTGGCGTTCAGTACCATTTCGCAGATCGGCTTCATGATCGTGGCGCTCGGCGTCTGCACGTCGGCTGATCCGCACACCGGCGGACTGGGGTACATGGCCTCGATGTTCCACCTCTTCACCCACGCCATGTTCAAGGCCCTGCTGTTTCTCGGCGCGGGGTGTATCATCCATGCGGTACACTCCAACGAGATGTCGGCCATGGGCGGCCTGCGCCGCTATATGCCGCTGACCCACGCGACGTTCCTCGTGGCGTGCCTCGCCATTGCGGGTATCTGGCCCCTGAGCGGTTTCTTCTCGAAGGACGAAATCCTTACGGCCTGCTTCGCTTTCAGTCCCGTGATGGGATGGGCGATGACCGCCATTGCGGGCCTCACGGCTTTCTACATGTTCCGCCTCTATTACGGCATTTTCTGGGGCACGGAGAACCGCGAACTGCATGCCCGCCACACGCCGCACGAAGCGCCGCTGGCGATGACCCTCCCGCTCGTGTTCCTCGCTGTGGTGACCTGCGTGGCCGGATTCATTCCCTTCGGCGAGTTTGTGTCGAGCGACGGCATGCCCTATGCGATCCATATCGACCGGAGCGTCGCCGCCGTGAGCCTCTGTGTCGCCGCTGCGGCCATCGCACTGGCGACGTGGATGTATGCCCGCGACCGGCAACCCGTGGCTGACAAGCTGGCTGCGACGTTCAGCGGCCTGCACCGGGCGGCTTACCACCGGTTCTACATCGACGAGGTCTACCAGTTCATCACCCACCGGGTGATCTTCGCCTGCATCTCGACACCCATTGCGTGGTTTGACCGCCACGTGGTCGACGGCTTCATGAATTTCCTCGCCTGGGGCACGAACGGCGTGGCTTACCTCATCCGCGACATGCAGAGCGGCAGCGTGCAGCGTTACTGCATCTGGTTCCTCGGCGGCGCGCTGGGCCTCACGATCCTGATTCTTCTAATCTGTTAATCCGAACGAGTTATGAATATATTATCTCTGTTTCCCGCTATTCCGCTCGTGATGATGCTGGGTCTGTGGCTCTCGAAGTCGACGCGGCAGATTCACACCGTGATGGTTGCGGGTTCTTCGCTGCTCGTGGTGCTGGCCGTGACGCTCGTGGTGCAGTACCTCGGCCTGCGCGGCGCCGGTGAGACGGCGGCGATGCTCTTCACCGAAAGCCACGTCTGGTATGCGCCGCTCAACATCCACTACGCTGTGGGCGTCGACGGAATCTCGGTGGCGATGCTGCTGCTGTCGGCCATCATCGTCTTCACGGGCACGTTCGCCTCGTGGCAGATGAAGAGCGACATCAAAGCCTACTTCCTCTGGTTCTGCCTGCTGAGCGTGGGCGTGTTCGGGTTCTTCATCTCGATCGACCTCTTCACGATGTTTATGTTGTACGAGGTGGCGCTGATCCCGATGTACCTGCTGATCGGCGTCTGGGGCAGCGGGCGGAAGGAATACGCCGCCATGAAGCTGACGCTGATGCTCATGGGTGGTTCGGCGCTGCTGCTGATCGGCATTCTGGGTATCTATTTCGGCGCGGGCGCCACGACGATGAACATCCAGGAGATCGCCGCGCTGCACAACATCCCCATTGCGTTGCAGCGCATCTGGTTCCCGCTGGTATTCGTCGGTTTCGGCGTGCTGGGTGCGTTGTTCCCGTTCCATACGTGGAGTCCCGACGGCCATGCTTCGGCCCCGACGGCGGTGTCGATGCTCCACGCCGGGGTGCTGATGAAGCTGGGCGGGTACGGTTGTTTCCGCGTCGCCATGTACCTTTTGCCTGAAGCGGCGCAGGAACTGAGCTGGATATTTATCATCCTGACAACCATTTCCGTCGTCTACGGCGCTTTCTCGGCCTGCGTGCAGACCGACCTCAAGTACATCAACGCCTACTCCTCGGTGTCGCACTGCGGACTGGTGCTGTTCGCCGTGCTGATGATGAACACCGCGGCCGGTACGGGCGCCGTGCTCCAGATGCTGAGCCACGGACTGATGACGGCCCTGTTCTTCGCCCTGATCGGCATGATTTACGGCCGCACGCATACGCGCGACATCCGCCAGTTGGGCGGGTTGATGAAGGTGATGCCGTTCCTGGCCGTGGGCTATGTGATCGCGGGCCTTGCCAACCTCGGACTGCCGGGCCTGAGCGGCTTCGTGGCCGAAATGACCATCTTCAATGGTGCGTTTATGAACGCCGATACGTTCCACCGCGTGGTGACCATCATCGCCTGCACGTCGATCGTCATTACGGCGGTCTACATCCTGCGCGTGGTGGGGAAAATCCTCTACGGCACGTGCGAAAATCCGGAACACCTGAAACTCACCGACGCGACGTGGGACGAGCGGCTGTCGGTGATCTGCCTCGTCGTCGCCATCGCCGGCATGGGCCTCGCGCCGCTGTGGGTGAGCGACATGATCCGCGGCAGCGTCACGGAGGTTATTACACACATAATGAACTAAGCGAACTATGGATTACACCTCGATATTTACGCTGATGCGGGCCGAAGTGACCCTCACGGTGATTCTCGTCCTGCTTTTTCTCTACGACCTCATCGCCGGGGAGCGCGGACGCCGCCGGTTCTCGGCCGTGGCCTGCTGCCTGATGGTCGTGCAGGTTGTCGTGAACCTGATTCCGACGGCGGCGGGCGAAGCCTTCGGCGGCATGTTCCAGTACACGCCGATGGACGGCATCGTCAAGAGCATGCTCGCAGTCGGTGCGCTGATCGTCTTCCTGCAGTCCGACACGTGGCTGCGTCGCGAGGACACGCACCACAAGCAGGGCGAATTTTACATCCTGACCCTCTCGACGCTGCTGGGCATGTACTTCATGATCGGCGCGGGCAACTTCCTGCTCTTCTTCATCGGGTTGGAACTGGCTTCGGTGCCGATGGCCTGCCTGGTGGCTTTCGACAAGTACAAGCGCTATTCGGCCGAGGCCGGGGCGAAATACATCCTCTGCGCGTTGTTTTCGAGCGGTCTGATGCTCTACGGCATCTCGTTCCTCTACGGCACTACCGGGACGCTCTATTTCGACGACATGGCTGCACGCATCGACGGTTCGCCGTTGCAGGTGATGGCCCTGATCTTCTTCTTCTCGGGCCTCGGGTTCAAGATTTCGCTCGTACCCTTCCATCTCTGGACGGCGGATGCCTACCAGGGTGCGCCGACGAACGTCACATCCTACCTCTCGGTGATCTCGAAGGGCGCTGCGGCGTTCGTTCTGATGACGGTGCTGATAAAGGTCTTCACCCCGATGGTCGAGGAGTGGCAGACGCTGCTCTACGCCGTGACGGTGCTGAGCATCACCATCGCCAACCTCTTCGCCATCCGGCAGAAGGACCTCAAACGTTTCATGGCTTTCTCGTCGATTTCGCAGGCGGGATATATCATGCTGGCCGTCATCGGGGGCAGCGCGATCGGTATGACCTCGCTGGTCTTCTACGTGCTGGTTTACATGGCTGCGAACCTCGCGGTGTTCGGCGTGCTGTCGGTCGTCGAGCAGCACAGCGGCGGCAAGGTAGGGTTGGAGGATTACAACGGGTTTTCCCGCACGAATCCCCGTTTGGCGGTGCTGATGACCCTTGCGCTGTTCTCGCTGGCGGGAATTCCTCCCTTCGCCGGGTTCTTCTCGAAATTCTTCGTCTTCGCCGCGGCTTTCAAGGGCGGGTTCCACCTGCTGGTCTTCATCGCCCTGATCAACACGGTGATTTCGCTCTACTACTACCTGCTGATCGTCAAGGCGATGTACATTACGCCCAGCGATACGCCCATCGCAACGTTCCGCAGCGACCGTTACACGCGCATCAGCCTTGCGCTCTGCATGGCCGGCGTGTTGCTGCTGGGGCTTGTCAGCGCGGTTTACGACGGCATCAACGCCTTCGCATTCGGGCTCTGACCGGGTGTGTGAATACGCAATGCGAGGCACGGAGGAAACCGTGCCTCGCATTTTTTTGCGGGTATCGTGTGATTCCGTATTTGCCGCCGGGGCGTTTACCGCTGTTTTTCCAGGTTGAGCAGCTGCTCCTTGATGTCGAGGCCTCCGGCGTAACCCGTGAGTTTGCCGTCGTAGCCCAGGACGCGGTGGCAGGGGACGACGATGACGATGGGGTTACGGTTGTTGGCCATGCCGACGGCGCGGAACGATTTGTTGTGGCCGATCTGCACGGCGATCTGTCCGTAGGTGCAGGTCTCGCCGTAGGGGATGGTCAGCAGCGCCTGCCATACCGATTTCTGGAAAGGCGTTCCGGCGGGTGCGAGCGGCAGCGAGAAGTCGCGGCGCGTGCCGGAGAAGTATTCCCGGAGTTGCCGGGCAGCCTCCTGCAGCAGGGGTGTAGCTGCGCTTTCGGCTGTGAGTGTGGAGTTTTCCGGCATTTCCGTGCCGAAACGGATGGATGTGATGGCTTGGTCAGTTGCTGTGACCATCACCGGACCGACAGGCGTTTCGATCTGCAATGTGCGTGTCATAGTTTTTTGCGTTATGTGAGAACTTCTTCAAATAGTGTTTCCTTTCGGCGGACCTATCCCGGGTCCGGTGCGGGTTGCGGGCAGATTCTTCGTCGCTGCCGTGTCGGCCCACCAATCCGCATGCGGCTGTCCCCGCATCGGGGCCGGTCGCATGTGTTGAGCACGGCCCGAAGCCGTGGCTATGTCCGTCCGGGGCAAAAAACCGGGCGGGGTATTTACAGGTTACTTAGCGTATAGTCGATCATTTTCTGCCGGATGTGTGCCGTGGCGTCGGGCATCATCGAGTGGTTCTGATCGGGGTAGACCATCATATCGTACTGCTTGCCGGCGCGGTTGAGCGCGCGGGTCATCTCGACGGTGTTCTGGAAATGGACGTTGTCGTCGGCGGTGCCGTGGATGATCAGCAGGCGGGTTCGTTTGTCGTCGAGCATCCGCGCGAAGTTGATCGGCGAATTGTCGTCGTAGCCCGCGGCGTTGTACTGCGGGAGGTTGTTGTAGATTTCGGTGTAGATCGTGTCGTAGTAGCGCCACGAGGAGACGGGGGCCACGGCGATCGCCATCTTGAACAGCCCGAGGCCCTTCATGGCGCAGCTCAGAGCCATGAATCCGCCGTAGGACCAGCCGTAGATGCCGATGCGTGCGGCGTCGACATAGGGCTGCGCAGCCATGTAGCGGGCGGTCGAAAGCTGGACCTCGACCTCCAGTGCTCCCAGGCGGCCGTAGGTCTGTTTCTTGAATTTCTCGCCCCGGAATCCTGTGCCGCGGCCGTCGGCGCAGACCACGATGTAGCCTTTGTCGGCGAGGGCGTCCTCCCAGTCCATCGACCAGCGGTCGCGGACGGACTGCGAGCCGGGACCCGAATACTGGGTCAGCAGCACGGGGTAGCGCTGCGAGGGGTCGAAGTTGCGGGGTTTGACCATGTAGGCGTTCAGGCAGTCGCCGCGCTCGGTGGTGAAGGTGAAGAACTCCTTGGCGGGACGACCGGCGGCGGCCAGCTCTTCGCGCAGTTCGCGGCTGTCGGCCAGTGTGCGGATCGGTTTGCCCTGCGCGTCGCAGACCTCCGTGACGTTGGGCGTCGAGGCGTTGGAGAAGGTGGTGATGAAGTATTTCATCCCGGCGCTCGGGGCGGCTGTGTAGAACCCTTCGCCCGTGGTGAGGCGTTGTTTCTCCTTGCCGTCGAGGCGCACGCTGTAAAGGTTGCGGCGCAGCGGCGAAGTCTCGGTCGAGAGGAACCAGACACGTTTGCCGTCGGTTCCCACGACATCGGTCACCTCCCAGTCGCCTTTGGTCACCTGTTCGAGGATTCCCCGGCGGAGGCTGTACAGATAGAGGTGCATGTAGCCCGTGTGGCTCTCCTGCCGCACGAGGAAGCGGTCCTTGTCGACGAAGGTGACGGTCTGGTCGTCGACGCGTTCGACGTATTGCTGCGCCCGCTCGTCGTAGACCGTGCGCTGGGCCCCGTGAGGCTCGCAGACGAGCATTTCGAAGGTGTTCTGGCGGCGGTTGAGGCGGTAGTACCACGGCCGTCCGTCGGGCGTCCAGCCGATGCGGGGGATGTACTGGTCGGTTTCGGCGCCCGTGTCGATGCGCTCTTTGGCGCCGGTCGTGAGGTCTGCGACCCAGAGTTGGACTACGGAGTTGCGCTCCCCGGCCTTGGGGTATTTGAACGAATAGGCGCGGTTGTAGAGTTTGCCGTCGAAGCGCATCATCTCCATCAGCGGCACTTCGCTCTCGTCGAAGCGCAGGTAGGCGATGCGGCGGCTGTCGGGCGAGAAGGCGTAAGCCTGCGTGATGCCGAACTCCTCTTCATAGACCCAGTCGGTCGTGCCGTTGATCACGGCGTTCCAGGCTCCGTCGTCGGTGATGCGTCGCGTGGTCTGCGTGGCGATGTCGTAGACGTAGAGGTCGTTGCGGTCGGAGTAGGCGATTTTCTGCCCGTCGGGTGAGAAGGTGGCGTCGCGCGGCGCTTCGGCATCGCGCAGCACGGGGCGCACGGCGTTGTCGCGCACGAGCGAATAGGAGGTCGTATAGGAGTGACGGTAGATCGGTTTGCGGCCCGAGGCGATCAGGATGGCCCGTTCGTCGGGTGAGAAAGCGTAATCCGTGATGACGAGGTTGGGAGTGGGCGAGGGGAGCATGCTCTCGCCGGGAGCGGCGGATGCGTAGCTGTAACGGAGGATGTTGTTGGCTTCGAGGGTGGTGTAATGTTCGCCGTCGGCCATCGAGCGGATGCCGCGCACCGATTCGTTCAGGCCTCGCAGGCGGGCGATTTCGGCGTATTCATTCTGGGCGCATACGCTACTCGTCACGAGCACCGCTGCGGTTATTAACGGAAAAAGAATAGTTTTCAAAAGAGCGATGCGTGTTAAAAGTGTTGTCCAATGTTTTGGTCGCGATGCGACAAGTCTCCTCGGGGAGGGGATTTAGGGGAGGGGCAGGCTTGTAAACACCGCCACAGGCGGCGAATACGACCTGCAAATACGCAATCCGGTGTAAAATCGGAAGCCCTTCCCATTCCTTGTTCCTTAAATATCTTCCACGTCGAAATCGTAGCCGAGGCGTTTCCCGGTCACGAATTTCGAATTGTCCATCTTGGTGTTGAACTGGTCGACCGTCACGCGCTTGTTCTCCTCGTAGGGCGGCATCAGCAGGTCGAAATTCAGCGAGAAAGCGATTGCTGTTTCGAGGATCGTCACCAGCGCTTCCTGGTCGATCTCCGACTTGCCGAAGTCTATCGCCCGCATCGAACCCTGCTGCTTGCCTTCGACGAAGTAGCGGTGTTCGCGGTTGATGAAGATGCGCCCGATCAGGTAGCCTTCGTCGGCGTTGCGGTTGAACTTGAACGAGTCGGAAAGGAAGTTGTAGATGTTGATCAGCCCGCAGTAGGAGTTGTCGCAGTCGCTCTGCACGTAAGGGTTCTGCCAGATGAGGTGGTCGGCGTCGAATTCGAAAACGTCGGTGTGCATTTGGAAGATCAGGATGTCGTTGGCCACCTGCAGCTGGGCTTCGAACTTGCCGCGGTCGCGGTATTCGAGCCGCACGCGGCGGTCGAGTTTGCCGTCCAGTTCGTCGTCCATCTCCGAGGCCATCTCCAGTAAGGTCTCCTTCAGCAGGTTGAACGCTCCGAAGGTGTTGTCGAAAACCTTCTGTTTCAGCGTCGATTTGCGGATGATGGTATCGAGAATCTTTGCTCTGAGCGGGGTTGTTTCCATGGTATGTAGGTTTATTTTATGCGTATTTCGCGCCCTGCGGCGATCTCTTCGTTGGGGCGGAGCTTGTTGAGCTTCTCGATCGACCGCGTGCGGATGGCGTAGGACTGGCCTACGGAGTAAGCCGTTTCGCCCCGGCGGCTGATGTGGTGCTGGGCGTTGCCCGTCCAGCGCTTCTGCTTGCGCTCGATGTAGACCACCTCGCCCGTCACCGGCTGGGCCTTCTTATCCTTCAGGTCGTTGAATTTGCGCAGGTTGCGCGGCGAGAGGCGGAACTTCTGCCCGATATTTTCGAACGTGTCGTTCTCCTTGGCCAGCACGTAGTGTACGCCGTTGGTGGCATAGACGTTGTAGCCCTGGTGGGCATTGATCGTCACACGGTAGTTGTCGGGGTCGATGGCGCCCTCGGTCCGGGCAAGTTCCTCGACGCTGCTCTGCGACGAGAACCACTCTTCGGGGTCGCGCTTCAGCCCGTAACGCGAGGCGTAGAGCTGGGCGCCGTCGGGCTGGTCGAGCAGGAACAACTGGTTCTCCTCGATGATGCGGATCAGTCGCTGCGCATAGTCGGGGGCTGTGGCGTAACCCGCGGCCTTGAGGCCCCGCGCCCAGCTTTTGTAGTCGTTGGACGAATAGGCGAACAGCGAATCGTAGCGGGGCTGCGAGTCGAGGAACTCGGCGTGGTCGCGGTACGACTCTTCGACCGAGGAGTAGGAGCGGAAGCATTCGCCCTTGGCGTCGTCGTCGTGGTAGACCTTGTCGCCCGTCCAGTTGCGTTTGCAC
>JAEZTA010000149.1 GCA_023443765.1 Bacteroidota bacterium | reverse complement strand
AGCGGTATCGAGGTGCTGGTTTCGACGGAGGTCAAAGGATTCACGAAGAACTCCGTGACGCTTGCCGATGGGCGGACGCTGTCGTGCGATTCGGTGGTCGTGGCCAGCGGGTTCACGCTTTTCGACGCCTCGGTCAAGGAAGAATACGGCTACGGCATCTACGACAATGTCTTCACGACGGTCGACATCGAGCGGATGCTCAACGAAGGCCGTGTGGCGAAGTCCGACGGGTCGCGTCCCCGGCGCATCGCTTTTCTGCACTGCGTCGGTTCGCGCGACGAGAAGGTCTGCCAGCAGCACTGCTCGAAGGTGTGCTGCATCACGGGTGTGAAGCAGGCGATGGAGATGAAGCAGCTCTTTCCCGAAGCCGACGTTTTCAACTTTTACATGGATATTCGCATGTTCGGTCCCGGTTACGAGGAGATGTATCGCGAGGCGCAGCAGAAATACAACATCCATTTCCTGCGCGGACGTATTTCCGAGGCCAGCCCGATGATTGACGGACGGGTGCAGATCAAGGCCGAGGATACGCTGACGGGACGACCTTTGCGGATGAGCGTCGACATGCTGATCCTGATCGTGGGGATGCGCGCCAACGACGACAACGAGACCTTTGCAGAGGGTGCCGGGCTGCGGCGCGCTCCGAGCGGTTTCATGGCTCCGCGCGACATGTTCCTGGGTAATGTGAAGAGCAGCGTCGACGGCATTTTTTACGCCGGGACCATCTCTGCGCCCAAGAATATTGGTGAATCGCTGAATGAAGGCATTGCTGCGGCCGACGCTGCGGCCAAATACGTGGGGGCATAGTATGGCGGCGATCAATTTCGGATATACTATCTCGAAGCCCCGGGCCATCGACATCGACCGCAACAACCTGCGCAAGAGCGATGAGATACTGCACGAGATGCCCGAGTTGCAGGCCTGCATCGGATGCGGAGCCTGCACGGCGGTCTGCACGGCGGGCAACCTCACGGAATTCAACTTCCGCAAGGTCCACACGCTGGTGCGCCGCGGCGAATACCAGGGGGCTTATGAGGAGATGAACAAGTGTATGCTGTGCGGCAAATGCCGGCTGGTCTGCCCGCGCGGCATCAACACGCGCGGCGTGGTCATGCTTATCAAACGTAAACTGGGGGATTTCTGACGATGACTTTCTACGCACCATTCTGTATTCCGTTCATCGTCGGCGCTGCGGTGATGTTCGCCATCCTGGCGTGGAAGTGGGGCTCGTGGCTCTACCGCCTGCCCCGCGCCGACAAGAAACGGATTCTGTTCGGGCTGCCGACGCGCCGCACCTTCACGGCGGCGTGGGAGGTGGTGAGCGAATCGCTGCTCCACCGCCGCATCTTTAAGGTCAATCCGCTGCTGGGCTACATGCACATGTCGCTGGCCTTCGGTTGGTTCCTGCTGATTGCCGTGGGGTGGATCGAGACTATAGCTTACCTCGGGTTCCGTTACGTGCCGTTGCAGGGACACGTCTTCTTTAAGTATTTTGCCACGGGACTGGAACACAAACCTGTCTTTGACTTCGTGATGGACCTGCTGTTGCTGCTCGTCCTTTCGGGCGTAGCGCTGGCCTGGGGAAAGCGTTTTTACTCCCGGGCGATGGGTATGCGCCGCACGACGAAGCATGTTCTGGGCGATCGCGTGGCCCTCTCGGCGCTGTGGTTCATATTCCCGGCGCGCCTGGTGGCCGAAAGCGCCACGTGTGCGCTGTACGGCGGCGGGGGATTCCTCACCGGGAGCCTTGGCGCATGGATGGCCGGGCACATCGGGGTGATGCCGCTGATGAACCTTGAAACCGGGGCGTGGTGGTTCTACTCCTCGTGCCTCGGGGTATTCTTCGTGGCGCTGCCGTTCTCGCGTTACATGCATATTTTCACGGAGATACCTCTTATCTTCCTGCGCCACTACAACTTGCGCTCGGGCGAAAAGGAGTCTTCCTACGATAATTTCCAGGTCGAGGCCTGCTCGCGGTGCGGTATCTGCATCGACCCGTGCCAGTTGCAAAGCGTGCTGGGGATCAACGACGTGCAGTCGGTCTACTTCCTGCGCGACCGCCGCTACAACATGCTGCGCCTCCAAACGGCCGACAACTGCCTGATGTGCGGGCGTTGTACCGAGAAATGTCCCGTCGATATTGACCTCAATACGCTCCGCATCAATTCACGCGACAAGATGTGCAATGTCCCCGACGAACGCCGTTATGGCTATTTCAAGGGGCTGGACCGTTCGCTGGGCGAGGGTAAAGTTGGGTACTTTGCGGGTTGTATGACCCTGCTGACTCCGCGGACGATGTCGGCGATGTCCACGATCTTCGAGGCTGCGGGCGAGGAGGTCTGGTGGGCCGACCGCGAAGGCGGCGTCTGCTGCGGCCGGCCGCTGAAACTTGCGGGTGAGACCGATTCGGCCCGCAAGATGATGAAATACAATGCCGAACTGTTCCGTAAACATGGCATTACGACACTCGTAACCTCGTGTCCGATCTGCCTCAAGGTGTTCCGCGAGGATTACAACCTGACCGGTATCGAGGTTTTGCACCACTCGGAATACATCCTGCGCCTGATTCGTGCCGGACGCCTTGCGCTGACGCACGGCGCTACGCGTTTCACCTACCACGACCCCTGCGAACTGGGGCGCGGAAGCGGAATTTACGACGAACCGCGTGCGGTGATCGAAGCCGTGGGCGAATTGCTCGAACCTGCCTCGACGCGTGAAAACGCCCTCTGCTGTGGTTCTTCGGTGGCTAATACGGCTATTTCCGACGGCCAGCAGGTGCAGATTGCACAGTCGGTCGCCGCGGAACTCGACGCCACGGGCGCCGAAGTGATCGTCACGGCCTGCCCGCTCTGCAAGAAGGCCATCGGCCGTGGCACGAAAGGGGAAATCCGCGACCTGGCGGAGATTGTAGCAGCTAATATCCGTTGATTATGGGGCAATATAATTATGGTCGGCACAA
Organism: Bacteroidota bacterium; assembly: GCA_023443765.1. Taxonomy (GTDB): domain Bacteria; phylum Bacteroidota; class Bacteroidia; order Bacteroidales; family Rikenellaceae; genus Alistipes. The sequence goes on along the minus strand of JAEZTA010000149.1, from coordinate 19,489 downwards.
CCAGAAGTTGATGGCCAATCTGATTCTTTTTGGGATGCCGGCTTCGTGGTCGCTGTATCTGGCATTTGATTATTCTCAAGCCGATTCCGCCCGTGGCTTTTTCAGCCTTTTTTCGCCTGAGATACGGCTTTATGCGTTTGTGGCATCTTTGGCGGTGGTAATCGGGATTTCCTATGCCGGGTTTCGCAGAATGATCAGCGGGCCCAAAATCGACGGCGAAATACGGCTCGAAGCGGGTCGGTTGCGGATGAATGTACAACGCGGAAATCGCGTGGAACCGGTCGATCTGGACATCAGGGAACTTACCTTTGTTGAAAACGACGATGAGCGGTTGTGTATCTCATCGCCGAAAGGTGAATATAAATTCAATAACGCGGGTTTTGCGTCTCAGGAAATGTATCAGAAATTCCGGATGGAAATGACGTGTGAGAAATATAAAAAGTAAATTTTTTATTACTGACTGCTAGGGTGATAAGGCCATTCCGGATAAATAGAGCCCGGAAATATTTGCAGAGTCCATATTTTTGTCTTATCTTTGCACACGCAAAAGCGATAGATCATATCTAAAGACATATCGCGGGATGGAGCAGTTGGCAGCTCGTCGGGCTCATAACCCGAAGGTCGGAGGTTCGAGTCCTTCTCCCGCTACCAAAGCGGACAATTCGAAAGAGTTGTCCGCTTTTTTTGTATTTGTAATCTACTGATTGAGAGAATTATTCTCGACGTTTATTTTTCTTCTGCGATCCGATAATCGCTATTCTATTTTTATTATATTTGCTGAAACTCCCTCCTTAAAAGAAACCCAATGAAAAGATTTTGTCTTGGTTGCTTTTTTATTCTCGCTTTTCAACCCTTATTCTCCCAAAATTGGGCCGGAAAACATTTTAAAAAAATCGGTATTAAAAATCTTTATAATATACACTATGTCGGTAGAAATACTTTCGTGGCACAAGATGATGTAACCGATAAATATGGCTATATCGACCGGGATGGCAAAATCGTCATCCCTTTTACATACGAATGGTTGGGATGTTATAGTGAAGAATTGATACCGTATGTTAATGAGGGGAAGTATGGATACATAAACACTTCCAATAAAATAGAGATTAATAATATATACAAGGAGGCAGATTCTTTTCATGAAGGGGTGGCGGCTGTCACTATAGATGGCGAAAAATTCGGGTTCATCGATCGAAAAGGAGAATGTGTCATTCCGTTCAAGTTTGATTACTCATGTCGATTTTCTGAAGGACTGGCTGCCATAAAGATAAAAGATAAATGGGGTTATATCGATCACAGCGGAGATGTCGTAATAGATACATTATATGACCGTGTGAATGATTTTATGCTGGGTTCTGCTATAGTCGGGATTTGTATCGGTGAAAAAATAGAGGTAAATGACGAATACGGGAATCATTATTTTTATCGTAAGACAAAGTATGGCTTAATCGACCATAACGGGAGGCTGCTCACTCCTTTGGAGTACGACAAAATTGGCGAACTTAAAGGTGATAAATATATTGTTGAAAAGGACAATTGTTTTGGAGTAATAGATGTTGTGGGGCAAGTTGTCTTACCATGCATATATAATGGGTTGTCAAATCTTGGAACACACGAGGCCTTATGGTTGGATAGTAGAAAAATATTCATCGATGACTTCGGAAAAATAATGGATGAACTTCCCATCTGAAGAAGTGTATAATCCATAATTGATTTACAGGCTGCGATAAATCATGTTATTTTGCTATATTTGGGTGTATGAAACGTTTTGTAATTATAATTATCGCTATGGGAATGTTTAGTTGTTTTTCGAGGAAACAGTCGCCGGAAGTGAAATTCTGGACGTGGTTCTCTGGTTATAGCCATAACTTTCCGCAAGGAGGTGATCTGACGGGCAATATGGCGGATTTGTTCGGGCCGTTGTCGAAACAACTTGATGATTATTGCAAAGGGTTGGTGTTTCAAATCGGATACGATAAACAATCTTCCGAATATGAGTTGGTCGTATCGGCTGACGGGGATCGGAAATTATTTTCCCAGGTCGAAAAGTTGGTCGACAACGCTCCGAACCTTGAGCATTGGAAGATAACGGCATTCAGACAACCGACGGGGGATAGCGCTGTTATCCAATATGGAACGCGCTCGTTCGATGCGACTAAGATTCTATTTTTGCCTTTGATTGGCGATAACTATAAGCCAGGCGTCAATATAGAGGTCGTTTATCCTGATTACCGGGATGAAGACCGGAATCTGTTTTTAGGAGGGACCTTTTTATTGTTAGATGCTATACTCGGGGAAAAATCTACGGAATTGGACCTCGGATATATAAATGTCACTAAAATGCCAGATGATACAGATCGGAGTCAGTATATTCCGTTGAGCGAACTTCGGAACTATATTGCATCTGTAAAATAACATTTGGGAACCCGGAATTTTACGATGATTCTGTGTATTGGAGAATCATTCCGAGGAGGTTGAGCGCGACGATCCAAAGGCCCACTCCTGATAACAGGAGTAGCCAGCGCTGCCGGTATTTCAATTTGTAATTCCCAGCTTTCAGTTCGGACAGGGATGCTCCGTACATCGATCTCCCGATTAGGATAAGTGGTCCGAGCAGGAGGATGAACAGTTTTTCGTGTAGCCGATATTGTTCGGTGGCATTTTGTTCCAACCATTTTGCCAGTTCGGCATCGTATTGTCGGGATTCCTCGGCCCATTTGGCCAGCAGGGCCGATTCTTCCGCCTGGGATACGCCCCGGCGGTCGAGTTCTTTGCGGGACTGGTCGATTATCTCCCGTTGCCAGTATTCGGTCGTCGAATTGGCAATTCCTATGAGGTCCTCGTTGCTGCGCTCTTCGACCGGCGGTTGGAATTTCATGGATGCTTTGTGTAGTTGACATTTCAAAAATAGTGGATTTTCCCGTAATCCGGTTTCAAAAACGGGCCTGTGTTTCGTCGAAGATTTGAATTACCGATTTTTATTGGCCAGACAAGGAATTTTTTGGCGAAATGACTAATATCCCTGTTCCCGCATCACCTGCCGGAAGAGCGATTTTACGACGATGCTGTGGAACGGACGGATCAGGGTGAAGTAGGCGAGGCCCAGTTTGTTGTGATATTGGACCAGGGTACTCAGGCTGACGGTGCAGTCCTCGATATAGACCGAGAACCAGGCTTTGAGGTGCTTGTCATCGAGAGCGATGACTGTCTCCCGGGGTGTCTTCCCGACGACGGACATGAAGCGGTAACTTTCGCCGTTTTTGATCGCTTCCTTTAATTTTTCGGGATTTCCGTCGTCTCCGGTTTTCAGGCCAAAGGGTTTGACCAGCAGGTCCCGGATTTTGAAGAGCAGACGCAACCAGCCGGGCATTGTTGTCCAGAATGCACCCATCAGGTCGTCGGGACTAGTCGTTACCGGTTTGGGGTGGCGGGTGCGGAAACTGTCGCTGTAATTCACGTCTTGGTATTGTGCGATGAGGGAGTTTGCCGGGAGCGTTGTTTTTTCGATTTTCATGGGTTGCGTCGGATTTGCCTAAAGGTAGTGAAATTTTTCCATTGTCCGGTTGTTGGGGTGCGGATGTCTGGCGGGCTGGATCAAAGGAATAATTACGGAAGGCGCTCCTGCGGCGCACTATTTGCAGTAAAGGGTTTTGAAATGCATAATTCCACACATATGAAAGAAGACAAAAACACCGTCTGTGACCCTTGTGAGCAGAATTTCGAGCGTAATATCGACGAACTGGTCAACGAGGGCAAGGCTCCCACGGCCAAAGAGCGCCAGCAGCGGGAGCGTGAGATCGAATCGGCATTTGCCGAGACCGGGAAGGGGAAGTAACCTACGCCTTTCTGCACGCATGTACGGACGCCTGCACAATGAATGTGCGGGCGTTTCGTTTGTGCTGTGCGCCGCGATGGGAGGTCGTTCCGGGATTTTTCTGATATTTCCGGAAAATGATTATCTTTACGCGGTTTAATGAGAGGCTATTATGGTTAAAAAAAATATTCTGGGGACCATCGGCACGACCCCGATGGTACGGATCAACCGGCTTTGCCCCAATCCGAAAGTTAAAATCTTTGCCAAACTCGAAGGGTTCAATCCCACGGGGAGCATCAAGGACCGCATTGCGCTCCGGATGATCGAGGCTGCCGAGAAAGACGGGCGTCTGACGCCCGGCAAGACCATCATCGAACCCACATCGGGCAATACGGGCATCGGTCTGGCCATCGTGGGGATCGTCAAGGGGTATCCTGTGGAGATCGTGATGAGCGAAGCGGTGTCGATCGAACGGCGGAAGATCATCCGCTCCTACGGAGCGACGGTGATTCTGACGCCTGCCGAGGAGGGGACCGACGGGGCGATTCGCCTTGCACGGAAGAAGGTGGCCGATGCCCCCGACAAGTATTTCATGCCCGATCAGTTTGCCAATGCCAGCAATTACCTGGCGCACTACCAGTCCACGGCGCTGGAAATCTGGCAGCAGACGGGCGGCAATATTGACTACCTCGTGTGTGCCATTGGAACGTCGGGCACGCTGATGGGCCTTTCGCGCTTCCTCAAAGTGATGAAGCCCGACATCAAGGTTGTCTGTGCGCAGCCGATCCGCGGCCACTATATCCAGGGACTCAAGAATATGGAGGAGGCCATCGTGCCCGATATCTACGATCCGTCGCAGATCGACGTACAGGAGATGATCGAGAGCGAGGAGGCCATCGCCATGGCCCGGGAGATCATTAAGAAAGAGGCGATTTTCGCCGGTATGAGCAGCGGTGCGGCAATGCTGGCTGCGGTGCGTACGGCGCAGAAGATCGGGCAGGGCAACATTGTGGTCGTCTTCCCCGACCGGGCGGAAAAATACCTCAGCACGAAGATGTTCGACGAATTTTCGGACTGATTCAGTTGAAATCAAATAGAAAGCCTGCGGCCATTCCGGTCGCAGGCTTTTTTATTGCGGAATACCTATTGCTGTTTGTTGTAGGCTTCGACGCCGCTGCGGAGGAAGTCCACAAATCCCTGCACGTTGAGGTCGTAACCGCGGGGCGGCACGAGCTGCTTCCCGTCGCGGCCCTGCAATACGTAGTAGGGCTGGGCGTTGACCCCGAAGGTCTTCAGCGCGTAGTAGGAGTTGATCTTGCCGAGGCTTTTGAGTACTTTCCCCGAATCGGTCGTCACCCACTCGCTCTCAGGGACCACCTTCTTGTCGTCGGAGTAGAGCGCCACGATGACATAGTCGTTGCGCAGGATATCCAGCACCTGCGGGTCGGACCATACGCGGGCCTCCATTTCGCGGCAGTTGACGCATCCGTGGCCCGTGAAGTCGATAAAGAGGGGTTTACCCACTTTGGCCGCATAGGCTTCGGCCTCTTTCAGGTCGAAGAACCCTTCGAGGTTGTGCGGCAGGTGGAGGAAATCGCTGTATTTGGGTTTCCGGCCGTCGACGGTCAGCAGCATGTGCGCATTGTCGCCCGGGGCTGTTGAGGCCGGACCTTCCTGTCCGAGTACGAAATCCTGCGTATGCAGGGGCGGCAGGTAGCCCGAAAGGCCTTTGAGCGGAGCGCCCCACATGCCGGGAATGAGGTAAACGACGAACGAGAAGGTGATGATCGACAGGGCGAGGCGGCCTACGCCGAGGTAGGGCATGTCGCTGTCGTGGGCGAATTTGATCTTACCGAGCAGGTAGAGACCCAGCAGGGAGAACGTCACGATCCATACGGCCAGGTAGATTTCCCGGTCGAGCAGCCCCCAGTGGTAGGTCTGGTCGGCGACCGAGAGGAATTTCATACCCAGCGCAACTTCGATGAAGCCCAGCACGACCTTCACTGAGTTGAGCCATCCGCCGCTCTTGGGCAGTTTTTTGAGCATTGCGGGGAAGAAGGCGAAGAGGGTGAACGGCAATGCGAAGGCGACCGAGAAGGCCAGCATCGTGATGATCGGGGTCCAGAACTCTCCGGAGGTCGATTTGATCAGCACCGAGCCGACGATGGGACCGGTGCACGAGAACGACACCAGCACGAGCGTCAGGGCCATGAAGAAGATGCCTGCAAGGCCCTTCGAGTCGGCTTTTGAGTCGGTTTTATTGACCATCCACGAGGGCATCGTGATTTCGAACGCCCCGAAGAACGATGCGGCGAAGACCATGAATACCAGGAAGAAGAGGATGTTCGGGAGCCAGTGTGTCGCCAGCCAGTTGAAGATGTCGGCCGTGACGGCGTCGCCGCCTACGAGGCGGGTGATCAGGATGATCGCAGCGATCGGCAGCGTGTAGAGGGCTATGATAAAAAATCCATACATGCCGGCGCGAAAGCGACCCAGCGCAGGGCTTCCGGAGCCTTTCATGAAGAACGAGACGGTCATCGGGACCATCGGGAAAACGCATGGGGTCAGCAGGGCCGCAAAGCCCCAGAGAATAGCCTCGATGATCAGTCCCCACAGCGAACCGCCGCCTGCGGCGTCTTTCTGCGCGGGCGCGATTTCAGCAGCCGGGGCCGTTGCGGTTTCAGTCGGGACGGAGGTTTCAACCTGAGCGGTTGTTGCCTCTTCCGAAGTCGTTGCAGGCTGGTTTGCGACCGTCGCTCCGGCGGGTATCGTGACGGTCAGTTCCGTGTCGTCGGGAGGCAGGCAGCTCGTATCGTCGCAGATCATCCAGTCGATCCGGACTTTGACGTTCGCAGCCGGGACTGTGAGTTTTACCTTCTGGGCAAACCGGGCCTTTTTGGCGAAGGTTCCGATCTCCATTTCGAACGTCTTGTCGTAATGGCGCTCGGGTTGTGTCAGTTGCTCGACGCTTCCTTCGAGGACGGCGCCTGCACCGGGCGTGACGGTGAATGTCGTAGCGTTGGGGCCGCCGTCGTAGGGACCCATGTCATACATGTGGTAGGGGGCCGGAATGGAGGCTTCGAGTACGATCCGGTAGGTGTCGCCGTCGAGATGTTCCACCGAGTTTTTCCAGCTGACGCTCTGTGCCGAGGCGGTAGTGACGACCACCGCGGCAAGGGCCAGCATGAGGGTACGAATCAGTTTATACATAGTCGTATCGCTTTTATATTTCCAACAAATATACGGGTTTTTTACGGATAAATTGTTACATTCGCACGATGATTCGGATATCGCTCGTCATTCCCACCCACAACCGTGCCGCACAACTCGTTGCTGCACTCGAATCTGTCGTGCGGCAGGATTTGCCGCGTGCGGAGTGGGAATGTGTGGTCGTGAGCAACAACTCCACGGACGATACCGAAGCGCGTTTTGCGGCCTTTGCTGCTGCGCATGCCGGGTGCGCGTTGAGGCTTGTCGCGGAGGACGGCCCCGGTGTGTCGTATGCCCGTAACCGTGGACTGCGGGAGGCGCAGGCGCCGCTGGTGGTGTTTATCGACGACGATGAGCGGGTCAACGAAGGCTTCCTGCGGGCTTATCTCGAATTTTTCGACGCGCATCCCGAAGCCGTTGTGGCCGGGGGGCACATCATCGCCGAATACCCGACGGGGCGTCCGGCATGGATGTCGAAATACGTCGAGATGCCGATTGCCAATCCGATGGATTTCGGGCCCGAGGTGCGTCCGTTTCCTGCGGGACGGGTTCCGGGGGGTGGGAACATGGCCTTCCGGCGTGCAGGACTGGCCGGTTACGCCGGTTTTGACCCTACGCTGGGGCGTGTGAACGGCGAGTTGATCGGTGGCGAGGAGAACGATTTTTTCGAGCGGCTGCTGCTCGGCGGCGAGACGATCTGGTATGTGCCGGGAGCGGTGATGTGGCACATCATCCCGCCTGCTAAACTCAATGAAACCTATTTCCGGCGGCTGAGCTACAATATCGGCGTGAGCCAACGGCTCCGGGCGCAGATTCACGGCCGGCTGCTGAAGACCTTCGTGCTGGAGATCGCCAAATGGGGGGCTACGCTGCTGCTGTGCTGCACGATGCCGTCCCGCCGGTCGCGGTGGCTGTTGCGCATGCGCTGGGGGATCAGCCGGGGGCTGTTCACGAAAATTAAAAATTGAAAACTGCTGGTTTTGGCCGCATGCGCCTGAGAAAGGGATTGATAAAAGGGGTTGAACATTTGTTCAACCCCTTTGTCTTTAAAACAGGTATTTTTCGTTTTTAACCTTGTTCACCAACTGGTGGATGTCGGCCCAGGCTTCTTCGCCGAAGGTCGTGCCTACGACCTCGATCACCTTGCCGGCCGTGATAGCGCCGATCGTGCCGCACTGGCGCAGCGAAAGCCCGTCGCAGAGGCCCGCCAGGAACCCGGCGGCATAGAAGTCGCCCGCACCCGTGGTGTCCACGCGTTTGGCTGCGGCCATGATGCCCACGTGTACGACCTCCTCGCCCTGCTTGATCAGCGCGCCTTTCGTGCCGATCTTGACGATTGCCAGGTCGCACAGCTTCGATATGGCTTGCAGGGCATTCAGCGGTTCGGCCTCGCAGGTGAAGGTCTTGGCCTCGTCCTCGTTGGCGAAGACGATGTCGACATGTTCGCGAACCAGTTCGCGCAGGAATTCGAGGTTCTCGGCCACGATGTTGAAACTGGCCAGGTCGATGGCGACTTTCAGCCCGCACTTCTTGGCCGTGCAGGCGGCTTTGAGGATCAGGTCGTGGTTCTGCACCAGATACCCCTCGACGTAAAGGCAGTCGTAACCCTCGAAGATCGACGGCTCGATCTCCCCGGCCGAAAGTTCCAAAGCTGCACCGAGGTAGGTGACCATCGTGCGTTCGCCGTCTGCGGAGATCAGCGACACGCATTTGCCCGAACGCTCCTTGCCCCGGAAGATGATCGGCTCGATGCCGAGGTTGTCCAGTGCCTGCACGAAGAAATCGCCCGTGGTGTCGGGACCTACCTTGCCGATGAAACCGACGCTGCTGCCCAGCTGGGCCATGGCGCGGATGGTGTTTCCGGCCGATCCTCCGAGCGACAGGGAGTAGGGGAGTCCGGCCACCGATTTCGAAATTTCGGTCTGGAGCCGGGTATCCACAAGGCTCATCGAGCCTTTGGCTAATTTGAACCTTCCCAGTACGGAGTCGGTTTTCAGGTTGACCAGCATGTCGGTCAGGGCATTGCCGATGCCAATTACGCGTTTCATTCGCTTATGTTCGGGTTTAGGGTCTATATCGAGAGGATTTTCACCAGCTCCAGGGCGCCGCGGTCGATGCCCTTGTCGTGTTTCACGGCTTTGGCGAAAGGTACGTAGACGATCTTGCCGTTCATCGTACCGATCATCACGTTGCGCTGTCCGTCGAGGATCGCTTCGATTGCCGCTTCGCCCATGCGCGAGGCGAGGATGCGGTCCACAGCCGTCGGCGAACCGCCGCGCTGGATGTGGCCCAGGATCGTTACGCGCGCGTCATACTGCGGGAACTCCTTCTTCACACGCTCGGCCAGCGCCGTGGCACCACCCGTCTTGGGATTCTCCGCGACGATCACGATCGCCGAGTTCTTGCTCTTGCGGAATCCGTGGTTGATCAGTTCGGCCAACTGGTCGACTTCGGTGTCCATCTCCGGGATGATCGCCGCCTCGGAACCCGTGGCAATGGCGCTGTTGAGCGCCAGGAAACCTGCCGTGTGGCCCATCACCTCGACGAAGAAAAGCCGCTCGTGGCTCGATGCCGTGTCGCGCAGTTTGTCGACCGCCTCCATGATGGTGTTCAGCGCCGTGTCGTAACCGATCGTCGAGTCCGTGCCTCCGAGGTCGTTGTCGATCGTACCGGGCAGTCCCACGATCGGCACGTTGTATTCCTGGGCGAAAAGTCCCGCACCGGTCAGCGAACCGTCGCCGCCGATCACCACCAGGGCGTCGATCCCCGCGGCGACCATGTTGTCGTAAGCCGCCTTGCGGCCTTCGGTGGTCTTGAACTCCTCGCTGCGGGCGGTTTTCAGGATCGTGCCGCCCAACTGGATGATGTTGCTGACGCTCTGCGATTTGAATTCGACGATTTCGTTGAATACCAAACCTTTAAAACCGCGCATGATCCCTTTTACGGTAAATCCGTTGTAGATTGCGCTGCGCGTCACCGCGCGAATTGCTGCATTCATGCCCGGCGCGTCGCCGCCCGATGTCAGAATGCCTATGCTTTTGATTCCGGCCATACTCTCATTTGTTAAAAACAAAACCTTTCAAAGATACAAAAAAGTCGGATGGATTCGACACCGGGTCGCGTGCGGCTCGGTAGAACCTTCCGACGGCTAAAAGGGGCGTTACGCCTCCAAAGGTAGTAATAATTTTAAAATTTTCAAAAAATACGGGCGGCCCAAAAAGGATGCCGCCCGTACTTCGGAGAAAACTTTTTATTTCAGTTTACGCGCATGGTTATTCGTCGCTCTTGGTTTGCGGGTTTTCACCGGCCTTTATCGTGACCGATGCCTCGCCCGGGTTGTCCTGGGCCTGAACCGTCACCTGTTTGCCGTCGGCGTTGACCCGCAGTTCGCCCTGCTTCTTGTCGACGGTGATGTCGATCGACTTCGAAGGCACGGAGATATGCAGGATTTTGCGGCCCTCCTCGATCACGCTTTCGTCGTCGTAATCTTCCAGCAGGCGTTCGAGGGTCGTGGTGTCACCGTTGATGACGATCTGGCTCTGGAACACCTGTTCGATGACCTTGCGTTTGGTCCTGAACTTGTCGCCTACGTTCTCGCGGATGGCGACGCACGAGACGGCGATGATCGAGGCCAGCCACAGCAGGAAGATGGCCAGCACGGTCTTGCCGCCGGGTTTGCGCGAGGCGATCAGGCACATCAGTACGTAGATCAGCAGGATGATGGGGATGAGTCCGGCCAGTATGCCGAGGCTCGCGATCCAGATCGACACCGTGCTGCCGAAGACGGCCGGGGTGAAGAATCCCTCTCCGCCGACGATCAGGGCGAATATGCCGATGATCAGGGCGCAGGCCGCCATGATGAGTCCGAAGACGATGAACCCGGCGATGATTTTCAGCAGGATCAGTACGACTTTGCCGAAGACCGAGACGACCTCGGCGACGATCGGCTTGGCCTTGGCGTCGGGTTCGGCGCAGGCCGTAGCCGTGGCTGTGGTGACTTCGCCGATGGACTGTGCGGTGATCTTCTCGCCGTTCATTTCGAGCTTCTGCCGTGCCGAACGGGCCGCCGGGACGGCGAACCACATGATGAAGTAGCAGATCAGGAAGATGCCGAACAGGTTGCCGAACATCGGGCTGAACCAGTGCAGGAAGGGAATCCACCCGAAGCAGGTGAACAGCAGGGGCAGGAACAGCCCGAGCCGCACCCATACGGGGTCGATGTCGAAATACTTGCCGATGCCGGCGCAAACGCCGCCCAGCTTGGCATTTTCCGTGTCGCGGTAGAGGCGGCGCGGGATGCGCGGGGTGTCGCATTGCAGGTCGCGGTCGGGGCTCTCCTGGGAGATGTCCTCGGCGGAGCCCATCTGCCGGATGATGTTCAGGATCAGGGGCTGCTCCACGATGCGGGTGTTGTCCTGCGCCGAGAGGATCAGTTCCGCGATGCGGGCCTCGATGTCGGCGACGATTTCCGCGCCGTCGGCCGTGTCCTTATAGGTCTTTTTAAGGCTTTCGAGGTAGGATTCGAGGGCCTCGTAGGCATCGGCGTCCATGGTGAACGCCACGCCCGAGATGCTGCATTTTTTAACCTCTTTCATGGTAGTGGGTAAATTAGCAAAGGTTTATTGGCGCGAAACCGAACTTGCGCCCGATTTGCTGATCGTATTGTCCGTACTGCCGCCGGTATAAGCGATTTTCGAAGCGCCCGATGCCTGGGCGTTCAGTTTCCGGGTGCAGTTCACCTGGGCTTTCGAAGCGCCCGATGCTTTCGCGTTGCAGGTCTCGGACACGAGTTCTGAAGCGTTGCACGACGATGCGCCGCTCACGTCGACCTTGCAGTCGCCGGCCGTTCCCGTAACTTCCAGTTTCGAGGCTCCCGAGCACTCCATTTTGCAAATGTCGGCCTGGACGCCCATGCTGATCTTGGAGGCTCCCGAACAGTCCACCTTGCACTCCGTGGTCCGGGCATTGGCGTTGACTTTCGATGCGCCCGAGGCTTCGATTTCGACTTTGGGGGCGGTCAGCGTAGGTTCGACCGTCACCTGGGTTGCGCCGGAGGCGTGTACGCTGCCGAGCTTTTCGTTGTACGGAACGGTTACCGTTACGTGGATATTCGAGGTGCTGCGTGCTTCGTCGCTGAGCCGTACGACCAGCGTGTTCCCCGCGCTCTTCACTTCGACCAGGTCCATCAGGTTGTCGTCGGCGTCGATGCGGATGTCCGACACCTTGTCCGTAACGATAACTTTCACGGCGTGCGATGCCTCGATGCTGTTGAAATCGGGGGCCGGGATGGTCTTGGTGACGATATTGCCGCTGCCCTTGATGGTTTTGCCCAGCATCGGCATTGCCACGCAGGCGATATAGGCAGTTACGGAGAGCATGGCTCCGATCAGGACGGCTATCAGAAGAATCTTTTTCATGGTATTGTTTTTTGGGTTAATCGTTTTTTCCGTGGCGGATGAGTTGGATCTGTCCGACGAGTTCATCCCAGGCTTCGTCGAGCGTCGTGAGGTAATCGCGGCCTTTGTCCGTGAGTGCGTAGTACTTGCGGGGCGGACCCTGCGGGGATTCCTCCCAGCGGTAGGTCAGCAGTCCTGCGTTTTTCTGCCGGGTGAGGATCGGGTAGAGCGTACCCTCGACTACGATCATTTCCGCCTGCTTGAGTTCGGCGATGATCTTCGGAGCATACGAGTCCTCGCGGGAAAGGATGGCGAGGATGCAGTACTCCAGGATTCCTTTGCGCATCTGCGCTTTTACGTTGTCTTCAGCCATGGTGCTATGCGTTTAACCTTTTGGGGGCCTTCGGGACGATCAGCCAGAGGATGATGTATACCCAGAGCGAGAGACCTCCGAAGAAAATCAGGATCAGGGTTGCGATGCGTACGAGCGATGTATCGAGTCCGAAGAATTCGGCCAGGCCGGCGCATACGCCTGCGATAATGCTGTCTTGGGAACGGAATAACCGTCTGTTTTCGTTCGTTGCCATAATTTATCGGTTTTTTTTGTTGATATTGAATTTTCGGGCCGGCTCTTCGGGAATGACGATCCAGAGGATGATGTAAGCCCAGATCGAAAGACCTCCGAAAAGGATCAGCAGCAGCATCAGCAGGCGGATCATCGTCGGGTCGGAGTCGAAGTAATCGGCAAGTCCCCCGCAGATGCCGGCGATCGAACGGTCGGTGCGCGAACGGTAGAGCTTGCGCGGTGCTGCCGGTTCGTCGAATGTGTTTCCGGCGTCCGCTGCATCGGCGTCCTGCGACCACTCCGCGCCGCGGGGTTCGCCGAAGTCGGCCGGGGAACCCATCTGGGCCATCGCTGCACGGACCATGTCGAGGGTGATGACCCGCATGGGCGATGCGACCTTCTCGCTGAAAATCTCCGCCACGCGGACTTCGATGTCGCCCATCGTCTCGGCATCGTCCTCCGGCAGGCGCCGGCGAATGTCGTCGAAATAACTGCCCAGTACCCGGTAGGCGTCCTCGTCGAGGATGAATGCCACGGAGCCGATGTTCACGTTTACAGTCTGTTTCATAGTCGTAAGAGTATTGTCGCGGTTAATGTTTGCGGGATTTACTATTATTACAATGCAAATATAAAACTAATTTTAGTATTATGCAATACAAAGTACCTAAATTTTCAAAAATATTTTTACACCTATAATATAGTTGCAGGTATTTTCGGCCTTATTCGGGCTGTGCGGCCGAAAAAATCGCGATATTTGGCGTTGCAATGTTGCGTTTTGCGCGTTAGCTTCGTCTTACAGATACAATGAAGGAAACTGAATTCACCTCGCTCGTCGTGCCGCTCCGCGACCGTATGTTCCGCTACGCGCAGAGCCTGCTGCTTTCGCCGGCAGAGGCGGAGGATGCGGTGCACGACCTGCTGGAACGGTTGTGGGCCGGGCGAACGCTGCTGGACGGATGTCGCAGCGTCGATTCCTTCGTGATGACCGCCGTGCGCAACCGCTGCTACGACCTGCTGCGCAGGCGGCAGGCCAATGGCCGGCGCGACGATGCGGTGGCGGGGTGGGCCGAGCGTTCCACGACGGCCGAGGCCGAACGGTGGGAGATGCGCGAACTGGTGCGGCGGGCGATGATGTGCCTGCCCGAGCGGCAGCGCGAGGTGCTCCACCTGAAGGATATCGAGGGTTATCCGACCCACGAGATCGCCGGAGTGGTCGGCTGTGACGAAGCGCAGGTGCGCGTGATCCTCTCCCGCGCCCGGAATGGTTTGAGGGAGGTACTGAAAAAAATGATGGATGATGAACGAACGACAAGAACGGATTGAACAGCTCGTGGCGCGCTGGTTGGCAGCGCAGACGACCGATGCCGAGGAGCGCGAACTGCGCGACTGGTTCCGCCGGACGGAGGATTTGCCCGCTTCCCTGCGGGACGTGCGGGCGATGTTCGCGGGATTGGAGGCGTTGGCGGAGGACCGGTTCCCTGCCGGGCGGACGCTGCCCCTGTGCCGGCGCATGTCGCCGCTCTGGGGACTGGTGGCCGCAGCCGTCGTGGCCCTCGGGATTTTCGCCTGTGCCGGATTGCTGCGTAAGCCCTACTGCTACATCGACGGCGTGGCGGTCTACGACAAGGAGGTGGCCTTGCAAACGACCGTTTACCTCGAATCGTTGTCGGCGCTCGACGAGTCGGGGCGGATGGTCGACGAACTGATCAGGAACAATTAAAAACCAATATTGCCATGAATAAACGACTTGTTTTTACGGGTATTTTCATTTTGCTGGCGCTGTGCGCATCGGCCCAGACGACGGATATTCCGGCGGCGGACTCCCTCCAGCGGATCGGGGATGTCGATACCGGCCCGATCACTATGCGCCGGGCTGCCGACGGGAATGAGATGGTGCTCGAAGTGGCGGGCTTCGGCATCACGCTGGGGCAGGCGTCGCAGAGCGCGTCGGCGCAGAAAACGCGTTCGCGGGTCTGTGGACTGTTGTTCGACGGGGTCGAGATGGGTTTCAACACGCTGACCGGGGCCGATTATGCCGGTTATCTTCCGGAAACGGGCGATTTTCTCGACGTGCGGGCCGGCAATTCGTTCCATTTCGGCGTCACTCCCATCGGTTTGGCAGTGCGCCTCGACCGGAAGAATAAATTCGAGTTCGCGACGGGATTGCGCTATACGGTCGATAATTACCGGCTGTCCGACAACTCTGTTACGCTGGGCCGCGACGGGGGAATGGTCGTTCCGCTGCCGCTGGACGACAAGGCCGACAAGTCGAAACTTCGCGTCACGTCGCTGGGTATTCCGTTGCGGTTCTCGTTCGATCCGGTCAAACATTTGCGCATTGCGGTCATGGGGTATTGCGATTTTACGCTCGGCGCGAATGCGATCTATAAAAAGCCGAAGGTCAAAAACAGCCTTTCGGGGGTCAATCCTTTCCAGTTCGGGCTCGGAGGCTCGGTTTCCTACCGCGGGTTCGGTGTCTATGTTCGCTATGGTGTTACGCCGCTCTTCAAAAGCAGCGCAGGCCCGACCTGCCATCCGGTGTCGTTCGGCGTGTGTGTCTTCATGTAAAACCGTACGGAGATGAAACGTTTGTTATTGATCCTGTTGGTTACGCTGCCCTTCCTGGCGCGGGCGCAGAATGCTTCCTGGAAATTCTTCGACCGCTACACGAAAGCGGAAGGGTTTACCAGTGTGCAGCTCGAACGGAAGATGATGCGGATGATGAGCCGTCAGGCCGCCGAGAAAGGGGATGACGGGCTGGCCAAACTGCTCGGCGGCATCGAGTTCATCCGTATCGTGGCCCTCGACACGGGGGACGGAAAGCAGTTCGTCGCTGATGCGGAGGAATTGGCCGCCACTCCGGCATACAAATTCCAGTTGGTGATGTCGGGAACCGAGGAGGGGCAGACCACGAAGTTCTATATCCGCGAGGCGTCGGTCACTGATAATTCCGAACTCCTGATGCTGACCTACGGTGCGAAGGAGACCGTTATGGTGAATATCTACGGTCGGTTCGACCTCAAGCAGGTCGCGCGGCTCTCGACGATCAGGCCAAAGAAATAAACGGCCAGACCCAGTGAACAATCCTGCAACATAATGTTGCAGGATTGTTTATTTCCTGGAAGGACGCTATAAAGAAAGGGCCGGAGTTTAGCTCCGGCCCCTGGTCTTATCGCTGTCAGCGGTTGTTAGTCCTCAAACTTCGCCGAGAGGAACTCGCGGTTCAGTCGCGTTGTCTCCTCCCTTTTCAAAGGGAGGTCGGGAGGGATTGTCTGTATAACTGCGCGCCTCGCGCATGTCGCCCGACAAAGAAAAGGGCCGGAGTTTAGCTCCGGCCCTTGGTCTTATCGCTGTCAGCGGTGGTTAGTCCTCAAACTTCGCCGAGAGGAACTCACGGTTCAGTCGCGTCGTCTCCTCCCTTTTCAAAGGGAGGTCGGGAGGGATTGTCTGTATAACTGCACGCCCCGCGCATGTCGCCCGACAAAGAAAGGGCCGGAGTTTAGCTCCGGCCCCTGGTCTTATCGCTGTCAGCGGTGGTTAGTCCTCAAACTTTGCTGAGAGGAACTCGCGGTTCAGTCGGGCGATATGCGCGATTGAAATCTGCTTGGGGCACTCGGCCTGGCAGGCACCCGTGTTGGTGCAGTTGCCGAAGCCCAGTTCGTCCATCTTGGCAACCATCGCCTTGGCGCGGCGGGCGCCCTCCACGCGGCCCTGGGGCAGCTTGGCGAGCGACGATACACGGGCTGCGACGAAGAGCATGGCCGAACCGTTCTTGCAGGTTGCGGCGCAGGCTCCGCAGCCTACGCAGGCGGCGGCGTCCATCGATTCCTCGGCGTCGGCCTGCGGAATCGGAATGGCGTTGGCGTCGGGAACCGAGTTCGTGCGCACCGAGATGAAACCTCCGGCCTGCAGGATCTGGTCGTAAGCCGAACGATTCACCACGAGGTCCTTGATGACGGGGAACGCCGCCGAGCGCCACGGCTCGATGGTGATCGTAGCGCCGTCCTTGAACTTGCGCATGTAAATCTGGCAGGTCGTAGCGCCCTGGCTGGGGCCGTGTGCCTGTCCGTCGATATGCAGCGAGCACATGCCGCAGATACCCTCGCGGCAGTCGTGGTCGAACGCAACGGGCTCCTTGCCTTCGTGGATGAGGTTGTTGTTCAGGATGTCCAGCATTTCGAGGAACGAAGTGTCGGCCGAGATGTCCGTTACCTTGTAGCTCTCGAAAGCGCCTTTGGATTTAGCGTCCTTTTGACGCCATATCTTTAATGTAAAATTCATAGTTTCGATTCGATATTAAAGTTCAACGTCAAATGGCCTTAGTCTTTGTAGTTGCGCTGTGCGGGGTGTACGAACTCGAAGTTCAGCGGCTCTTTGATCAGTTCCGGAGCCTCGTCCGCGCCTTTGTACTCCCATACGGCTGCATATACGAAGTTTTCGTCGTCACGCTTGGCCTCGCCCTCTTCGGTCTGGTGCTCCGTGCGGAAGTGTCCGCCGCACGACTCCTCGCGGTTGAGTGCGTCGCGTGCCATCAGCTCGCCCAGTTCGAGGAAGTCGACAAGACGCAGTGCCTTTTCGAGCTCGACGTTGAAATCGTTCTCTTTGCCTACGACCTTCACGTCCTTCCAGAACTCCTTGCGCAGCGCCTGAATTTCGACGATGGCCTTTTCGAGCGACTCCTTCGTACGGGCCATGCCGACGTTCTCCCACATGATGTGGCCCAGCTTCTTGTGGATGTCGTCCACCGACTGCTTGCCGTTGATCGAGAGGAGTTTTGCGATTTTCTCCTTGACGCCCTTCTCGGCTTCGTCGAAGGCTTTGGTGTCGGTCTTCACCTTCGGGGCCTGGATCTTCTTGGCCAGGTAGTCGCCGATGGTGTAGGGCAGCACGAAGTAACCGTCGGCCAGACCCTGCATCAGGGCCGAAGCACCCAGACGGTTCGCGCCGTGGTCCGAGAAGTTGGCCTCGCCGATGGCGTAGAGGCCCGGGATGGTGGTCATGAGGTTGTAGTCGACCCAGATGCCGCCCATCGTGTAGTGCACGGCGGGGAAAATCTGCATCGGCTCCTCGTAGGGGCTCACGTCGGTGATCTCCTCGTACATGTCGAAGAGGTTGCCGTAACGCTGTTTGATAATATCTTTGCCCAGACGCGCGATGGCGGTCTTGAAATCGAGGTATACGGCCAGGCCGGTCTCGTTCACGCCGAAGCCTGCGTCGCAGCGCTCCTTGGCGGCACGCGAAGCCACGTCGCGCGGCACGAGGTTACCGAAGGCCGGGTAACGGCGCTCCAGGTAGTAGTCGCGGTCCTCCTCGGCGATCTGCGAGGGTTTGAGTTTGCCGGCGCGGATGGCCTTCACGTCCTCGATCTTCTTGGGAACCCAGATGCGGCCGTCGTTACGCAGCGACTCCGACATCAGCGTCAGCTTCGACTGCTGGTCGCCGTGAACGGGGATACAGGTGGGGTGAATCTGCGTGAAGCAGGGGTTGGCGAAGCCTGCACCCTTGCGGTAGCACTGGAATGCGGCCGAGCCGTTCGATGCCATGGCGTTGGTCGACAGGAAGAAGACGTTGCCGTAACCGCCCGTGGCGATAACGACGGCGTGAGCGCCGTGGCGCTCGATCTCGCCCGTCACGAGGTTGCGGGCGATGATACCTTTAGCCTCGCCGTCCTCGATAACTATGTCGAGCATTTCGTGGCGCGGGTAGCTCTTCACCGAACCGGCTGCGATCTCCTTGTTGAGGGCTGCATAGGCGCCCAGCAGGAGCTGCTGTCCGGTCTGTCCGCGGGCATAGAACGTACGCGATACCTGTGCGCCGCCGAACGAACGGTTGGCCAGCAGGCCGCCGTATTCGCGGGCGAAAGGAACGCCCTGGCCGACGCACTGGTCGATGATCAGGTTGGCCACCTCGGCCAGACGGTAGACGTTGGCCTCGCGGGCACGGTAGTCGCCGCCCTTGATCGTGTCGTAGAACAGGCGGTATACCGAGTCGTTGTCGTTCTGGTAGTTCTTGGCTGCATTGATACCGCCCTGGGCTGCGATCGAGTGGGCGCGGCGGGGCGAATCCTGAATGCAGAACACCTTGACGTTGTAGCCCAGTTCACCGAGCGAAGCGGCTGCGGAGGCGCCTCCGAGACCCGTACCGATAATGATGATGTCGAGTTTGCGCTTGTTGGCGGGGCTTACGACTTTGATAGCTGTCTTATGGTTGCTCCACTTTTCGGCAAGAGCACCGGCAGGAATTTTAGCATCTAATTTTAAAGCCATATCGTTTGTGTGTTTATTATTCTACAATGGAGTGATTAGCATACGCCTGCGATGCAGGGGAACAGGAAGTAAACGAGCACCACGGCGGCGAAACCGAGGAATACGATCGTAGCCACGATGTTGGCGATGCACTTCAGGCGGGGATACCACGTGTCGTTGGCCCAGCCCACGGTCTGGAACATCGACCATACGCCGTGCGTGAGGTGGAACCACAGGGCGGCGAACCATACGAGGTAGA
>JAEZTA010000133.1 GCA_023443765.1 Bacteroidota bacterium | reverse complement strand
GTTGTAATTCTTCAGCAGCCATGCGATCGACTTGTTGTTGAAGTTGGTCGCTGTTTCCGACTTGTAGAGTTCGTCGATCACCTCCACATCCGAACCCGCCAGGTCGGCGATGAACGAAATGATGGATTTCCATTTGCCGTCGCTGTCGCCCACGGGCTTAACCATCGAGCAGGCCGAGATGGCCCCGGCATTCACGAGCGGAGTCGAGGGATGGTCCTTTTCCAGCAGGATGGCCATGATCGAGTTGAAGGGGAGTCCCGTGGCGTCGGCGCCGATCTTGTCGAGAACCTCCTGTCCGCTGTATTGGTTCATGGCGAGGATCGCCGTCGGGACCTTCGACACCGACTCGATGCCGAATTTGTAGTCCACATCGCCCACGGCCACCACGTCGCCGTCGGGCAGGCAGGCCGCGATGCCGAAGAGGTTCGACGGCACGTTGGCCAAATAGGGGATATAGTCGGCGTTTTTGCCGCCGGTTTCGCTTTTGCAATGGTCGTATGCCATTTGTACGGCATCCTGAACCGCTTTTTTGTCGATTTTCTGGATCATGTCGTTACTTATTTCGTTGATTGGTTGTTATTGGCTGAAGCCTGATTCTGCGCAGCCGAAGCGGCAGCGGGCGCTGCGACCCTGGCCTGTTCTTCCCAGTGGAAGGGGGCGAATTCGGCGGCAGCCTGCGGGTCTTTCCACGACGGCTTGCGCAGTGCGTAGATGACGAACGGAGCGCCCACGACTACTACGCAGCCGATGATCAGCACCGAGAACCAGACGGTGTTGCTGCCGGTAGAGATCTGGCTGGGCGGTACGAAGCTCAGGATGAAGGCCAGCAATGCGCCGCAGAAGCCGAGGCATCCGAGGAACCACATCAGGCCGTTCTTCTTGCCCAGACGGAACGGACGCGGCGTGTTCTTCATCTTGTAACGCAGCACGATGGCCGCCGAGAACATCAGCATGTACATAATAAGGTACAGCAGTACGGTCAGCTGCGAGAGAATCTGGTAGAACGACTGCACCGAAGGCATCACCACGAACAGCAGTGCCAGCAGCGTCACGACACAGCCCTGGATCAGCAGGATATTTTTCTGTACGCCGTTTTTGTTGGTCTTCTGGAAGAACGGAGGCAGGTAACCGGCCTTACCCACGGCAAAGATACCCTTCGAGGGACCTGCCACCCAGGTAAGCACGCCGGCCAGTACGCCGAACATCAGGGCGATGGCGATAATCGGACCGGCCCATGACATGTGGAGGTAGTGAAAATAGTTGTCGAAGCCCACCAGCAGCGACTGCGTGAGGCTGATGTCCTTGGCCGGAATGATGAATCCCAGCGAGAACGTACCCAGCACGAAGATGCAGACCGTGACGAGCGAACCGATGATGATGGCCTTGGGGTAGTTTCGCGATGGGTTCTTTACGTCCATGACGTGTATACCCATCATCTCCATACCCGCGTAGAAGAGGAAGATACTACTTGCCAGCACGAGGTTGTCGAATTTCGACAGGTCGGGGAAGAAGCCCTGCGACATATCCATGTGGTTGTGTCCGCCGGTCGAAATGTAGATGATGCCCAGCAGGATCAGCAGGCCCGCGGGAATGATCGTACCGATCATACCGCCCCATTTACTGATCTTTCCGACCCATCCGAGGCCTTTCAGTGCGATGAACGTGGCGATCCAGTAGATGGCCAGCACCATGCAGAGTGTGAAGACCTTGTTCGAGGCCAGCGCTGCGTCGTGCGTATCGTTCATGCCGATGAATGCGATCGACACGGCGCCGAAGGTCAGCACCGTCGGATACCAGATCGTCGATTCGATCCATTGCAGCCAGATTGCGAGGAATCCCGTGCGTGCGCCGTAGGCCTCGCCGACCCAGCGGAAAACGCCGCCCTGCTTGTCGGAGAACATTGCCGCCAACTCGGCGGCGACCATGGCCGTCGGGATGAGGAACACGATGGCTGCAAACAGGTAGTAGAATGCCGATGAAAGTCCGTAGACCGCCTCCGCAGGCAGTCCGCGCAAACTCACTACGGCAGTCACGTTCATAATTGCGAGTGTCATGACACTCAATTTGAACCCAGTGCTTGTGGTAGTTTTCTTTACATCCATAATGAATTAATTTGGTTTTTTGACGCTTTTGGGTGTTGCAACTACCGTGCAAATCGGTTTTTAACCTTCGTTTCAAAGCCCCGGACGCTTGATTGTTGCCGGAAAAAAACTATATTTGCCAAAGAAAAAATCGGTGAAGATGTTCCTCCCCGGAGTGCCTTCGTCCTTAACAACGAAACTTATGCAACGTATTCTGATCATCCTGCTGGCGGCCTTGTGCGTCGTTTCGTGCGGTCGCCGCAGGAGTGCACCTTCGCAGCAGAGCGACGCCACGGCATCCCGTCCGCGGGTTTTCCTCCCGGCCATCGCCCCCGCGGGCCTCTCCCCGGAGGAGCAGCGCGATTACCTTCGCTGGCACTACTGGGACCGCTTCGATTTCGCCGATACGCTCTTCGTCACCCACGCCGACACGGTGCAGATGGTCGAGGCCTACGCCCGCTATATTGCGGTGATCTCCGACCGCCCGGCCGATTCCGCGCCGATGGATTCGCTGATGCGCCGGGCCTCGTCGTCGAAACAGATGCTCGATTACTTCGCAATGCTCGCCGACGAGGTGCTGCACGACCCCAATTCGCCGCTGCGCAACGATGAATTTTACATCCCTGTGCTTCGGGCCCAGCTCGCCAGCCCTTTTTACGACGAATACGAGCGCATCGCCCCGCAGTACGACCTGAATATGGCCATGCAGAACCGCCTCGGACAACCGGCCAATGATTTCCGCTATACGCTTGCCTCGGGGGCCACGGGGACGCTTTACAACCTGAAAGCCGAGTATGTGCTGCTGTTCATCAACAACCCCGGCTGTCCGATGTGCCGCGATATCCGCGAGGCTATCACCTCGTCGCCGATGCTTTCGATGATGATCGAACGGGGACAGCTCAAGGTGCTGGCCCTCTATCCTGACGAAGACCTTCAGGAGTGGCGCGACTACCGCGACCACATCCCGTCATCGTGGATCAATGCCTATGACAAGGGCTGCGTCGTTCGCGAAAAGAGCCTCTACGACCTGGGCGCCATTCCGGCGATGTACCTCCTCGACCGCGACAAACGCGTGCTGGTGAAGGATTCGACCGATGTGTCCTACATCGAGGAGGTGATCGACCGCCATGCTTAGGAAATGTATTCGGAGGGCCGCTCGCGGCCCTCTTCACTTTTCTTTGGAGTTATAAGTATTGCTTATCGCGCCATCAGAAAAGACAATCGGAAATTTATACGGACTTCGCCCTGAATTGCTATCTTTGCACTACAAACAGAATACAATTCACACACTAAACATTCCAAAGATTATGGCAAAGAAATGGCGTTGTACCGTATGCGGTTACATTCACGAAGGTCCCGAGGCTCCCGATCAGTGCCCGATGTGCAAAGTCGGCAAAGAGAAGTTCGTAGAACTCGTTGAGACTGAGGGTGACCTCGATTTCGTAACGGTACACAAGATCGGCGACGGCAAAGGTGCCAGCAAGGAACTCTGGGAAGGTCTTCAGAATCATTTTATGGGCGAGTGCACCGAGGTGGGCATGTACCTGGCAATGAGCCGTCAGGCCGACCGCGAGGGTTATCCCGAGATCGCCGAGGCATACAAGCGTTACGCCTGGGAAGAGGCTGAGCACGCTTCGAAGTTCGCCGAACTGATCGGCGAAGTGGTTTGGGACACCAAGACCAACCTCGAAAAGCGCATGAACGCCGAGTGTGGCGCCTGCGAGGATAAGATGCGTCTGGCCCGCATGGCCAAGGAGCAGAACCTCGACGCCGTACACGATACTGTACACGAGATGGCCAAGGACGAAGCCCGTCATGGGAAGGGTTTCGAAGGGCTTTATAAGCGCTACTTCAAGTAGTTTTCGATTTTAGAGGGCGTCTTTCGCCCTGCCTTGTTCGCCCCGAATGGAACATACATCAGTATGCCCCATCCGGGGCGAACTGTGTTAGTCCGAAACCTGCACCACACTGATCGGAAATCGTTCCTGTTTTTTGGCCAGCCGTATCCGGGTCGGCTTCCGCGACGACGGCTGCGATATTTCAGATACTAAAAATGCCGGTGCAGCAATTGCATCGGCATTTTTATTTTTTCTGAAACTCCGCGAGGAGTTTCAGAAACAGAGAAACCTTTCCGGCGACCCATTCGTAACCCGTTTGCGCTGCGCGGGCCACTTCGTAAACCGTTTCGGCCTGCCGACGGATTTGCTCCACGGCATCGCGGATCGCCGACAGGTAGATGACGATTGCGAGAATGGCGAAAAAGCCGCCTACGATCAGCGCCGAGGCGATGAACGAGCCCGTTACGGCCGAAAGCCAGATGACCAGCGCTGTGAGCAGCAGCAGGATGGCTATGGCCGCAGTCGTTACGAAAAACAGCAGTGCGGTCACAAAACGGCCGCCGGAAGGTTTATTCTCCATCGCTGCATGGTGTAGTGCAGGTCATTTCTCGTCGCACTTGCAACGGGCTTCTTCGATCTGCTCCTCGACCCTGCTGAGCTTGCCCTTTACCTTGTCGATCTCGTCGTCGATCGAGTCTTTGATTTTCTGGCGCAGTTCCGGGCCCGACTGGGGCGTGAAAAGCATTGTGAGGGCCGAACCGATGATCATGCCGCCCACGAGCGATACGATGGCAATTCCTGTGTTTTTCATAGTTGCTGAAAGTTTAAATTCAGCTTTTGAACTTGCAAAGTCCGGGCCAAAACCTTACCTTTGGACGTATGATCGCCGATCCCCGCACATCCGTCGCCTTCACCGGTCACCGTACTTATTGCGGCGAGGCTGGCGACGCCCTGCGCCGCGTGTTGGAGAGTTTGTACGACCGGGGTTTCCGAACCTTCCTGAGTGGTATGGCCGTCGGTTTCGACCTCGCTGCCGCCGAAGCTGTGCTGGAACTCGGACGGCTGCATGACGACGTGCGGCTCATCGCCGCAATCCCGTTCCACGGGCAGGAGATGCGCTTCTCCCCGGCCGACCGCGAACGTTTCCGGCGTGTACTGGCCGAGGCCGCCGAAACCGTGGTGCTCTCCCCGGTCTACCACCGGGGCTGCTATGCCGTCCGCAATAATTACCTCATCGACAATGCCCGGGTGCTGGTCGCCTGGTACGACGGCTTTTCCGGCGGTACGCACTACACCGTTCGCCGCGCCCTCCGCCGTGGTCTGGAGATCGTCAACCTCCATCCGGCGGCCCCGTCCCTGTCTGTTCCACCCTCGACCCTGTTCGGATAAAAAAGAGACGGGCCGCAGCCCGTCTTCTGTGTTATTTAACAGCCGCTGCTGTTTTTGGTTCCTGTATGTCGAGCAGTTCGAGCCTTCCGAGCAGGTTTTCTACCCGTTCGCGTGTAGTTCGTTTGCCGTATGCCAATTCGTCGTAGTTAAAGCAAATACTGATCAGCGTTTGTCCGTATATCTGGTCATAAATCGTATAAATCCGACCCGGATATTGTGACGAGCGTCCTTCGCTGCAAAGCATTTCCCGTCCGCCGACGGTGATGAGCTGTGTCGGGGCAATGATTTCCTGATCGTAATAGGACGAATCCCGCCTTGCACAATACTCCTTCAAGTCGGCAATGCTGTTCGTTCCGGAAGGAATGAAGTTGGCCACTCCTTCGACAACGAATCCGATTTCGTCGTTCCAGGTGTCCATCTGGTAATTTGCATAACTGGTCGGTGTCTCCGGATTTGCAACTTTTTCAATGGGTGCATATCCTGCCGGGACCGTGAACCGAATGCCAATATCTACGCAGGTGTAGACCTGCTCGGTATCGAGATACGACACTGTTTCGCCGCTGAGCAGCCGCGATGAGAAGGTGTAGAGCCATCCGATCGCTACGACCGTGCAGACGGCGGCCCCCAGCATGCGCCAGAAGGCCGTGTATTCCCCGTTTCGGTACTTGATCTTCAGCCACGTGACAAGTCCCCGGCAGGCTTGGATAAAGCCCCAGATAATGGCGCCCGTGGCGACAAAGTAACGTCCGCCGCCCTGCGAGGCGAGGAAATAGGTGAGGACGCTGACCGCAAGGCCGCCTCCGCACCACAGCAGGCCGGCGACTATGTTTTTTCGCGCTTCGGTGAGTTCTACTGCCTCCCGGTCGGCGACAGTGAGTTCGGGAGCAGGCGATTCCGGTTCCCGGGACGTTTCGGGCATCGGCTCGAACACGGATTCCTGGGTTTGCTTCATGATGGGTTCAGGTGCTTGGGTGACACGTAAATATAGGAAAAATCCCGGAAAGCCGCAAGCCTTCCGGGATTTTTAGCGGATCGTCGACGGATTATTTCCAGTTCAGAATCTTGTGGAAATCAAACGCCTCGGGATTGGGCACATAAGCCTTGGCGGCTTCGTAGTCGGCCGGGGTGATGGCGTTGAGAATGGTCTCTACTACCGACGTAAACTTGTCCGACTTGATGTCCACCAGACGGGGCGGAATCTTGCCCGTCGTGGGGTCCTGCAGGTCCTTGAGGTAGAGCGGCGATACGTTGCCCTCCGAATCCACGTAAACCATGCAGCCCGTCTTGCCTTCGGCGAAGAGTTTGTGCACGCCGATACCCAGCTCCGAGCAGTAGGTGAGGTCGTAGGCGATCGGGGTCTGGCAACGAATCTCGTAGCCCAGTTCCACCGGACGGCTCTTGACCTTGATGCCCAGCTCCTTGAGCTTCATCTCGATCATCTCGTTGAAGATGTGCGCCTTCGACACCTTGCCCAACTCGGGATGCCCGTGGTCGTCGTAGGTGAAGTGGATGCCGCTCTTGCGGATCTCTTCGTCCGACAGTGCGTGGAACACGCCCTCGGAGATGACAGCTGCACCGTAGTCCATGCCCATGATTTTACGCTTGATGATCGACGAGATCACGAGGTTGACGATCTTCTCGACGGTGATTTCCGTCTTGTCGAACATCTCGGGAATGACGATCATCGGGTAGTGGCAGGCCTCGCCGATGCCGAATGCCAGGTGACCGGCCGAGCGGCCCATGGCAGCCAGCACGAACCAGTTGCCGCTCGTACGTGCGTCGACATAGACGGCGCGGGCGATAACGGCGCCCTTGTCCTTGGCCGACTCGTAACCGAACGTCGGCGCGCCCTTCGGAAGGGGCAGGTCGTTGTCGATGGTCTTCGGAACGTGGATGTTGGCGATGGGGTATTGTTTAGCCTCCAGGAACTTGGCGATGCGGTTCGCAGTCGAAGCCGTGTCGTCGCCGCCGACGGTAACGAGCAGTTTTACGTTGTTGTCGGTGAAGAACTTGAGGTTGAAGTTGTTTTCGAAATCCGCATCTTTGGGTTTGAAACGGCTCATCTGCAGGAACGAACCTCCCTGGTTGAAGATGCCGTCGGCCATCGGGTAGTCGATGTCTACGGTGCGGGGCGAGGGATTGAACAGGCCCGTGTAACCTTCGTGGAGGCCGATGACGCGATAGCCCTTGCGCAGGAACGTTTTGGCGACGCTGCCCACTACGGTATTCATACCGGGAGCCGGTCCGCCGCCGGTCAGAATTGCGATTGCTTCTTTCATGATTTGAATTTTTATGTTTTGAGAACCTTTTTTTCGGTTTCGGACGCCCAAAAGTACGATTTATTTTTCAAACGGGCAAGAAAAAAGGAGGCCTCCTCATCGAGGAGCCTCCCTTTTTGATCTCTGTAATATAGTTTGCGTGTTTACTCAACTACATTTACGTTAATAGCCTGCTCGCCTTTGGCTCCGGTGCCAACTTCGAACTCGACTGCCTGACCTTCGTTGAGTGACTTGAAACCGTCCTTAGCGATGCCCGAGAAGTGTACGAAAATCTCTTTTCCGTTCTCCGCTGTAATGAATCCGTAGCCTTTCTTGCCATCGAACCATTTTACCTTACCTGTCATAAAAATAGAGAATTAAAGTGTTAATGTGTTCGGCAAAGTAAAGTAAAAATCATTGGCTTTCAAAACTTTTTGGCATGTTTTTTTGTCTTTAACGGAAAATTCTTATCTTTGTCGAAGATAAACTCCGGCCCGGACAGGCCGCTCCCGGCATCGTCGATTCGGTTCGGCCCCGGTTCTGTCCGCCGAATGTAAAACCGCATGGCGTATATGAACAGAAAAATCAAACTCGCACTGGCAGCCCTCCTGGGGTTCTCTGCGGCCTGTACATCGGTGAAGAACGCCCCTAAGGAAGACGCGCGGCAGCCGAAAGATGCCGATACGGCGGTCGTAAAGGGGTACTCCGAGTTTCCCCGTCGTGTGATCGTCATGTACGGCGTGCGTACGCCCCGGCAGGACAGTACCCGCGCCGAGCGGCTCAAACGCCTGGAGCGTCCCGATACGCTGCCTCCCGTGGCTGAACGTCCCCGGGAGGAGGACCCTTCCTCGGGTAAGAAATAAGCCATGCCGTCCCGTCGTCTGGGGCTTCGCAAGCGACTTGCCCTCAATATCTTTTCCGATCTTTATGCGTCGAAGGTGCGCGAACACCGCCTCGATACACTCTTTTGGGAGTGTACGCTGCGCTGTAACCTTTCGTGCCGCCACTGCGGAAGCGACTGCCGGGTCGACCCCGGGGTTGCCGACATGCCGCTGGCCGATTTCCTGAAGGTGCTCGACGAGGAGGTTACGCCCCATGTCGATCCGGCCGACGTGCTGATTATCTTCTCGGGCGGCGAAGTGCTGGTCCGCGAGGACCTCGAAGAGGCGGGCGCCGAAGTTACGCGCCGGGGTTATCCGTGGGGTATGGTGACCAACGGCATGGCCCTGACCCCGGAGCGGTTTGGTCGGTTGCTGGACGCGGGCCTGAAGTCGGTGTCGGTGAGCCTCGACGGTTTCGAACGCGAACATAACTACATCCGCGGCAATGCTCGCAGTTACGATCGGGCGCTGGATGCCGTGCGGCTCGTCGTACGCGAACCGTCGCTCTCCTACGACGTGGTGACCTGCGCGACTGGGGCGATGATCCCGCAGCTGGAAGCTTTTCGCGACATGCTCATTGCGGAGGGGGTGCGCCATTGGCGGCTCTTCTCGATCTTCCCGATGGGGCGGGCCAAGAACGACCCTTCACTGCGGATGACCGATGCCGAGTTCCGCGAACTGCTGGAATTTATCCGCCGGACCCGCAAGGAGGAGCGGATCGAGGTCAGCTATGCCTGCGAGGGTTTCTTGGGCGGCTACGAAGCCGAGGTCCGCGATCAGTTCTACCAATGTGCCGCGGGCGTTTCGGTGGCTTCAATCCGCGTCGACGGAGCTATTTCGGGCTGTACGTCGATCCGCGCCAACTACCATCAGGGTAACATCTATCAGGATAAATTCTGGGACGTGTGGCAGAACCGCTTCGAACCGTTTCGCAACCGCGAATGGGCGCGCAAGGGCCAATGTGCCGATTGCAGCATGTTCCGCTATTGCCAGGGCGGCGGCATGCACCTGCGCGGCGACGACGGTGAGTTGCTCTATTGCCACTACCACCGCCTCTGAGCATCTAAAGGTGGTTCAGGTATCCCCGGCGTATCAGATCTTCGTCGTTTTCGCACGGATAGGCCTGCCCGTCGGCCATCACATAGAGCCGGTCGGCAATGCCGGTCACGTGGCGATACATGTGATCGGTAAGCAGAATCCCTTTCGTCGCCTTTTCCTGCTGAATAAGCGCCTGAAGCGTTGCAACATGCAGGGGCGCAATCTGCGAAAAAGGTTCGTCGAGCAGGACGAATTGCGTCGGGCTGCGCAGGACGATGAAACACTCCAGAATCCGCTGTTCTCCGCCTGATAACTCCCGGATGCGGCTCCCGCGTAAGGGGACGAATACCGGAAACCACCGTTCCAACTCCTCCCTTTGCAATCCGAAATCGCCGAGCACGCGCTCCAACCGCAGCCATCCGGGAATAAACGTATGCTGCGGGAGGTAACGCACCTCCTTTTCGGTAAACCGTCCGTGCCATTTCCCGTCGATACGCATCGAGCAGAATCCCGCCTTCAGCGACCCGGAGAGAATCTTCATCAGGCAACTCTTGCCGCATCCGTTGCGCCCCAATACGGCCGTCACGCTGCCTGTTTCGGCTAACAGGTAGACGCCCGCAAGAATCTTCCGTTCGCCGAACGCCAACTCTACGGAGTCGATTTCGAGTGTATGTTTTTCAGTGAGAGACATATAACAACGCGACGGAACATTTCAGCAACAGGTAACACAGCAGGAAATCCACCGCGCAACTTACGCCCAGCAGGCTCCGGCGACGAACGCCGAGGTTGCGGTAGTAGTAGAATTCGTGGGAATAGCGCGGTACGATCCACACATAGAGGTAGAGCGGGTAAATCAGGATTTTCCCCAACAGCAGCGCCGGGACGATCGGCGCCCCGTACCTCCCGGCCACCCATGCCAATGCGATACTCACTGCCAGGCAAAAAAAGAGCATTGTCGAGCGGTAGAAATGGAGTATGCGTATCAGTTTTCCGGTCATTGTCCCCAAATATAGTGAAAGGTGAGAGCAATTGCGGGCATTTATGCTTGCAAATTGCCGAACGGTATCCTATTGTTCTGTAAATATACGGAAAAATTCGCTTCTTTGTGTGTCGATATTTGTGAGATTTGAAGAGGGGCTATAAGTCGGGAACATGTACAAATAAAAAAAGACCATCGTGAAGATGATCTTTTTTATTGTCGGGGAGACTGGATTCGAACCAGCGACCTCCAACTCCCGAAGCTGGCGCGCTAACCGGACTGCGCTACACCCCGAACAAGTACCCTTATCGTTTTAAGAGCGCACAAAGATAAGCCGAAAATCCGAAAAGACAAAATAAAATCCGGAAAAATTAACCCTCTGCGGGTAATTCTGCTGCAAAACCGGAAAACTTTTGTCCGAAGGTTGTGATCTTCTCAATCGGATTTGATTGGGTAATATTTGTGAAGCTGTATGCAAATAATATGTGCCAGATAAAATGACAAGGAGTTGCAAACGATGCAACTCCTTGATTTTTAATCGTCGGGGTAGCGGGATTGCGTCGCATCGCTTGCTTGCGCTCGCGATAACCGCGCTCCGCTTTCCCGTAAGGCCCCTCGGTGGGTTGCACGAAAATCGCCGAAATCCTCCTTCGGAGGTTTTTTGTCTCCTTGCCGTCAGTCTTGCAATAAGTTGCAGACTTCCGTCGTGTCCACAAAAAAATCCTTTGCCTGATGGCAAAGGATTTCTCGATTTTCGTCGGGGTAGCGGGATTCGAACCCACGACCCCCTGCTCCCAAAGCAGGTGCGCTAAATGGCTTGTGTTGTATAAAAAACGCCTTTCAAACACACTCTAACGCATATATTGACTGCTTTTCGCTTTTGCCGTTATTTCTCGGTTTACACATTGGTTTACACATTTGCAAAAACTCAATGCAGGTTAATAATTAAGTGAATTAGCTGTATATAATAAGATAAAAACAAGCCATGCAATATGATATTATTTATGGCTCTTTGTAAGGTTTTTCCTTTCTCTGTTGACAGAAAATCGGCGAAAAAATTTCCCCTCTCTCATACTCTTTCTTTTTAAGAAAGTGTATGTTGCTTTTGTTTCTATTGAGGATACTTTGTATTAAAATCTTCCAAAGTAACTCGATTGCCTCCTCTGGCAAAATTAGCTTTATGTCGGGCGTCTATATTTGCATGGCAGCGAATACACAAACATTGCAAATTAGACTGTCTATTGTCTACCTTATTTCCGTTTTTATGATGCGTTTGCATAAATAACTGGTCGAATGGATTTGTTAT
>JAEZTA010000106.1 GCA_023443765.1 Bacteroidota bacterium | reverse complement strand
TGGGGTCCAGTTCGCGCAGGGCCAGTGTCCAGAAGCGGTCGTGGTTTTGCCGTGGGTCGTAACCCGCCAGGCGGTGAACGCGCGCCATGACGCGCTGCACGTGGGCTTCGGCCTGCTCGGTGTCGATCCACAGTACCCGCCCGGGCTGTGCTCCGAAGGCCATGTAACCCTTTTCGGAGAGTACCCCTGCGGCAATGGCCGATGCGAGGAAGGTCTTTTTTGATTTGGCTTCGCCGACGATGGCCGAGATATTACCCTCGGAACCGACCGTCAGGGCGTGCCACCGCACCACGGGGACCGGTTCGGGCAATGCGTGCGTGAGGTCCATCACATAGGGTTCGTAATTGGGCGCGGCGGGGTGTTGCAGGGGGCTATACAAGTCCGTTGTAACGTCGTGCAATTCTTCTTCGTGCATAGTCGTCGTGTCCGTAAAAGGTGGTGAAATCGAGTTCCTGGAAGTAGTTGAAGAGCGGTTTTTCGCGCAGCCGGAGAACCAGCCCGTCGTAGACGGGTTGCCGCAGGGCTGCTTCGAGCCAAAGGGCCGTACACCGCAGGTAGGCCAAATAGGGGTCCGTACCGGGATATATGACCCCGGCTAACGGTAAAGGTTTTAGTTCCATTATTTTATGTATTTGCTTGCGGGAGAACCCCGCGTGTAGTGAGATGCGCGCCCTGCAAAGATACGATGCCGAAACCCCGTTGTCAAGGGGCGGAGGCGTTTTTTCCATAATATATAGAAAAAGAGAAGCGCTTCGGAAGATGATTGCCGGAGGATCGTAACGCAGTAACGCTGTAACAGGGGCATGTTACAGCGTTACGGATGTTACTGCGTTGCCGGGCGGGGCGTAGAACCGGATCGCCAGTGTGTTGACAGTCCTTCGCCGCCTACATCCGGCGTCTTACGCCGGGCGGGCGGCTTGCCGCCAGCGGAGGTAGCCCGCTATGGCCAATGCCGAGTAGAGGGTGTAAAGCCCGGCGGTCAGCGGAAGACCTTTGTAGAGGTAAAGCCCGACGGTGACCACGTCCACGACCAGCCACACGAGCCATTGCTCCACGAATTTGCGCGAGAGCATCCACATCGCCACGATCGACAGGGCTGTGGTCCCCGCATCCCAGAAGGGCACGGTGCTGTCGGTGAAACGGGTCAGCAGCAGGTATAACGCGACGTGCGCGACGGCGTAAACTCCCACAAGCGCCGGGACCAGCGGCAGGGGCGTATGCCCGATTGCGACGGCCTGCGACTGCTTTTTCGGGGCGTTGTGCCACACGATCCAGCCGTAAAGCCCTGCCAGTACGTAGTAAACCTGCATCGAACAGTCGGCATACAGCCCCGACTTGTAGTAGAGCGCGCCGTGAACGAGGGGCATGATAAGCCCCACGATCCACAGCCGGATGTCGGCCCGGTATTCGAGCCACAGGTACAAAAGTCCGAGCAGTACTCCGGCGATTTGCAGGATGAGTTTCCAATCCATCGGTTTAGAATTTTACCGTCACGTTCGCCAGCACGTTGAGCGGGGCCTGCGGGAAGTAGTAGGCCTCGTCGATGCGCGTGGGCGTGGGACCGCTCCACGTGTCCATGTACGAGTAGCCGTAGCCGTTGCCCTCGTATTCCGTGCTGAAGAGGTTGTTGACCAGCAGGCCCAGCCGCACGCTGCGCGCCGAACGGGTGCGGAACGTATAAGCCAGGTTGAGGTTGGTCACGCAGTAGGAGTTCAGCGACAGGGCGTCGTTCTCGTTGTTGGTGAAATACTGCTTGCCGACATACTGCGTGTGCAGCACCGCCTCGAAGCCCTTGTGGTGGAAGTCGAGCAGCAGCCCGGCCATCGACGACGGCGAGTAGGCGATGGTCATGTCGCCCAGGTTCTGGTCGTAGGTGGGGCTGTTTTTCAGCGCGTCGACGTAGTTTTCGATGCGGTTCTGCGAGAAGGTGGCGTTGGCCGAAGCCGTGAACCATCTGGCGACCTTCCACGCCGCCGAAAGCTCCACGCCGCGGCGGTAGCTGTCCGGCACGTTGACGTTCAGGGCGTCGTCGCCGTCGTTGACCATGCCCGTCGGGACGAGCTGGTCCTTGTACTTCATGTAGTAGAAATTCACACCCAGCGAAAGGCGCGGCGCCGTGTAGGTGTAGCCCAGTTCGTAGTCGTAGAGCTTTTCCGACGAAGGCGCGGTCTGGTCGGCGGCGAACTTGTAGCGGTCGGTGAAGTCGCTTCGCGTGGGTTCCTTCTGCGCAATGGCGAACGAGAAATAGAATTTGTTACGCTCGGCCAACGTGTAGTTCACGCCGGCGCGGGGGTTGAAGAAGTGGTAGCGCTCGTCCACGTCGATGGGCTGCATGCCCACCTCCTCCGAGACGAAGTTGTCGTTGACGCCCCAGGTCTGGTAGCTGACATAGCGGTATTGGAGGTCGCCGAAGAGGTTCAGGCCCCGGGCGACGGTCCACGATGCGCGGGCGAAGACGTTGGCGTCCTGCTTGTCGACATCGTTGTCGTACCAGCGGCCCCCGATCTGGCTCTTGTCCAGCCCGTCGACCCAGTCCAGCTCACCCCAGTGGGGGCAGGAGTAGTAGCTCCACGAACCGCCGAACGTCAGGTCGAGGTTCTTCACGGAGTAGCCCGCCGAGGCGTTCACGCCGCCCAGGTGGTTGCGCATGATCTTTTCGCGGATCAGGTCGGCTTCCTCGATGTCGGTCTGAAGGTTGAGGTATTCGGCCAGCGTACGCCCGGCCTTATACTGCTTGTAGTAGCCGTAGCCGTAGGTGTAGAAACCCGTGGCGTTGAGGGTCCACTTCTCGTTGAAACGGTGGCTCAGAACCAGTTGGTTGTTGATTTGCAGGTAGTTGTCCGTCTGGTCGTCGTAATAGTCGACCGTCGCGCGCTCCACCTTGTCGCCGTCCATGTAATAGTAGGAGTGGGGACCGTTGGAGGTGTAGTACATGCCCTCGGTGTGGAACCGCCGTCCGTTGAGGCGCATCTGTTCCTTCGTGGCGCCCGTGTAGGTGAGTCCGGTTTTGGCCTTGCCGCCGAAGGAGACGAACTTGAGCATCGTGTTGCCGTTGTAGTAGGCGCCCTGGAACATGTAGGACTTGAGGTCCGTGGCTCCGCGGTCGATGTAACCGTCCGAACCGATGTGCGTCAGGCGCGCATCCACCAGCCAGTGGCCGCCCATCAGCCCCGAATTGATGTGTACGGCCTGCTTGTTCGTGTTGTACGAACCGTAGGAGAGCGAAGCATCGCCCCCGAACTCGGTTTGGAGCACGTCGGTCGATAGGTTGATCGCGCCGCCGAAGGCTCCCGTGCCGTTGGTCGAGATGCCTGCGCCGCGCTGCACCTGAATGGTCCCCACGGCCGAAATCAGGTCGGGCGTGTCGTACCAGTACATCGAGTGCGAGTCGGGGTTGTTCATCGGCACGCCGTTGATCGTGACGTTGAGGCGCGTGGCGTCCGTGCCGCGCAGGCGCATCGACGTGCCACCGATGCCGATGCCGGTCTCGTTGGTGGCGATCATCGAGGGCGTCAGGGCCAGCACCGACGGGATGTCGAACCCGTAACTGTTGCGGGCGATCTGCTGGCGCGTGATGTCGGAGTAGGCTACGGGAGT
Organism: Bacteroidota bacterium; assembly: GCA_023443765.1. Taxonomy (GTDB): domain Bacteria; phylum Bacteroidota; class Bacteroidia; order Bacteroidales; family Rikenellaceae; genus Alistipes. The sequence continues at coordinate 7,304 of JAEZTA010000106.1, read as the reverse complement.
GGTCTTCGAAGCCCGCGTGGCGGTCACTTCGACCTCCTGCAAACGGTACATGCGCACCGAATCCGCTTCGCCCCGGCCCGTCGGACGCGCCGTTTCGGTGCGTGTCGTCCCGGCCTGCTCGGCGCTCAGTTGTGCGGCCGGGCAGAGCGCGGCAGCCGCAAGAATCAGAAAAATCCTTTTCATCGTTAAACTTTTTGAGTTAATAGACTGAAAAGGGGTATGTGTTGTTGATTACGCTTCGTCCCGGTCTCGGCATTACCCGTCTCCGGTTCAATGGGTATAATCTCAGCCTGACAGTAAGGCACCCCTTTGAAATATCGTCGGCAAAGGTAGCAATTAAGAATTAAAAATGGAGAATTAAAAATTAAAAATTAGTCTTTTATTTTATATTCTATTGTAAGTCAGTGTGTTATTTGTTTGTATGGTTTGCAGCAGGGCGTAACGTTTGTAACATTCGTAACGCTGTAACACGCCCCTGTTACGGCGTTACTGTGTTACGGAATATGGCGATCCGTTCCACCCGGTTTTTACCTATTTCGTCCGCCCCACGGGGGGGGCAGGGCGGACGACGGATCGTTTTACGATCCGGGGATTATTGCCGCTTTTCGGGCGGCGGTTAACCGCGGGTTTCGCCCGCGGGGTATAGCTACCTTTTGGTGGCAAAAGGTAGCACCAAAACCATCCGCATGTCGCTTTCGCGGGAACGTCGTTCGGCCCGCGCTGAGCGAGTGCAGCAAGAACAAGACTATGCAGCTTCCCGCTCCGGGCGCGCGGGCTTTTGTCCGTTCTTTTTCCGCTCCAAGCGATAATGCGGCGATCTCCCGCTGCCACCACTTCGCTCCTCACGCCGCCAACGGCGGCGAATACACCCGACTCGATGCCGGAGCCGTCAAACGACAAACCGGCTAAAAGCGCGAGCGGAGGGGACGGTTTGCTTGCAAACCCGCGAATAGTTGCCCGGAGCCAGCGTTAGACGGTTTGTCGTAGGCGGAGGCATCCGTCGGGGAGTTTTTGGTACTTTTTGCGGTCAAAAAGTACATAACCATCCGCGGGTGAGAGCCGCGTTAACTGCCGACCGAAAAGCGGTAAAGAACAGCTGTTGCAGCCCACAAAAAAAAGCCCCGCCGCAGAGGCGAGGCTTAACTATATAAGTATTTGTCGTTAGAACGTTCCGAAGCGGAAAACGATCTTCTGGCAATAGGTTTCACCGGGATTCAGCAGCGGCGAGGGGAACTCGGGGTGGTTCACGGCGTCGGGGTAGTTCTGGCACTCCATCGCCACACCGTCGTAATCGGCATAGCGGCCTCCCGACTTGGTTTCGGGGCATCCGCCTGAGAGCCAGTTGCCCGTGTAGATCATCACGCTGGGCTGCGACGAGAGCACCGTTACCTTGCGGCCCGATTTGGGTTCGCGCAGGCAACCGACCTCACCCAGGATGTTGGGCTTCCAGCCGTCGATGGCGAACGGATGGTCGTAGCCCCGAAAATCGCGGATGTGGTTGAACTCCGAGTCGATGCCGCCGCGGAACGAACGGAACTCCCGGAAATCCTGCGGAGTTCCCGCTGCGTCGAGCAGCTTGCCCGTGGGAATCTGCTTGTCGTTCATTTCCAGTATCTTCGAGCTGTTCAGACGCAACTCATGGTCGAGGATCGACCCGCTGCCTTCGCCCGCAAGGTTGAAGTAGACGTGGTTCGTGAGGTTCACCACCGTCGTTTTGTCGGTTCGGGCCAGATAGGTGATTTCCAGTGCATTGTCGTCGTCGAAGTCGAAAATGGCCTCGACGCACAGTTCGCCGGGATAGCCCTGGTCGCCGTCCTCCGAGATGAGCGACATCACCACGCGGTTGGTCTCCACGCGGCTCTCCCAGAGACGGTTGGCAAATCCTTTTGTGCCTCCGTGCAGGTGGTTGGGGCCGTTGTTGACCTCCAGCGAATAGTCCTTGCCGTCAACCGTCATGCGCCCGAAGGCGATGCGGTTGGCGCAGCGTCCCACGCTCTTGCCCGAGGCGGCTCCGTCGAAGAAGTAGCCTTCGGGATGTTTATAGCCCAGCACCACGTCAGCCATGCGGCCCTCGCGGTCGGGCATCGTCACGGCGACGATCGCCGCACCGTAGTTCGAAAGCTGCACTTCGGCGCCTTTGTCGTTGCGCAGCGTGTAGCGGATAATCGCTTCGCCTTCCGGGGTCATGCCCCAGACGTGTTGTTCGATCTGTACCATTTATTCAGCAGGTTTTAAGTTGGTCAGCAGGTTGTCGATACGGCGCAGGGTCTCCTCTTTGCCGATGAACGACGTGACATCGTACATGCCCGGTCCCTTTCCGGCGCCCACGAGGGCCAGCCGCAGGGTGTTCATCACCTGGCCCATGCCGTAGCCCTTCTCTTCGATCCAGGCGTGGACGATGCGCTCGGTGTTTTCCAGCGAGAAGTCGTCGATGCCCTCCAGCACGCCGCGCAGCTCTGCGAGGATGGCGGGATTCTGGCCTTTCCAGTACTTTTTGGCCTGTTTCTCCTCGTACTCCGTGGGGGCTTCGAAGAAGAACGCCGTGAGGTCCCAGAGGTCGGTCGTGAACGTCGCGCGCTCCTTCATGATGCCTGCGGCCTTGCCGGCCTTCGCGTCCGACACCTCGATGCCGTGTTCGCGCAGGATGGGCTGGTAGAGCGCCGCCAGTTCGGCGTCCGTCTTGTGGTGCATGTACTGGGCGTTGAACCACCTGGCTTTGTCCGGCTGGAAACGCGCGCCCGATTTCGAGACGCGTTCGAGCGAGAAGTTGTCGATCAGTTCCTGCATCGAGAAAATCTCCTGCTCCGTGCCGGGGTTCCAGCCCAGCAGGGCCAGCATGTTGATGAACGCTTCGGGGAAATAGCCGTCTTCGCGATAGCCGTGGGCGGTCTCCCCGGTGGGCGATGTCCAGAAGAGCGGGAAGACGGGGAATCCCATCTTGTCGCCGTCGCGTTTCGAGAGTTTGCCGCCGCCCGTGGGTTTGAGCAGCAGCGGCAGGTGGGCGAACTGCGGTTGCAGGTCGCTCCACCCGAAGGCTTTGTAGAGCAGGTAGTGCAGGGGCAGCGACGGGAGCCACTCTTCGCCGCGGATGACGTGCGACACCTCCATCAGGCGGTCGTCGACGATGTTCGCAAGGTGGTAGGTGGGCAGCGCGTCGGCCGATTTGTAGAGCACTTTGTCGTCCAGCGTCGAGGTGTTGACCTCCACGTGGCCGCGGATCAGGTCGTCCATTTTGACTACCTCGTTTTCGGGCATTTTGAACCGGATGACCCACTGGTCGCCGCGGTCGATCCGCGTGCGAACTTCGTCAGCCGGAAGCGCCAGCGAGGTAGCCAGTCTTTCGCGTACTGCGTAGTTGTAGGCAAACGCCTCGCCGCGCTCTTCGGCCTCCTTACGCAGGGTGTCCAATTCCTCAGCGGAGTCGAAAGCATAGTACGCCCAGCCCGCTTCGACGAGTTGCAGGGCGTATTTGAGGTAGATTTCGCGTCGTTCGCTCTGGCGGTAGGGGGCGTGGGGGCCACCGACGCCGACGCCTTCGTCGATCCCGATGCCGCACCATTTGAGCGATTCCAGGATATAGTCCTCCGCGCCGGGGACGAACCGCTGCGAGTCGGTATCCTCGATGCGCAGAATCATCGTGCCCTTGTGCTGGCGGGCGAACAGGTAGTTGTACAGTGCCGTGCGGACGCCGCCGATGTGCAGCGGTCCGGTGGGGCTGGGTGCGAAACGCACCCGAACAGGTCTTGCCATAGCTCTATCTTTTGTTTTTTTACGATCGCGGTTTGCGGCGTCAGACGTTGAACAGGAAGTGCATGATGTCACCGTCCTGCACGACATACTCCTTGCCTTCGATCGACAGTTTACCTGCATCGCGGCAGGCCTTTTCCGATCCCAGCGTCGTGTAATCGTCGTACTTGATGACCTCGGCGCGGATGAATCCCTTCTCGAAGTCGGTATGGATGACGCCCGCCGTCTGCGGGGCCTTCATGCCGCGCAGGTAGGTCCAGGCGCGGGTCTCGTCGGCTCCCGTGGTGAAGAACGTTTCGAGGTTCAGCAATTTGTAGGCCGATTTGATCAGGCGCGCCACGCCCGACTCCGTTAGCCCGAGGTCTTCGAGGAACATCTGACGCTCCTCGTAGCTCTCCAACTCGGCGATGTCTGCCTCCGTAGCCGCTGCGATGATCAGCATCTCGGCCTTCTCGTCCGCAATGGCGGCTTTCACTGCTTCGGTGTAGGCGTTGCCCGCCGCTGCGCCTTTCTCGTCGACGTTGCAGACGTAAAGCACCGGCTTGTCGGTCAGCAGGTTCAGGTCGGCGACCAGCTTGCGGTCCTCCTTTTCAAGTTCGACCGTGCGGGCCGAAAGTCCCTGTTCCAGCGTCGCCTTGTATTGCTGCAACAGTTCCACGGCGCGTTTGGCGTTCTTGTCGCCGCCCGAGGTGGCCTGCTTCAGGGTCTTGGAGAGGCGGTTTTCGATGGTTTCGAGGTCCTTGAGCTGCAACTCGGTGTCGATGATGCCCTTGTCGCGCACGGGGTCGATCGAGCCGTCGACGTGCGTGATGTTGCCGTTGTCGAAGCAGCGCAGCACATGGATGATCGCATTCGTGTTGCGGATGTTGCCCAGGAACTTGTTGCCCAGGCCTTCGCCCTTCGAGGCGCCCTTCACGAGTCCCGCGATGTCCACGATCTCGATCGTCGTCGGAACCACGCGCTTGGGGTTGTCGATTTCGGCCAGGCGGATCAGCCGATGGTCGGGAACCGTGATTACGCCCACATTGGGGTCGATGGTGCAGAAAGGAAAGTTGGCTGCCTGCGCCTTTGCATTGGACAGGCAGTTGAAAAGGGTTGATTTACCCACGTTCGGCAAGCCGACGATGCCGCATTGTAACGCCATTGTGTATTTTTATTGTTTTAATAATCAGTGTTCTATTAATCAAAATCCAACCGAGGGAATCCCGATTATTGAGTTACAAAGGTACTAATTTCTTTCTATAATTGTGAGCGGTTGCTATCACATGATGAAAAAAACAATTCTCGATACTGGCTGCGGCGTGCCGGCGAATGGCTCGTATTACTGCCATAGACGCTTCGGACAATAAAAAAAGCACCCGAGCCGACGGGTGCTTTCCGGAAATAAATGTGAACTTTTTATTTTTCGGCTATGGTTTTTTCGATCTCTTCGCAAAGTGCCTTTTCGGTCGTGCCGCCCAGCCCCATCTGGGCATAACGCAACTTGCCGTCCTTGCCGAAGAGCATGAAGGTCGGCCAGCCGTTGACGCCGAAGGCGAGTGCAGCTTCGCGGTTACCCAATCCTACGGTGTAGCGAATGCCGTATTTCCCGACGAATTTGGTGATGTATTCCATCTCCGGGTCGTCGTTGTTCAGGCCGAAGACCGTGAGGTCGGGATATTTCTCGTAGAGCCGGTTTACGACCGGAATTGCTGCCCGGGAAGCGCCGCAGCCCATTGTCCAGAAAAGGATCAGCGTGGGTTTGCCTTCGAATGCGCTTTGGTCTACCGGGCCTTTTCCGTCGACGATGGCCGAGAATGCCGGCATCGGATTTCCCGGGGTCAGCATATTGTACTCGATGCGTTCGTAGGGTTTGGCCTCGGGGAAGTCGGCGAACAGCCATTTGCGGTCGGTTTCGGGCTGGTCGAAGACATAGTCGGTATAGTAGACCATGTCGTAACTTCCGGCGTCGTTGGCCGAGCCTTCGCCGCGCAGTAGTCCGTCTTTCTTCGAAAAGACGAATTTGTAGCCGAATTCCCGCGGCATGTCGGCCGGGAACTTGTAGAGGTTCTCGCCGTAGATGCTCTTATTCTGCAATACCACCCCGATTTGGCGGCATTCGAGTTTGTTGATCACCGTGTCGGCCAGCAGGACGATCTGTGCTGTGGTGTCGGCTACGATCTTCGGGAAAACCCGCGCGAAGGAGAACGGCGATCCGGCGTATCCCGTGATGGGGATAAAGGGTTTGAGGATGGGGTAGGTCTCGTAGTCGTTCTTCTTCAGATAGGTGTAACTGTCGCGCAGGCCGATGACGAAGAGTTCCTTACCGTTGTAGATAACGCGCGAATCGTCGCTCGTGGCCTGGAACCGGAGGCCGATGATCGTGTCGGCCGGGTTCGGCTCGGCGTAGACTTCCAGCGTTTCCGTGCCGGAATCACGCTCCGAGACGGCGTTGAATTTTACGGCCGAGGCTTTCGAGCCCAGCACCGATTCGGAATACTCCGTGAGGTATTCGGCTGCGGTTTTGTCGTTTTTGCAGCAGGCGGCCGCGATCAGTCCGCATGCCAGTGCAAAGAGAATCTTTTTCATATTCGGTTGTTAATAGTTTTGCGTGAGATTGGGGTTGTAGTTCGTGGCGTTCTGCGGGAAGGGGAAAATCCACAGCGGCGAGTCGGGGCGCAGTTCGAACTCCTCTCCCAACAGGTTTTTGTGAAGCGTCTCTTTGTAGGCATCTTCGGTGTTCCAGCGCTTCAGATTGACGAAGTTGCGGTACGAAAACCAGTTCTCGGTACGGGAAAGCTGTTTGAGGTAGGCGAATGCCTGCATCGGGTCGGAGGCCGACAGGGCCTCGTAGGGGTCGATGCGCTTTTCCCGGATGGTGTTGATGATGTTCATGGCCTGCTGCAGGTCGTCGCCTTTGTTCGAGCGGATCAGGCACTCGGCCCGCGTCAGGTACATGTCGATCGTGGTCAGTCCGCCCGTCGTCATGTAAAAATCGTTGTTGTCCCACATCGTAAGTCCCGGAACGCCGTAAATAATTAAACCGATCGGGAAGCCCGACTCGTCGATCTTGGGGAAGTGGTTGAACGAGATGCTGCCCGGTTCGAACTGTGTCATTATCTCATCGGTGTAGGCATGGATGTTCGGGCGCTCGTAGAATGCGGTGAAGAGGTCTTCCTGGCAGTCGATCCACGGGCGGACGAACTCGCCGTCGATCAGCGGTCGCTGGTCGTAAATAAAATCGTTGATGGCAAGGCTGGCTTCGGCAGCTTCCTTCGCTTCGGGGAATTTGTGCATCGACATCAGGGCCTTGGCCTTCACGGCGTAGGCGAACGCTTTGCCGACGCGCATCGTGTTGATCGGTTTGTCGGGCAGGCTGTTGAGGCTGAGGGCCGTTTCGAGGTCGGCGAGGATGTTTTCATAAACTTCGGCGACGGTGCTTTTGGCGCATGGAACGTCGAGTTTGTCATCCTCTTTGATGTAGGGTACTCCCGGATCGTCGGCTGCCGTTTCCGGGTTGTAGGCTTTGGCGTAGAGGTTTACCACGATGTAGTGCATGTAGGCACGCAGTACGTAAG
>JAEZTA010000115.1 GCA_023443765.1 Bacteroidota bacterium | reverse complement strand
TTTACTGAAAGATACGCCTGTCAAATTTGTTTTTATCGGTGATGGGAGTCGGCGGCCCTACATCGAAGAGTTTATAAAATTGAATCAACTCGAAAAGACAGTCTTTCTTCTGGGAAAATATCCATTTGAATATATGCCTGCAATCTATAGTCGGGCTAACGCTATGCTGTTGACCCTTAAAGCATGGAAGCCGCATTTGCGAGCGACCGTCCCTGCCCGGTTACAATCCTATATGTCCGCAGGCAGGCCTGTTTTGGCAATGATCGACGGCGGCAGCGCTGATATTATCAATGCCGCTAATTGCGGATATGCCGTGCCTTCAGATGCAGTATCGGAATTTGCAAAAATTATTAAAGAAAAAGTATTGACAAATCTTGATGATTTCGAATGTTTGGGTGCTAATGGTCGTCGGTATTTTGAACGTCATTTCCAGAAAGATTTATGTATTAGTAATCTCGAACGTATAATTTCCGAATAACATATGAAGTCGATACTTTTACTAGACGGAGACGGAACCCAGGCTCTTCCTATCGCCCGGTCATTAGCGAGAAACGGTTATCGAGTTCATGCCACTTTTAGCTCGAAATTAAATTATGGCTATTTTTCACGTTATATCTCCGGGCGCCATTTGGTTCCTCGGGAAGATAAATCGTCTTATTTGGATGTATTGGTCAATCTGCTCAGTACGTTTAAGTTTGATGCATTAATTCCGTTGAGTGATAAAAGTGCTGAATTGCTAAGTCGTAATCAATCTTTATTAGGAGCTTATACACATTATATAATGCCTGATTATCCATCATTCGATGCTGGTTATGACAAGCATAAGTTAATGGATTTGTGCCAAAAAAAAGGATACCCTCACCCAAGGACTATTTCAGTTGACCGAGATCGTATTGAGTCTGTCGATCTTGGAAAAATGGAGTTTCCCCTCTTGATCAAACCCAACTATACATGTGGAGGGCGGGGAATGACATTAGTGAATGACAGAGCCGAGTTGTTGAGAAAGTTTCCGGACATTTATGCAAACTACGGAGCTTGTCATTTGCAGAATTTTATTCCGGCAGGTGGCGCTCAGGTCGAAGTTCAACTATATATTGATGAACAAGGACAGCTGCAATATTCATCAGTAATTCACAAATTTCGATGGTATCCTGAAAATGGCGGTAGCAGTTGTTGTAATATTTCTGAGCAAAACCAGCATATTGTCGGGATATGTTATAATATTTTAAGGGATTTGAACTGGCGGGGATTTGCAGATTTCGATACGATAGAAGATCCCCGGTCTGGAGAATTATTGATTATGGAGTTGAATCCAAGGGTCCCGGCTTGCGTGAAAACAGCGATAGTATCAGGGATTGATTGGGGTGAAATATTAGTAAATGAGTATCTGAATTTACCTCGTAAAACATATCTGTACCATACCGGCCGTTATCTTCGGCATTTGGGATTTGAAGTGTTGTGGTTCTTTTACAGTAAAAAACGTTTTAAGACAAGTCCAAATTGGTTCCGTTTCCTGAGCAAAAATGTTTATTATCAAGATATTAATGGTTGGGGTGATCCTCTTCCATTTTTTTTCGGGACAATCGGGAATCTGAAACGGCAGTTAAGCCCTGATTTTCGCAAAGCGAAATCAGGGCTTCGATAATGTAGACTTGTTCTGTATTCAGGCCTGAGTCGAATTAATAATACGAGATCGATGAATATTCTCACTTTTGATATCGAAGACTGGTATAATTGCGATTTTATATCGGAAGATTTTGATTGGAGTAAATACGAAGTTCGTATTTATGAAGGTGTTGATCGGATCCTGGATGAATTGGCTGTTCGGAATCTTAAAGGAACTTTTTTTTGTTTGGGGTGGCTTGCTGAGAAGCATCCTGTAGTTATTCGGAAAATTTATCAGGCAGGACATCAGATTGGTTGTCATTCGTATCAACATGAATTATCGACGCGTTTTTCGCCGGATGAATTCAAGCAAGATACATATAAAGCAAAATCGTTGATTGAGGATACGATAGGTGTGGAGGTGAATTGTTTTCGGGCACCTGGGTTTTCAATAACTCAGAATAACCTCTGGGCTTTTGAAGTATTATCCTGTCTTGGGTTTAAGTATGATTGTTCGGTATTTCCTGCGCATCATGACTATGGTGGACTTCCCGATTACGGAACAGCAGAACCTTCTCTGTTGAATTACAATGGGTATTCCATCAAGGAGTTTCCGATAAATACTCATTCAATATTCGGCCGGAATTTAATTTTCTCCGGAGGTGGATTTTTCCGGTTGTTTCCCTATTGGCTAATTCGGCGGTGGGGACGGCAAGCACCGTATATGATGACTTATTTTCATCCACGGGATTTCGATCCGAGGCAGCCGGTCATCAAGACCCTGCCCAGGATGCGGCGGTTCAAAAGTTATGTCGGATTGGAAACGGCATTTCCTAAATTTCAGCAGCTTTTGGCCGATTTCAAATTTGTGAATGTTGCAGAAGCGGATTCAATGATCGATTGGGCTGCGGTTAAAAGCATTACGCTATAACGACTCCTTTTTTATGAAACTCCTTATCAGTGGAATCCACGGTTTTGTGGGTTCTAATCTCGTTGCGGCTTTAGGAGCTTCTTGCGAGATTTATGGATTGGATATTATCGCTCCCGAAAAACCAGGGGTAATCCGGACATATGCCTGGGAGGACCTTGAGAAAGGTCGGATTCCCGATGTGGATGCTATTATCCATCTGGCGGGTAAAGCGCATGATACGAAAAATCGTTCGGCGGCAGAGAGTTATTTCACGATCAATACGGGGTTAACACAGAAAATATTCGATTCTTTTTTACTGTCGGGAGTTGGAAAATTTATTTTTTTCAGTTCCGTGAAAGCCGCTGCGGATTTTGTACCCGGAGATGTCTTGACAGAAGAGGTTGCGCCGGCTCCTGTCGGGCCTTATGGTGAGAGTAAGATTCGGGCGGAAGAATACATTCTCTCTAAAGAGATTCCGGTTGGTAAATCTGTTTATATTCTGCGTCCCTGCATGATTCATGGGCCGGGAAACAAGGGTAATCTGAATCTGCTTTACAGTGTGGTGAAGTGGGGGATTCCATGGCCTTTGGGCGCATTCGACAATCGCCGGACTTTTACGTCGGTCGGTAATCTGACTTTTGCCGTTGAAAATTTACTTGTCAAAAATGTACCTTCCGGAGTTTACCAGATGGCTGACGATGAGTCTTTATCGACGAATCAATTGATACGGATTATTTGTGCTTCGCTCGGCCGGAAAGCACATATTCTCCGAATCCGTAAGTCGGTTGTAGTCCAGTGTGCAAAATTGGGATCTGTTATGCACCTTCCGCTTAATACTGACCGGTTGCATAAACTGACCGAGAACTATGTAGTGTCGAATGCAAAACTCAAGACGGCGCTTGGTGTTGACCGGATGCCAGTACGGGCTGAAGACGGGTTAATGGAGACCCTGAAAAGTTTTCATACGAAATGAAATTAATTGTCATTGGTGTTTTACTCGTTTTTATCGAGTTGCTTTATTTCCGGGTTGCCGACCATTTTAATATCATCGACAAGCCCAATCTGAGAAGTTCGCACAAGCAGATTACACTTCGCGGCGGTGGCGTTATATTCCTCTTCGGAGTGTGGCTTTATGCTGTTTTCTGTGGATTTCAATATCCGTGGTTTCTGGCGGGGTTGACGTTGATTGCGGCAATCAGTTTTGCAGATGATGTTCATTCGGTTCCCAACAAAATCAGGATCGTAGTCCATTTTGCCGCCATGCTGCTGATGTTTTACCAGTTGGGGCTTTTTGCAGCGGGGCAGTGGTGGTATCTCCTTCCGGCATGGATCGTTTGTACGGGTATCATCAACGCCTATAATTTCATGGACGGAATCAACGGGATTACAGGTGGTTATTCGTTGGCAGTGCTGGTGCCGCTGGCTGTTGTCAATGTGCGGGAACCATTCGTCGATCCGCAATTGATTTACGTGACGGTTCTGAGTGTGGTGGTGTTCTGCTGGTTCAATTTTCGTCCGAATGCCCGGTGTTTTGCGGGTGATGTGGGGGCAGTTTCCATCGCCTTTATCCTCCTTTTCATGCTCGGCGCATTGATCCTTCGAACCGGGAATCTTTGGTATCTGGTTTTCCTTGTGGTGTATGGGGTGGACTCGGTGTTGACGATTTGCCACCGGTTGCTGTTGCGGGAGAATATTTTCGAAGCGCACCGGAAACATGCCTACCAGTTGATGGCTAATGAGCTGAAGATTCCGCATGTGGTCGTTTCTGCGATCTATGCGCTTTTGCAGGCTGTGATCTCGCTTGGGGCCATCTACCTGCCGGTCAACGGGTGGGTTTATTTCGGGGTGGTGGTGGTATTGCTTTCCGTTGCCTATGTGTTGTTCAAAATGAAATATTACGGTCTTCACGAAGCATATCTTCAGACACGAAAATAGAACCGAAGGTCAACCATTTAGCAAGCCCTGGCAAATCACTGCCGGGGCTTGTTTATTGATTCGTAACAAAAGAGCCGCAATCCATTTCCGGGTTGCGGCTCTTCTGTTGGTTGGCCGTCGGGCTATCGACCTCCGGCCACAGGCCGCAGGAGGAAGTTGAATGAGTAGTCGCCGTAGGGCAGCAGGTATTCGGGGAGCGGGAGGCGGCCCCAGCTGTTGACACAGCCCAGGCCGGACTGGACGCCCTCGATGTTGACATGCGTGCGGCCGTCGGGCGTGAGATCGCTCGGGTGGCGGACATATTCCGGCGAGCCGTTGTCGAGCTGCGGGATGGAGTAGGGGATCGCCGATGCCGAGAAGTGGCGGTCGGAGCAGATTTCGACGCCGAAGCTCGAAGCGTCGGTCAGTCGCCACCAGCGCAGGTCGCTGCGCGTTCCCGATTCCTGCGGGCTGACGTATTTCATGTGGAACTGGTCGGCGACGCGTTGTGCATAGCGGCCCACGAGGGCGGCGCTGGAACGGTCGGCGTAGTTTTCCATCGGACCGCGACCGTAGTATTCGACGGCGTCGAACATGCCCGGGGTCTCGAAGGCCATGCCGAAGCGCATCAGGTCGGCAACGTCCTTGCGGGCGGGGTCGGCGGTCATGGCCTCGCCGACGCGGATCGAGCCGTCGGCGGTGATGGTATACGTGAGGCTGAGGCGTGCGCCTACGCTGGGGATCGTGTAGTCGGCAGCGACTTTTACCTCGTTGTCGCCGGGCGTTAGGGTGAAGCTGGCGAGTTTCGGTTCGGCCTTCGCCCACATTCGGCTGTCGGGGTATTTTCCGGTCTGGCGTACGCCGAGGTCGTTATCCGTGGCAGCGCGGTAGAAGTTGGGGCGGATGGGACCTGCCAGCAACTCGACGTTGCGCAGGCGGTAGGAACGGATGAATCCGGTGGCAGGGTCGAACGTGACCGAGAACCCTTCGCCCGAAACGGTCTTGTCTGCGACGCGGAGCGTTCCGGCGGGAGCCGTTGCGGCAAAGCGGGCTGCGGGATCGTCTTCGCGCAGTGTCAACTGGTCGGCAGCGACTTCGTAGAGTGCGTCGAGCAGGCCCTGTTGTTCGCGGAGCTGGTAGCGTACCGTGAGCAGCAGTTCCCCGCCCAGGGCATAGACCTGTTCGGGTTTGTAGCCCAGTGTCACGGCGGCAGTGGCCTGCGGAGCGATGTCGAGGTGTTCGACGATGCCGCTCAGCATAGGCCGTCCATCCGAAGTGATCTCCCAGAGGAGGCGGTAGGGTGAAAGGTCGGTGAAGAAGTTTTCGTTATAAACATCCACAATGCCTTTTTTTAGGTCGCGGGGCGAGGTGTGGATCGATTGGTGCTGTTGCTTCACTTCGTAAGCGTGGGGATGCCACGTGCGATCGGTAGCCAGTACACCGTTGCAGCAGAAGGTGCTGTCGGAGGCGTCGACGGAGTTGTAGTCGCCGCCGTAACGGTAGGTTAGCTTGCCTTCGGGGCTGCGCCAGGCAAGGGCCTGGTCGGCGAAGTCCCAGATGAATCCGCCCTGGTATTTGGGTTCGCGGCGGGTCATGTCCCAGTACTCCTTGAAGCCGCCCAGCGAGTTGCCCATAGCGTGGGCGTATTCGCACTGGATCAGCGGTTTCGTGGGATTCTCGACGAGGTATTTCTCACACTGCTCGTAGCTCCAGTACATCGGGCAGACGATGTCGGTGTTGTAGTCCTTGTGGTAGGAGGCCTGCTCGTATTGCACGGGGCGCGAGGGGTCGAAAGCCTTGATCCAGTCGTAGCAACGTTCGAAGTTGGGTCCGTTTCCGGCCTCGTTGCCCGTGCTCCAGATGATGATCGAGGGGTGGTTGAAGTCGCGGTACACCATGCGCTTGTTGCGGTCGAGGTGCGCGGCGGCGAAGGAGGGGTTGCCGGCGAGGTTTTTCGCCTTGTCGCGGTAGTAATAGCCGTGCGACTCGATGTTGGCTTCGTCCACCACATAAAGTCCGTACTCGTCGCAGAGGTCGTACCACAGCGGCGTGTCGGGGTAGTGGCACGTGCGTACGGCGTTCATGTTGAGCCGCTTCATCTCGCGGATGTCGCGAATCATCTCTTCGCGCGTTACGCAGTAGCCCGTGTTCGGCTCCATCTCGTGGCGGTTGACACCCTTGATGAGGATCGGTTTGCCGTTGACGAGCAACTGTCCGTCGCGAATCTCGACCTTGCGGAATCCGACGCGGAAGGCCGCGGCTTCGGTCACGGAACCGTCGGAGGCGAGGGCTTCGGCCGTGAGGGTATAGAGGTTCGGAGCTTCGGCGCTCCACTGTTTCGGAGCGGCGACCTCGAACAGCGTTTCGGCGCTGTTGCGGCGGGGCTTGAGCGTGCGGGTGTCGAGTACTTTACCCGCTGCGTCGCGGAGGGTAAGCCGTACGCCACTGATACCTGCCGTCGTAGCGATTTCGGCACGCAGTGTGCCGTTACGGTAGTTGTCTGTGAGGTCGGGGGTGAGCCGCACGTCGGCCAGCCGGCGTTTGTCGCGGGCGTAGAGGTAGCAGTCGCGGCCGATGCCTGAAAGGCGCCAGAAGTCCTGGTCTTCGAGGAACGAGCCGTCGCACCAGCGGTTGACGCGCATGACGATCAGGTTGTCGCTGCCCGGCTTCAGGAACCGGGTAATGTCGAATTCGGCTTCGAGTTTGCTGTCTTCACTGTAACCCACTTCGCGGCCGTTGACCCAGAGTGTCACGTTGGAGGTGGCCGAACCGATGTGGACGAATACGTCGCGGCCCTTCCAGTCGGCGGGAACCGTCACCGTGCGGCGGTAGAGGCCCGTGTAGTTCTGTTCGTAGGGGACCAGCGGGGCGCGCATCTCGAAGAATTTGTGCCACGGGTAAGGTTTGTTGGTGTAGACCGGATCGCCGTAGCCGTTGAGTTCCCAGATTCCCGGCACGGGCATTACGCCCCATGCCGAATCGTCGTACCCGGCGCGGAAGAATCCTTCGGGCTCGGCTCCCGGGCGGTCTGCGCGCAGGAACGTCCATTCGCCGTTGAGCGTGCGGTAGAAGGGTGAGCGGGTGTAGTCGTTTTCGGGAATAGCCTCTTCGGCCGTGGGGAAGGCGATGAAACTCGTGCGCATCGGGGCGCGGCCGACATCGAAACATTCGGGATCGAGCCAGCGTTCGGCAGGGGCTTTCGCCGAGGCCGTCGTGGCGGCGAAGAATGCGAGCAACAGCAGTCTTTTCATTTTTCGGTTGTTTGGGTTGGGCGAATGATGTATCGGAACAAAAATAGTAAAAAATCGAAACTTTCACAAGTTGCAGAACGAAACCTTGTATTTTTACCTGCCAAAGGAACACTCAAAGTTTATTTTGTGAAAAATTCGGGGACTTTTGGGTCAAAACGGATGAATTTGCAGAGAGGTCCTTGTATATCTTTAAATTTTTTACTATATTATCGCCCCGCCTATATTTTGAAGGCCGGTCCGTTCGGGATTTCATTGGCCGGTTTTGAATGGTTACAATTCCTAAAGGCATATGCTTATGAAACAAAAGAAAATACTTGCACTGACCCTTTCTCAGCTCCAACTGCTTTTCCGCCAGGAGCTTCCGGAACTTGCGGCTCTTGCCGACGCCAGCGGCGACGGCGAACAGTTCCGCATGCGGCTCCGGGAGTTCGTCGACGGGCACCGGGCGGCGAAAGGTGAAGCGGCGGAGCAAATCCGCCTGCTGATCGACTTCGATGGACGGGAGGTCTACGAGCTATCCACTGACCGGCAGATGGAGGTGAAAACCCTCACGCTGCTGTGGCAGTTCCTCTCCGGAGGGTTGGAAAACCGGGAGATGTCTTCCGACCTGTTCGTCGACCTCTACCACCTTTTCAGCCTGCTGGACGCGCCCGGGATTCCGCTGCCGTCGCCGCAGCGCGTGCGCAACCGCACCGAACGCTGGCCCTCGGGGCTGGACGGGGAGGTGCAGGCTATTCGGGCGGACAACCGCGAGCGGATGCTGCACCTGTTGATCCAGAAGATCGAGAACCGCAAGTCGAAAACCCCGTCGCGCTTCCTGTTCGCCGACGGCATGAGTTACGAGGAGAAATACCGGCAGGTGGTCGACTGGTGGGGCGATTTCCGCTTCCAACTGGCGATGGCCGTGAAAAGTCCTTCGGAGTTGAACCGCTTTCTGGGCAATTCGCTTTCGTCGGAGACGATGTACCTGCTTTCGAAAGCCCGCAAGAAGGGCATGCCCTTTTTCGCCACGCCTTACTATCTTTCGCTGCTCGACGTGACGGGCGACGGTTATGACGATGCCGCCATCCGTAGCTACATCCTCTATTCGCCGCATCTGGTCGAGACCTACGGGTCGATCCGCGCCTGGGAGCGCGAGGATGTCGTCGAGGCCGGAAAACCCAACGCTGCGGGGTGGTTGCTGCCCGATGGGCACAACATCCACCGTCGTTATCCGGAGGTGGCGATCCTGATTCCCGATACGATGGGCCGCGCCTGCGGCGGATTGTGCGCCTCGTGCCAGCGGATGTACGATTTCCAGAGCGAGCGCCTCAATTTTGAGTTCGAGGCGCTGCGTCCGAAGGAGAGTTGGGACCACAAGTTGCGCCGCCTGATGACCTATTTCGAGGAGGATACCCAGCTGCGCGACATCCTCATCACGGGCGGCGATGCCCTGATGAGCCAGAATAAGACGCTTCGCAATATCCTCGAAGCGGTCTACCGCATGGCCTACCGCAAGCGCCGGGCCAATGCCGGGCGCCCCGACGGGGAGAAGTACGCCGAATTGCAGCGTGTGCGCCTCGGGTCGCGCCTGCCGGCCTACCTGCCGATGCGCGTGAACGACGAACTGGTCGAAATCCTGCGCGAATTCCGCGAAAAGGCTTCGGCGGTCGGCGTGCAGCAGTTCATCATCCAGACCCATTTCCAGACGCCGCTCGAAGTGACGCCCGAAGCCGAGGAGGCCATCCGGAAAATCCTTTCGGCGGGGTGGCTGATCACCAATCAGTTGGTTTACACCGTGGCCGCATCGCGCCGCGGGCATACCACGCGCCTGAGGCAGGTGCTCAATTCGCTCGGCGTGGTGTGTTACTATACCTTCTCGGTCAAGGGATTCCAGGAGAACTACGCTGTTTTCACCCCCAACAGCCGTTCGATGCAGGAGCAGGTCGAGGAGAAAGTTTACGGGCGGCTCACTACGGAGCAGGCGGCCGAGCTCGACGACCTGCTTGCCGACGGGAAGGATACGGCCGGGAAAATCCGCCGTTTCATGCGTAAATGCCACCTCCCGTTCCTGGCCACGGACCGCAGTGTGCTGAACCTTCCGGCCATCGGCAAGAGCATGTCGTTCCGGCTGGTGGGCATCACGGCCGAGGGCAAGCGTCTGCTGCGTTTCGACCACGACCGGACGCGCCGCCACAGTCCGATCATCGACCGCATGGGCGAGATATTCATCGTCGAGAACAAATCGCTGGCCTCTTACCTGCGCCAACTGAGTAAAATGGGCGAAGACCCGGAGGATTACGCCTCGATCTGGGCCTACACGCACGGCGAGACCGAGCCGCGCTTCGGGCTTTATGTCTATCCCGATTTCGGGTTTGCGACGACCGACCGGGTGAGCAATCTGGAGCTGGAGTAACCTGTTGTTGTTGAAAATGAAAAAATCCCGGAGTATGTGCTCCGGGATTTTTTAGGTTGAGGCTGGTTACTGTTTTTTGTACCAGTCCGAATTTGTTTCGCCGTTTGATTTTACCCATTCGAGGTAGCCGGCATAAACCTGGTCTATTGCTCTCTTTTCGTTTGCAGGGTCGATGAGTTTGGCGACGTCGGCATCTGTTGCACCGGCAAGGAAGATGGCGAATGGATAGTTTTCTTCGGTTGCGTAGAAAATTGGTATTTCGAGAGACGAACGGTCGATTCCTTTTCCAAAGTAGTCGGTATCTATCAATTCCGATGGATATTCATTGGTGAGATGTATTTCTTTTTGACCGTTTGCGGTGATGTCTGTACCTTGATTACGGTAGAGAAATACGGAGAATCCTTCGAAATTATTCGAATTCGAAAATCCGTCGTTCGTGAAATCGTTTTTAAATGTGATTTTAAATGTATTACCTGCTTCGTGCTTCACATTGTCGGTTAATAATACATAGTAGCGCTGCGTACCACGGCCTTCGTTGCGTTCCACCAACGGGAAGTGAATCTGCTCGTCGGCCAGTTTATAAGGCTCGAAGTTGTCGTTTCCGGTCCGGCTGATGGTATATTCTTCCGGGAAGGCTCCTCCGCCATAATATTTTTGATCGCCGTTGCGCCAATGTATTCCCAAACCATTGTTCAGACCGGTGGTATAAGTGCTGTAAATTGTAAGCAGATAAGCGAATTTTTCTGTTTTTGCTGACGTGAAGAGCGTTTCCCGTTCGACTTTGATGACTACGTCGTTCATGTCGTAGTCACCCTTGCTGGGCCACAAATCTTCAAATGCGTAGAACCCTTCGAGTGTTCGGACTGTTTTTTCGGTGCCGGTCCGTGTGGATTTGGGTGTAATGGCTGCACGATTGCCGGTATATGCAGCATTGATTGCTCCATTCGTCTTCTTAGCGGCGATGACCGTCGGCA
>JAEZTA010000012.1 GCA_023443765.1 Bacteroidota bacterium | reverse complement strand
CGCCGGGCGGTTTTGCAATGCCGACGCTAATTAATCTGTTTTCTGTTATGGAAGAACTCACCCTTACGACCCCTGCCCTTTTGTTTTCGGCCGTGTCGCTGATCCTGCTGGCCTACACCAACCGGTTCCTGTCCTATGCCCAGCTGGTGCGTACGCTCAAGGAGCAGCATTTGCAGCACCCCTCGAAGGTGACGCGCGCGCAGATCGACAACCTCCGCCGCCGGCTCCACCTCACGCGCACGATGCAGGCGCTGGGCGTGTCGAGCCTGTTCCTGTGTGTGGTGACGATGTTCCTGCTCTATGTGGGGCTGGTCCTGCTCTCGGCTTACGTTTTCGGGGCCGCGCTGTTGCTGCTGATCGCTTCGCTGGGTGTTTCGCTCTGGGAGATTCAGATTTCGGTCCGGGCGCTGGAGATTCACCTCAAAGATATGGAGAAATAATAGAGACGTTAAGTCTCCCTTTTCAAAGGGAGATTTAGAGGGATTGTCGGTGTATTGCCTGCGGCATCTTCGTGTTTTAACAAAACACGAAGATGCCGCGACATCCCGTCACTGCATCTCCCACTAACCTACTTATGTAACCTAAAACCAACTTGTGAATCGGGGCTCTCCCGTTTTCACAATGCAAAGATACAGGGCCGTCGTTTCAGCGAAATGACGGCCCTGTTACATTCGTATTACTTCTGTTGTTCCAGAAAATAGTGCTGCGATTTGAGCAGGTTGCGCGACTGGAGGATCATCGTCTTGGTCTCGTTGAGGATCGTCAGGTAGAGCACGCTGGCGCGGGTGCTGCCCGACGGATTGCCGTTGATGCGCCGCAGTTGGTTCTTGATCGCCTCGACGATCGTGTCGAAGAGTTTGTCGCGCATTTCGAGCACCAGGTCGAGGTCCGAAAAATCCTTCGTCGCGAGCATGCCGTTGATCTTGTCGAAGATCGCTTCCACCTGGTCGTTGATCCGCATCAGGTCGACGATCTGCTCCTTCGACATGCCTTCGTGGTTGTTGTCGATGTGCTCGAACGCCGGGCGCGTGATGTGGATCAGCGCTTTGGTCACCTCCGAGAGGTAATCCGTGACCTGCACGTAGAAATGCCCCGTGTCGATGTCGCACTGTTGCAGGCGGCGCAGTGTGGGCATGATGTTGTATTTGCGGGCACGGGCGTCCTCGAAGAGTTTGTTCGAATCGCGCACCATCTCTTTCAGTACCTTGCGGTTCTCTTTGAAGACGGCTACCAGCGTGCGGTTGTAGATGCGCGTGACCTCCTGCATCGTTGTGCAGACCTCGCCGATGCAGGCGCAGAGCACCTCGTCGGGCGTTTCAGCCGTTTCGAGCGGCAACTGGCTCTTTTCCGCGTCGTCTTTGAGTTCGGGCGTCTTGCGGTGGCTGCGGATGAGTAGCCAGGCGCAGAGCGCCGTGAGTGCAACCACGGCGATCCAGCCGCCCCATAGCAGCAGGGCCGTTACGACCAGCGCGATGAGGAATCCGCCGAGCGCCGTGATGAACCAGCCCGAGATCACGGCCATTACGCCCGTGATGCGGTAGACGGCGCTTTCGCGGCCCCACGAGCGGTCGGCGAGCGACGAACCCATGGCTACCATGAAGACCACGTAGGTCGTCGACAGCGGGAGTTTGTAGGAGGTGGCGATGGCGATCAGGATCGACGCGGCGGTGAGGTTCACCACGGCACGGATCATGTCGTAGGGGGCCGACGAGCGCTCTTCGACGGGCAGCGGTTCGAACCGGCGGTCGATGGCCTTCTGTATCCGCGTGGGGATCAGTCCGGTCCACATGGTATTCATCACCAGCGTGGCGCGCACGAGGCTGCGCGAAACGAGCGTCGAGCCGAAGCGTTCGTCGCCGTCGTGCTGCGAGGCGAGCGACAACTCGGTTTCGGTGACGTGCTGCGATTTTTTCGAGAAGAAGAGCGTCAGTACCATGACGATGCCCGAGATGCCCAGCAGCAGGAAGTTGGCCCGTGCAGGACCTTCGAGCGCCCCCATCATCATCGTTTCGCTGCCGGCTTCGCGGGCGATCTGCCAGGCGTCGTAACCTGCCAGCGGGACGCCTATGAAGTTGACCAGGTCATTCCCCGCGAAGGCCAGCGCCAGCGAGAAGGTGCCCGACAGGATCGTGATGCGCATGATGTTGAGGCGCATGCGCTGGAAGACGTAGAGGAGGAGCGATGCCGCGGCCCAGAATGCGAGGAGCGTCAGCAGGACGTGCTCCCCGACGTACTCCGAAATGCGGGTCGGGATCAGTCCCGAGCTGTTCAGCCCCTTGAACAGGGCGAAGTAGAGGATTCCGGCCAGCGAGATGCCGCACCATACGGCGCCCCAGCGGCGGAAGACCGCGGAGTAGCGGAACGAAAAGACCAGGCGCGAAATGTACATGAAGAGCGTTCCCGCCACGAAGGCCAGCGCCACCGAGAGCAGGATCGCCGCGATGATGACCATCGCCTTGCCTGTGTTGATGAACTGCGAGAGGTCCTGCAACGAGGTTCCCGGGTCGCCGGCGATGCGGAACAGGGCAGCGGCGACGGCGGCTCCCAGGAGGCCGAAGACCATCGACACGGTGGTCGAGGTGGGCAGCCCCAGCGAGTTGTAGATGTCCAGCAGCAGCACGTTGCCCAGCATCATGCCCAGGAAGAGCATCATGATCTCCCGGAAGGAGAATTGCCCGGGGTAGAAAACGCCGCTGCGGGCGACCTCCATCATGCCGCTCGACGTGAGCGTGCCGATCAGGATACCTGCCGCCGCGACCCAGAGGATCACGCGGCGCGGTGCGACTTTCGAGCCCAGGGCCGAGTTGAGGAAATTGACGGCGTCGTTCGCGACGCCCACGATAATGCCCATCACGGCCAGCAGGGCCAGGATAATGACGATTGCAGTGAAAAGAGGGGACATAGATTTGTCTTGTTTTTGGGCAATCGTCTACTTCGATGTACCGGTGTTGCCGGCTGTCGTTCCTGCCGCCTGCGGCGTTATTGCAGCTTGCCGATCCCGCCCCGGGCTGACGGTACGATGAAGTATCCGATTACGGTTCTTTGCCGGTGCAAAGTTCAGAAACGGATGTTACAAAGCCGTTACGGTGTCGTTGCGTGGGGGTGAAAATAACGGGACGTTTCCTTTATATGCCGGGTCGCCGTCCGGGGGCTAACTGTGCTTTTTCAGCGTGAAGATGAATTCCAGTCCGCCGCGCTCGCGCTCGCGGGCCGTGATCGTGCCGCCGTGGATCACGACGGCGTTTTTGACGATAGCCAGCCCCAGCCCCGTTCCGCCCTGCTTGCGCGAACGGCCTTTGTCGATGCGGTAGAAGCGTTCGAAAATGTGCGGCAGGTGTTCCTCGCCGATGCCGATGCCGTTGTCCGAAAAGAGGATCGTGCATGCTTCTTCGGTGTTGGAGACCAGCCGGATAAAGATGTCGCGGCCGCCGGAATAGGCCGTGGCGTTGTCCGCGAGGTTGCGGAATATCGACGCCAGCAGCGACGGGCTGCCGACGATTTCGACCTCGTCGGGGAAGTCGATATTCACCCGCAGCCGTTCGTCGGCGGGTTTCAACTGCATGTCGGCGGCCACTTCGGCCACGAGGTCGTTCAGCACGACGCGCTCTTTCTGGATCAGCT
>JAEZTA010000090.1 GCA_023443765.1 Bacteroidota bacterium | reverse complement strand
CCCGAAGGCCTACACGGCCATCCCCGGCGTACGGACCCAGATCATCGACCCGCTCGACGAGATCGACTCGCTGATGATCATCGGCACGAACCAGCGCAATCCGCAGATTTTCGACCCCTACCGCCTGAACCTCAACACGGGTGAGATGACGATGCTCTGCGAGAACCCCGGCGACGTACAGGGCTGGCAGACCGACCACGACGGCCGCCTGCGCGTGGCCTACGCTATCGTCGACGGCGTCAACTCCCAGATTCGTTACCGCGAGACCGAAGCCGAGCCTTTCCGCCCCGTGCTGACGACCAACTTCAAGGAGTCGGTTTACTTCGCGACGTTCGCTCCCGACAACAAGATGGTCTACGCCATCACCAACCTCGGACGCGACAAGGAGGCCCTCGTACTGATGGACCCTGCGACGTGCGAAGAGAAAGAGGTGCTCTACACGAACGACACCTACGACCTGAACGGCGTGTGGTACAGCGAGAAGGACAAGAAACTGCTCGGCGTATCGTACGAAGGCCACAAAGGCACGACGCGCTACTTCTTCGATAAGAAAGCCGGCGACATGTTCGGCCGCATGGAGCGCCACCTGCGCGGTTACGAGCTGGGCATCGGCGGTTCAAACAAGGCCGAGGACAAATACATCGTCTACGCCGGCAGCGACCGCACGGCAGGCGCCTACTACTTCTACGACGCCGAGGCCGACACGATGACCAAACTGGCCGATCTCAAACCCTGGATCAAGCAGGAAGAGATGGCCGAGATGCTCCCCATCGAGTATACGTCGCGCGACGGCGAGCGCATCGAGGGTTACCTCACGCTGCCCGTAGGCAAGACCCTGCGCAACGCCAAAAACCTGCCCGTGGTGGTGAATCCTCACGGAGGCCCGTGGGCCCGCGATTCGTGGGGCTTCAACCCCGAGGCGCAGTTCCTCGCCAACCGCGGCTACGCCGTATTGCAGATGAACTTCCGCGGTTCGACGGGCTTCGGACGCCGCTTCACCGAGATTTCCTACGGCAAGTGGGGCCAGGAGATGCAGGACGACATCACGGACGGTGTGAACTGGCTGATCGGAAAGGGTATCGCCGATCCGGCAAAGATCGCCATCTACGGCGGCTCGTACGGCGGTTATGCGACACTGCAGGGCATCGTGAAGGACCCCGACCTCTACGCCTGCGCCGTAGACTATGTGGGTGTTTCGAACCTCTTCTCGTTCATGAACACCATTCCTCCCTACTGGAAGCCGCTGCTCGACCAGATGTATGAGATGGTCGGCAACCCCGAAACGCAGGTGGAGATGCTGACCCAGAACTCCCCGGCGCTGAACGCCGATAAGATCAAGAGCCCGCTGCTGGTAGTTCAGGGAGCCAACGATCCCCGTGTAAACATCAACGAGAGCAACCAGATGGTCGACGCACTCCGTGCACGCGGCGTAGTGGTGGACTACATGGTCAAAGACAACGAAGGCCACGGATTCCACAACGAGGAGAACCGCTTCGACTTCTACCGCGCGATGGAGAAATTCTTCGGCAAATACCTCAAAGGCGTAGAGCCCGAGGGCGACATCGTCCCGGAAAGCTGCCGCCGGTAGTGTTCAACTCGACCCGACCCGAGAAACGCAACCAATCAAAATAAAAAGTTCAAAACCGGGTTTGCCCGGGGCGGTCCTCTTACCGGCCGCAAAACGGAAAAACCCATCTTAGTTGTGTGACGAAACCCCGGAGTTAACGCTCCGGGGTTTCGCGTTTTGGGGAGTTCCGGGAAGCGCAACCGTTTTTACCGGCAGAGGGCCTTGTGCCTTTAAACCATTAATGAGGGCTTCACCGCGGAGTATTACCGCTTTTTAAGCGGGAAAAGCCCGAAAAAATCCCTACTTTTGCAGTCGCAATGCACGCAATGCCCCATATCCCCGAACGTCCCGCAGACGGACTGCCCATGCCCCGGAGGGTGTGGGCCATTCTGGCCGTAGCGTTCGGCGTATCGCTCTCGGTGATTGACGGGACCATCGCCAACGTCGCCCTGCCCACCATCGGGCAGGAGTTGGGCATCTCGTCGGCCGACTCGATCTGGATCGTCAACGCCTACCAGCTGGCCATCATGGTCTCGCTGCTCTCGTTCTCGGCGCTGGGCGACGTGGTGGGCTACCGCAAAATCTACATCGGCGGGTTGATGCTCTTCACAGTGGCATCGGTAGGCTGTGCGCTCTCGGGGTCGCTCCAGACCCTCGTGCTGGCGCGCGTCATGCAGGGGTTCGGGGCCGCGGCCATCACCTCGGTCAACACCACGCTGATCCGCTTCATCTACCCCAAAGCCCAGTTGGGCCGCGGCATGGGCATCAACGCCACGGTGGTCGCCGTGTCGTCGGTAGCCGGCCCGACGCTGGCCGCGGGCATCCTCTCCATAGCCAGCTGGCCGTGGCTGTTCGCCGTGAACATCCCGATGGGACTGGTCGCGCTGGCGCTCAGCCGAAGGTTCCTGCCGGGAAACCCCGTGCGGGTACGCGAGCACCGGTTCGACTGGCGCGACGCGGTGATGAACGCCCTGACGTTCGGCCTGCTGATGGCCTCGGTCGAGGGTTTCTCGCACGGATTGGACCCGCGCCTGCTCACGCTGGGCGTCGCGGCGCTGCTCGTCATCGGATTCTTCTTCATCCGCAGCCAACTGCGCGAACCCTATCCCATCCTGCCGTTCGACCTGCTGCGCATCCCGATCTTCTCGGTCTCGGTGCTGACTTCGATCTGCTCGTTCCTCGGGCAGATGCTCGCCATGGTGGCGCTGCCGTTCTATCTCCAGCAAGCCTGCGGCTACAACGACGTGCAGACGGGACTGCTGCTGACCGCGTGGCCCGCCATCATCATGATTGTCGCCCCGATAGCCGGCATGCTGGTCGAACGCATCCACGCCGGGTTCCTGGGCGGCACGGGCCTTACGATGATGGCCGCGGGACTGTTCCTGCTGGCATTCCTCCCGGAACATCCGACCGATTTCGACATCATCTGGCGGCTGGTGCTCTGCGGCGCCGGCTTCGGGCTGTTCCAGTCGCCGAACAACAGCATCCTGATCGCCTCGGCCCCGCCCGAGCGAAGCGGCTCGGCGAGCGGCATGCTGGCCACGGCGCGCCTCATAGGGCAGACGACGGGCGCCGCGCTGATGGCCCTGCTGTTCCACGTCGTGCCCGACAACAGCACCCACACCGCCCTGCTGCTGGCGGGCGGATTCGCCGTCACGGGCGCAATCATCAGCCTCGCCCGCATCTCCCTGCCCCTGCCCGAAGGATTAACCCGCAAAAAATAACGCCATGTTTCGCACGCTCCTGCTGCTATTGCTCCTGCTGCCCGGTTTCGGACTCGCCAAAGCCCCCACTATCCGCCCGCCCTACCTGCATCCGGGCGACACCGTGGGCATCGTCGCCCCGGCCGGGAAACTCCGGCAGGGAGCCGATACGGCCGAGGTTCGCCGCCGCATCGAAGCCTGGGGGCTCAAGGTCCGCTTCGGGGAACACCTGCTGGCGGGCGACAGCACGGACTACCTGGCCGGAAACGACACCCTGCGGGCCGGGGATTTGCAGCAGATGATCGACGATCCGCAGGTCAGGGCCGTCATCGCCTTCAAAGGCGGTTACGGCTCGGTACGCCTCCTGGATCTCGTGGACCTCAGGCCCCTGCGCCGCGATCCCAAGTGGATCGTCGGATTCAGCGACATCACCATGCTCCACATGGCGCTCCGGGAACTCGGCGTGGAGAGCCTCCACGCCACGATGCCCACCTGCTTCGCAGCCGACTCGACATGTACGGACGCTTCGGCCGATTCGCTGCGCAGCGCCCTGATGGGGACTTTCCGGCGGATCGAACTTCCGCCCCATCCGCTCGACCAGCCCGGAACGGCCTGCGGGACGATTGCCGGAGGCAACCTCACGCTCGTCTGCTCGGCCATCGGTACGCCGGAGCAGATCGACATGCGCCGCCCGACGATCCTGCTGATCGAAGAGGTGGGCGAGAGCGCCTACCGCCTCGACCGGCTCATGCAGCAGTTGCTTCGCAGCGGCATGCTCGAACGGGCTGAAGCCATTCTGGTCGGGCACCTGACCGACATCAAGAATATCAAATCGTTCCGGACGGAGGATGCCCGGGAAATCATCGCCCGCTATACGGCGCCCCTCGGCATTCCCGTCGTCTTCGGGTTCCCCGCCGGGCACGAAGCGCCCAACCTCCCGGTTTTCATGAACCGCGAAGCATGCGTCACGGTCGACGAGTGGGGATCGGTCGTGGAATTCTGAAAAAACCCGTAACGGCAACCGCAGTCCGGCATATTTTTATTATATTTGCAGAAGACACGCTCCCGACTGTCTGCCCCGGCCGGGTGCAGGCAGTCTTCGGGGCAATAAACCGATAACGCCATGTTTTCAGCAAAAACCTATACCGCGCGCCGCCACGAGTTGCGCACGAAGATCGGGAGCGGAATCATCCTGCTTCCGGGCAATCCCCTTTCGCCGAACAATTACCCCAACAACGCCTACTATTTCCGGCAGGACTCCTCGTTCCGCTACTACTTCGGGCTGAACGTGCCGTCGGTCGCCGGCGTGATCGACGCCGACACGGGTGAGGAGGCGTTGTACGGTGACGATTTCACCGTCGAGGACATCATCTGGACCGGACCGCAGCCCACGCTGCGCGAAATGGGCGCCGGGGTCGGCATCGCGGCCACGTTCCCGATGGCGGAACTCGAAAAACGACTTCGCAAAGCCGTTTCGCTGGGCCGCAAGATTCATTTCCTGCCGCCCTACCGCGGCGAGACGAAGCTCCAGCTGTCGGCGCTGCTGGGTATCAAGCCTGCGCTGCTGCACGACTACAAGTCGGTCGACCTGATGTTCGCCGTGGCGGAGATGCGCGAAAAAAAGAGCGCCGAAGAGGTCGAAGAGATGGAACGCGCCTTCCGGATCGGTTACGACATGCACACGACGGCCATGCGGATGTGCCGCCCGGGCGTCGTGGAACGCGAGATCGCAGGCGCTATCGAGGGCATCGCCAAGTCCCGGGGGCAGGGCGTGTCGTTTCAGTCGATCGTGTCGCAGCACGGCGAGACGCTCCACAACCTCAATGCCGACGGCGTACTGGAAGAGGGACGCCTGCTGTTGTGCGACGCCGGCGGCGAGACCGTCGAAGGCTACTGCTCGGACCACACGCGCACCTACCCCGTGAGCGGACGGTTCACCCAGAAGCAGAAAGACATTTATAACATCGTACTGGCCGCACACGACCATGTGGCGCGCATCGTGAAGCCCCACATGATGTATACCGAGGTGCACAACGCCGCCTACATGACCCTTGCCGAAGGGCTTGTCGGGCTGGGGCTGCTGAAAGGCACGGCCGCCGACGCCGTGGCTGCGGGGGCAATGACGATGCTCATGCCCCACGGGCTGGGACACGGGCTGGGCATGGACGTGCACGACTGCGAAGCGATGGGCGAGCGGTCGTTCGATTACAGTTCGATCGCCGAACGGGCGGCCAAGTCAGGAACCTGCGTCTACCGCGCCGCATGGCGCATTGAGCCGGGGACCATCCTGACCGACGAACCGGGACTTTACTTCATCCCGGCGCTGATCGACAAATGCCGCGCCGAGGGGCTTTACAAGGGGATCGTCGACTACGACGCCCTGGCGGCTTACCGCGATTTCGGGGGCATCCGCATCGAGGACGACATCCTGGTGACGGATTCGGGCAGCCGCATCATCGGCGACCGGAAAATTCCCGTCACGGTCGAAGAACTCGAAGCCGTAGTCGGGAAATAAGTCAACGTTCAATCCAAAATACAGGGACCTATGGACAAAAAATGGATCATCATCGGAGGACTGCTGGGTATCCTGGTCATCTTCCTGCTGCTGTGGAATTTCGCGCCCGCCATCCAGCGGTGGCTGGCCGACGTTTTCCTCGACATCATTCTCCTGCTGGCGTCTTTCGCGGCAGGATGGCTGTTCGGCCGCTTCGGAGGCAAACGCCGCCGCAACGACGACGAACGCAACGCCCGCAACATCACCCAGGCACAGAAAAAATAACAGACATCCATGAAAAAACTGATTCTTCTGCTCGTGCTCGCACTTCCGGCCGCCCTTATGGCCCAGCAGCGCGACTGGGCCAACTACGGCCGCTACGCCACAGCCAATGCACAACTCACGACGCCGCCCACCGTGGTGTTCATGGGCAATTCGATCACCGAGGGATGGTACAAAACCCATCCCGGGTTCTTCACCGACAACAATTTCGCCTGCCGCGGAATCGGCGGGCAGGTGTCGAGCCAGATGCTCTGCCGCTTCCGGGCCGATGTCGTCAACCTGCATCCGCAGGCGGTCGTGATCCTCGCCGGGACGAACGACATTGCCCAGAACAACGGCCCGATCGAGATCGAACATATCACCGAGAACGTCATTTCGATGGCCGAACTGGCAATGGCCGCAGGTATCCGGCCGATCATCTGCTCGGTCCTGCCGGCCGGGAAATTCGGATGGCGCCCGGAAATCGAGGATGCCGCCGGGAAAATCCGCACCCTCAATGCACAGCTGAAACAGTATGCCGCAGATCGGGGGTTGATCTGGATCGACTACCACAGCGCCATGGCCGCCGATGACGGTTCGCTGCGCAGCGAATACACCAAGGACGGCGTGCATCCCACGGCCGAAGGTTACGTGGTCATGGAGCGCATTCTCCTGCCCGCACTGGCACATTACCGGCCTGCGGGAGCGAAGTAAAACCGCCGCGTCCCGAAGACTTAAAAAATCGCCCTTTGCGGGCGATTTTTTTATTCCCGGAGTTGTTTTTCCCGAATAATTTGTATATTTATAGTCGGCTAACCGAATGCCCCGGGCCGGTGCCGGACCCTGCGTCCGAGTGCGGCACGGGAAATGAGGTCCCAAATGAACGAAAAACCTTAAAACCATACGGGAATATGAAAAATTATTCAGCTAAAGAGATCAAGAACATCGTACTCATCGGCGCGCCCGGCACGGGGAAAACTACCCTTGCCGAAGCGATGGCCTTTGAGGGTAAGGTCATCGACCGCAGGGGTAGTATCGAGACGAACA
>JAEZTA010000077.1 GCA_023443765.1 Bacteroidota bacterium | reverse complement strand
TTACTTTTATTCTGTTCTTTTTACAATTAATTTTACTACCTTTGGCTGATAATTCGAAACAATACGAATAATTAACAATTTATATGGCAAGTTTAAACACTTTACGAACCAAGTTCGGCATCGTGCTCTCTATCATTATCGCACTGGCCCTCTTGGCATTCATCCTCTCTCTGAAGACCGAAATGGGTTTTTCGGGTAACGACCCGCGTGTCGGCGTGATCGACGGCGAGAAGATCAACTATTCGGAGTACTACGAACAGTACGAGCAGATCAAGGCGCAGAACAACGTGCAGGAGAGCGACGAGCAGCAGTCGGCCATGCTGGCCAATGCCGTATGGCAGTCGCTGATCGCCAAGCATGTGCTGACGCCCGGTTTCGACCGGATGGGCCTCCGCGTTACGGAGCCTGAGCGTCTGGCGATGGTCAGCGGCCAGCATCCTTCGCAGGCTTTCTACAACGCTTTTGCCGATCCCCGTACGGGCGAGTACAACGTGGCTGCCATCAGCCAGTTCCTCGCACAGGCCGAGACCAACCGCGACGCTGCCAATGCGTGGGCACAGCTCAACGAGCAGGCCCGTCTGGAGCGTGAGGTGCAGAAGTACTTCGGCCTGGTGAAGGGTGGTGTTTACGTCAACTCGCTGGAAGTTGCCCGCGGTGTCGACGCTGCCAACAAGACTTTCTCGGGCAAATGGGCCGGCAAGAAGTTCTCGGCTGTTCCCGACTCGCTTGTCAATGTATCGTCGAGCGACCTGAAGGCTTACTACAACAGCCATAAGAACCAGTTCAAGCAGACCCCGTCGCGTACGATTTCGTATGTCGTGTTCGAGGTGGCTCCCACGGAGGACGACCTGCTGGCGCTTGAGAAGAACGTCATGGAGGTAGGCCGTGAGTTTGCCGCTGCCGAGGAGGTGAAGACCTTCGTTCGCGCCAACCGCAACGGCAAGATCGCCGACGGTTACGTCACTGCCGCCCAGCTTTCCGACGAGGAGGCCAAGGCGCTGATGAACGGCGAGATGTACGGTCCCGTGCTGAAGAACAACGAGTGGACGATGGCCCGCGTGCTCGATTCAAAGATGGTTCCCGACTCGATGGGCGTTCGCCACATCGTGCTGCCCTATACGCAGGAGGCGCTTGCCGACAGCCTGCTGACGGCGCTGAAAAACGGAGCCGATTTCGCGCAGACGGCTGCCCAGTATTCGGTTTACGACGCTACGGCCGCCAATGGCGGTGAAGTGGGCGTGCTGCCTTTCTCGGCCTTCTCGGGCGAGTTCGCCACAGCCCTTGCCAATGCCAAACAGGGCGACATCGTGAAGATCGCCGCCGGCGACGCCATCCAACTGATGCAGGTATACCGTGCTGACAAACCTTCGAAGCACGTGCAGGTGGCTACGATCACCTATCCCGTGGAGGCTTCGGCCGCTACGCGCCGCGACGTGCACAACCAGGCTGGTTCGTTCATGGTCAACGCCAAAAATGCATTTGCCGATGCCGCTGCAACGGCTGCCGTGACGCCCCGTGTCGCTTCGATCGCCCAGAGCGACCGTACGATCCGTGGTCTGGAGGATTCGCGTGAGGTGGCCCGCTGGGCTCACGGCGCGAAGAAAGGCGACCTTTCGGCTATTTTCAACGTAGGCAAGGACTATGTGATCGCCACGCTGACCGAGATCGACGACAACGAGTATGCTCCGGTGGACAAGGTTTCGGCCCAGATCCGCGCTCAGCTGCTCCGCGACAAGAAATACGACTATATCGTCAAGAGCCTTTCGGGTTCGACGCTCGCCGAGCAGGCTGCCAGCCTCGGTTCGGAGGTGGAGGACTTCTCGGATGTGACCTTCGGTTCGTTCTACGTGAACGGCGTGGGCATGGAGCCCCGTCTGGTAGGTGCTATCGCATCAGCTGAGAAGGGCGCGCTGTCGGCTCCCGTGAAGGGACTTTCGGGTGTCTATGTCTTCCAGGTCGAGGATGTCGTTACCGATGACAAGCAGACTGCCGAAGGCGAGAAGGTTCGTGCTCAGGCTATGGCTGAGGGCGTAGCCCAGCAGTTCGCCATTCCGGCTATCCAGCAGATGGCTAAGATTCAGGACCTGCGCGGCCGCTACTTCTAATTGATGATCGCGGCGTACTGCCGCCACTATTCTAATCCCCGAACGGAACGTATCCGTCCGGGGATTCTTGTGTGATACCGCCAGCAACTCCGATCAAAAAAACGCTTGACCCTTCCCATCCGGTCCGGCGTTCTTTTTGCTATCTTTAGTGTTGTAACGACACTTTTATTTGTCGGGGAGTTTTGCCGGACCGCATGCAATTTGGTGTTGTACCTATCCGGCTTTTTGTTATCTTTGCATTAGTTAATACACATTCGCCATGAACAACTTTATCTATCACAATCCTACCAAACTGGTTTTCGGCAAGGGCCAGATCGCCCGGTTGCCGAAACTCATTCCCGCCGGGAAACGCATCATGCTGACCTTCGGCGGCGGCAGTGTCAAGCGCAACGGAGTCTACGACCAGGTCGTTGCCGCACTCGAAGGCCGCGATTTCGTCGAGTTCTGGGGCATCGAGGCCAATCCTTCGGTCGAGACCCTGCGCGAAGCCATTGCGTTGGGCAAGGAGCAGAAAGTCGACTTCCTGCTGGCCGTCGGCGGCGGTTCGGTCATCGACGGAACGAAACTCATCGCTGCGGGACTTCTCTACGACGGCGATGCGTGGGATATTGTGCTCAAGGGGCAGGCCGGAAAGACCGTGCCGTTGGCTACGGTCCTCACCATGTCGGCCACGGGTTCCGAGATGAACTCCGGAGCAGTTATTTCGCGCTACGAAACCAAGGAAAAATACGCTTTCTACGGCGATTATCCGGTCTTTTCGATCCTCGATCCCGAGACGCTCTATTCGCTGCCGAAACGGCAGGTGGCCTGCGGGCTTGCGGACACTTTTGTGCACGTGCTGGAACAGTATATGACTACGCCCGGACAGTCGCGTCTGATGGACCGCTGGGCCGAGGGTATCCTGCATACGGTGATCGAGATCGCCCCGAAAGCGCTTGCCGACGAGCGCGATTACGACACGATGTCGGAATACATGCTTTCGGCGACGTTGGCCCTGAACGACATGATTCGCATGGGCGTGACGCAGGACTGGGCGACGCATATGATCGGCCACGAACTGACTGCATTGCACGGCCTGACGCACGGCGCGACGCTGGCTATCGTCATCAACGGTACGCTGCGGGTGCTGCGCGAGCAGAAACGCGGCAAGCTGCTGCAATACGGCGAACGTATCTGGGGCATCACCGAGGGTTCGGATGAGGAACGTATCGACCGCACGATTGCGGCCAACGAGGCGTTCTTCCGTTCGCTGGGTCTCTCGACGCGCCTTTCGGAAGAGGGTATCGGCGAGCCGTCGATTGCCGAGGTCGAACGCCGCTTCAACGCTGCCGGCGATAAGTTCGGCGAAGCGCAGAATGTCGACGGAGCTATGGCCCGCCGGATTCTGGAGGCCTGCCTCTGACCCGAGCTATTCAAACGAAACGCCCGCACTTCGGTTACCGAGTGCGGGCGTTTTATTTACCGGCAGTGTTTATTCGTCGACGCCGAATGTCGAGACGTTCAGGCTGCCGAGCGCATCGACCGTGATGCCGTATTCGCCCGCCTGGACATCCTTGAGGATGATGAGGTAGGAACTGCTCCCGAACCGGCGCGAGGTGAAGGGCTGTCGCTCCAGCGTGTTGCTCTGCTGGTCGCCGAAGGTCCCGACCGACGCGTATTCGGCGATCCGCATCTTCTTTTTGACCTTGAACCGGAAGACGCTGATGACCGACATCGGGTCGATCATGTTGTCCGGAACACGGATGATAAAGGCGATGCCGTCGCTTTTCCGGAACCGGATGGGGGACTGCGGGCCTTTCAGCGTCATTTCGTCGATATGGTCCTTGCCGATACCGAACAGTTTCTGGCCGGTGGACGAACGGTGGCGGGGCGCGAGGCTCTCCTGGACGAGTTGTTCGGCCTTATTGTTGGACCGGATGGCCAGGGCCTGGCCGACGAATTCGGGTTCGGAGAAAACGAGGGTTTCCGTTGCGGCACTTTCCGGAGCATCGCTCGCTTCCGGGGCCTGAGCCTGCGACCGGATGCCGGCGCAGCATGCGAGCAGCAGGATGAAGATTTTTTTCATGCAAATAGGGCGTTGTGGTTAGTTGTAACTTGTGGTTGTAAAGATAACGCAAAAACTCCTATTCTCGTGCTTGCAGGATAAAAAAATCCCCTCCGGAATGCTCCGGAGGGGATTGAAAATAGGTATGCTTCTTACTCTGCGAGCAGGATTTCAAGCATCTTGATAGCTGCCGTGGCGATCGGCGTACCGGGGCCGAAGATGGCGGCGGCGCCGTCCTTGTACAGCTGGTCGTAGTCCTGCGCGGGGATCACGCCGCCGACGATGACGATGATGTCCTCGCGGCCGAGCTTCTTGAGCTCTGCGATGATCTGCGGCACGAGCGTCAGGTGGCCGGCGGCCAGCGACGATACGCCGACAACATGCACATCGTTCTCGACGGCCTGCTTGGCGGCCTCCTCCGGAGTCTGGAACAGCGGACCCATGTCGACATCGAAGCCGATGTCGGCATAACCCGTGGCAACCACCTTGGCCCCGCGGTCGTGTCCGTCCTGGCCGAGCTTGGCGATCATGACGCGCGGCTGACGGCCCTCTTTTTTAGCGAATTCGGCGCACAGCTCCTTGGCGCGCTCGAACGATTTGTCGTTTTTCACTTCTGAAGAGTATACACCTGAAATGGAACGGATAACAGCTTTGTAGCGACCTACGATCACCTCGCAGGCATCGGAGATTTCACCCAGCGATGCGCGGACCTTGGCGGCCTCGACGGCCAGTTCGAGCAGGTTGCCCTGCTTGGTCTTCACACACTCGGTGATAGCGGCCAGCGCCTTCTTCACAGCAGCCTCGTCGCGGTTGGCGCGCAGCTCCTGCAGACGCTTGATCTGGCTCTCGCGTACAGCCGTGTTGTCCACGGCGAGGATGTCGATCGGAGCCTCTTTCTCCAGGCGGTATTCGTTGATACCGATGATCTTCTCCTCGCCGGAGTCGATGCGGGCCTGCTTGCGGGCCGAAGCCTCCTCGATACGCATCTTCGGAATACCGGTCTCGATAGCCTTGGCCATACCGCCCAGTTTCTCGACCTCCTCGATGCGCTCCCAGGCTTTGTGGGCGATCTCATTGGTCAGCGTCTCGATGTAGTAGGAACCGGCCCACGGGTCTAC
Source organism: Bacteroidota bacterium (assembly GCA_023443765.1). GTDB lineage: Bacteria > Bacteroidota > Bacteroidia > Bacteroidales > Rikenellaceae > Alistipes. Next base: position 18,281 of record JAEZTA010000077.1, on the reverse strand, counting down.
CTCGCGGCAGATGTTGGTCTCCTCCTGGATGTAAATCTGCGTGTTACGCGCAATACGCGCCGAGAAGTCGGTCGGCAGGGCAATTGCCTCGTCGAGTGCGTTGGTGTGCAGCGACTGGGTGTGACCCAGCGCGGCGCCCATGGCCTCGATAGCCGTACGGGCCACGTTGTTGAACGGATCCTGCTCCGTGAGCGACCAGCCCGAGGTCTGCGAGTGGGTACGCAGGGCCAGCGACTTGGGGTTCTTGGGGTTGAACTGCTTGACGATCTTGGCCCACAGCATACGTGCCGCGCGCATCTTGGCGATCTCCATGAAGTGGTTCATGCCGATGGCCCAGAAGAACGACAGACGCGGTGCGAAGGTGTCGATCGACATGCCTGCGTTGACGCCGGCGCGGAGGTACTCCAGACCGTCGGCCAGCGTGTAAGCCAGCTCGATGTCGTTCGTGGCGCCTGCCTCCTGCATGTGGTAACCCGAAATCGAGATCGAGTTGAACTTGGGCATGTTCTTCGAGGTGTACTCGAAGATGTCGGCGATGATCTTCATCGAGAACTCGGGCGGATAAATATAGGTATTACGCACCATGAACTCCTTGAGGATGTCGTTCTGGATCGTACCCGACAACTGGTCGAGCGTGCAGCCCTGCTCCAGTCCGGTCACGATGTAGAAGGCCAGCACGGGCAGCACGGCGCCGTTCATGGTCATCGACACCGACATCCGGTCGAGCGGAATGCCGTCGAACAGCACCTTCATGTCCTCCACCGAGCAGATCGACACGCCGGCTTTACCTACGTCGCCCACCACGCGCGGGTGGTCGGCGTCGTAGCCGCGGTGCGTAGCCAAGTCGAAGGCCACCGACAGACCCTTCTGGCCTGCGGCAAGGTTACGACGGTAGAATGCGTTGGACTCGGCGGCCGTCGAGAAACCGGCGTACTGGCGCACTGTCCAGGGGCGCATTACGTACATCGTCGAGTAGGGGCCGCGCAGGAACGGGGCGATACCTGCCGCATAGTTCAGGTGCTCCATGCCTTCGAGGTCTTCGGCCGTGTAGGCGCCCTTGACGGGGATCTGTTCGGCCGTCAGCCACGGCTCTACCTGTCCGCAGCCTTTCGAGGCGCAACAGCTTTTCTGTCCGCCTCCATCGTATGTCAGTTCTGAAAATTTAGCTCTCATGATCAGATTCCCATTTCTTTAAGATAAAACTTAAGGGTTTCGAGGACGTTCGACTTCACGTTGATGAAGTTCGTGATGCCCTGGGCCTCCAGTTCGGGTGCGCATGCAGGAGCGCCTGCAACCACGAGGATGGCCTTGCCTGCAAGCAGTTCCTTCACCTTCGGCGCTGCCTCGGCATAGTCGTCGTCCGCAGCGCAGACTACCACGATTTCAGCCTTCGATTCGAGTGCGGCCTTCACGCCTTCCTCAATCGACTTGAAGAACGTGTTGTCCTGTACGCGGATTCCGGCGCAGGCGAAGAAGTTGGACGAGAACTGGGCGCGGGCGCGGGCCATGGCCAGGCTTCCGCAGGTGAGCATGAACGCTTTGGGCTGACGGCCCGAGCGGTCTACGTGCAGACGCATGGCCTCGAAAGCCATGGCGCCGCGGTAGGGCGTGAGGACATTGCCTTCGGCAACCGGACGGGTGACGGCCTCGGCCGTGATCTCCTTCGGGGCTACCTCCGTGAAGTTGGGGTACTGGTTGGCACCGAGCAGCGTCTGGCGGCGCGTTGCGATTGCCTTGTCCTTGGCAGCAGCCGAAGCGGCTACGCGCTCCTTGATGAAGCCGGCCTTGTAGGCCTCGGCATAGCCGCCCTTCTCCTCGATTTCAAGGAAGAGTTTCCAAGCCTCGGCAGCGATCGACTGCGTGAGATTTTCGATGTAATACGAGCCGCCTGCGGGGTCTACGACCTGGTCGAAGTGCGATTCGTGCTTGAGCAGCAGTTCGACGTTGCGGGCGATGCGCTTCGAGAATTCCGTAGGAGTTTCGAAGGCGTTGTCGAATGGCGTAACCTCCAGCGAGTGTACGCCGGCGATGATGGCCGACATGGCCTCCGTCGTGCCGCGGAGCATATTTACATAGGGATCGTAAACAGTCTGGTTCCAGTCTGCCGTGCGGGCGTGGATGTGCATCTTGCAGGCGCAGTTCTTCTCGGGGTTGTAGCCCTTGACGATGTTGGCCCACAGCATGCGCGCTGCGCGGAACTTGGCGATTTCGAGGAAGTAGTTCGAGGTCACCGCGAACGAGAAGCGCAGCTTGCGGGCTGCCAGCTCGGCGTTCACACCGGCGTCGGTCAGGCGGGCGATGTAGTCGTTACCGGCTGCGAGGGCGAATGCCAGCTCCTCGACGATGGTCGATCCGGCGTTCGAGAAGATGCCGGCCGAAACGGTCACGATGCGGATGTGCTTGTACTCGCGGGTCTTTTCGATCAGCGCAGCGATGCGTGCGAAGCACTTCTCGCCGTTGGGCGAGCAGAACTCCCCTTTTGTGGAAAGGCCCTTCACAAGGGGGTCGATGCAGAACGCCACATGTGCGTCGGCTGCGAGACCCTCCTTTTCGAGTTTTGCGATCACCAGGTCGGCGACGTTGCCCGTCTGCACACCGCAGAAGGTGATTTCGACCGCAGGGATCGAAATTCCGTTGAGCAACTGATCGAGGTCTTCGGCGGTGAAGCCTTCCTTCGCGATCGAGAAGCCCAGCGAATCGACGCCCGAGTTGAGCAGCTTCAGCGCTTCGGCGTTAGCCTCCTTGGGACATTTTACCTCGACGGTCTGATGTACGTTCCAGCGGTTGTGGCTGCGCGTACCTCTGACGTACGGGAACTCGCCTGCCTGCGAGCCCAGAAACCGGATGCCTTCGAGGTTTTCGGCGCGGTAGTAGGGGCGGACGTTGAATCCTTCACCCGTACGCCACACCAGCTTACGCTCGTAATCGGCTCCTTTCAGGTCGGCTGTAATCACTTCCTCCCACTTCTCGGTCGGGACCGGAGGGAACTCGGTGAACAGCTTTTCACGTTTGGTATTTGCCATGACTATTTAGAGATTAGTATGAGTATAGTTTCGATATGTTTCAAAATTGCACGTAAAGGTACAAATTAATTACTTAATTGTAACAAGAAATTGTTACTAAAATAACAGTGCACCCGGCTTTTTGTCGATTCCGGCGTCGGTTTCATTTTCGGAAAATCCGAAACAGGGTTTGATGTCGTTGTGGAATTTTGGTTTAATTTTGTTCTTTTTGGCTTCTGATTTTGCGGAAATCGCAAAATTGCAAATTTTGGATGGTATGCGTGAAATTTGACCTGTTTTTCGGAAAAATGCTGAAAATTTCGAGGGTTGTGTGTGAAAATTGCATGTTTTTTCGGAAAAATGCTGAAAAAATTAGTTGTTTTCCGAAAAATTAATGATTTTGCAAAACCGGATTTGTGGAATTATTCGTACATTTGCAACCAGAACGAAAGTTATACCGCAGCGGGGGAGCGCCCCGGATAGTCAGGTCGGCACGTTTTGCCGCGAGGCAGTTGGCCGGTTGAATTTTTGGTTAGGTTTTAGTTTGCAATTATTGGGTTCTTCCCCGCGCGGTTTTTCTTCCGAACACTAATCCTTAATCAGTCAGGTATATGTCATCATTACTCAGATTCAAGATGGTCGATGCGGCCATAAATCACACGGCCGTCGAGGTGAAAATCCCCGAAGGACGCCCTTCGGACTACTTCGGAAAGAAGGTCTTCGGCCGCGCGGCCATGCGGAAGTATCTCGACAAGCGTACGTATGCGGTCCTGCTCGAAACGATGGAAAAACGCGCCCCGCTCACGCGCGAAGTTGCGGACAGCATTGCGGCAGGCATGCGCCAGTGGGCGCTGGAGCACGGAGCCGACCACTATACCCACTGGTTTCAACCCCTGACGGGCGGTACGGCCGAGAAACACGACGCCTTTGCCGAGCCGGATGGCTGCGGCGGCGTGCTGGAGGAGTTCTCCGGCAAATTGCTCGTGCAGCAGGAACCCGACGCTTCGTCGTTCCCCAACGGCGGCATCCGCAATACGTTCGAGGCCCGCGGCTACTCGGCCTGGGACCCCACGTCGCCCGCCTTCATCGTCGATACGACGCTCTGTATCCCCACGGTTTTTATCGCCTATACGGGCGAGGCGCTCGATTATAAGGTGCCCCTGCTGCGTTCGCTGACGGCTGTCGACAAGGCCGCTACGGAGGTGTGCCGCTATTTCGACAAGAATGTCGAGAAGGTCTTCTGCTACCTGGGTTGGGAGCAGGAGTATTTCCTTGTGGACGAGAGCCTCTGGGCCGTGCGTCCCGACCTGATGCTCACGGGTCGTACGCTCATGGGCCACGAATCGGCCAAGAACCAGCAGCTTGAAGACCACTATTTCGGGGCGATCCCGACACGTGTGATGGCCTTCATGCGGGACCTCGAATATGAGTGCCTGAAGCTGGGTATTCCGGTTAAGACGCGCCACAACGAGGTGGCTCCCAATCAGTTCGAACTGGCTCCGGTCTACGAGGAGGCCAATCTGGCCAACGACCACAACCAGTTGCTGATGACCATCATGGACAAGATCGCCCGCCGTCACCAGTTCCGCGTGCTGCTGCACGAAAAGCCTTTCAAGGGCATCAACGGTTCGGGCAAGCACAACAACTGGTCGCTGGGAACCGACACGGGTGTGAACCTGATGGGCCCGGGTAAAACCGCTTCGGAAAACCTTCAGTTCATCACCTTCCTGGTGAACGCCATTGCCGCGGTATACAAGCATAACGGCCTCCTGAAGGCGTCGATCATGAGCGCCACGAACGCCCACCGCCTGGGCGCCAACGAGGCCCCTCCGGCCATCATCTCGACTTTTCTCGGAACGCAGGTTTCGGCCGTGCTGGATAAACTGGCCGCCTCGAAGGGTGACGACGCCATCCGGTTCGATGCCAAGAACGTCTTCAAGATGAGCGGTATTTCGCACATCCCGACGCTGCTGCTCGACAACACCGACCGCAACCGCACCTCGCCGTTTGCCTTCACGGGCAACCGCTTCGAGTTCCGCGCCGTGGGTTCGTCGGACAACTGCGCCGAGGCGATGATCGTGTTGAACTCGGCTATGGCCAACGAACTGACCGAGTTCAAGAAGGCCGTGGATGCCAAGATCGAAGCCGGGGCCAAGAAAGAAAAGGCTATTTACGAGGTGCTCAAACAGATGATCAAGGCCTGCAAGCCCATCCGTTTCGACGGCAACGGCTATTCCGACGAATGGAAAGCCGAGGCGAAGAAGCGCGGCCTCGACTGCGAGACCTCGACGCCGCTGATCTTCGACCGCTACCTGGACAAGGCGAGTCTGAAGATGTTCGGCGACATGGGCGTCTTCACCAAGGTCGAACTCGAAGCCCGCACCGAGGTGAAGTGGGAGACCTACACCAAAAAAATCCAGATCGAGGGCCGCGTGCTGGGCGACCTGGCGATGAACCACATCGTGCCTATCGCCTCGAAATACGAAGCGCAGTTGCTCGACAAGGTCTATAAGATGCATCAGATCGGAGGACTGAACGCCTCGTCGGACATTCTGCTTATCAAGAAGATTCAGGACCATACGGCTTCGATCCAGAAGCTCACCGGCGAGATGGTCGACGCCCGCAAGGTAGCCAACCGGATCGAGGACCCGCGCGAGAAAGCTATCGCTTACCACGACACGGTCGCTGTCTGCTTCGACGAAATCCGCCGCCATATCGACAAGCTCGAAGAGATCGTCGACGACCAGATCTGGCCGTTGCCGAAATATCGCGAGCTGCTCTTCCTGCGGTAGTTTTCGATTTGTAAGCGGCGATTCCCGCACATCCCTCGAACGGGGCGAATGGAATGTACTCAGGTACTATCCATCCGCCCCGTTCTTCGCGATGCATGAAACTCGCCGGCTTAAAATCAAAAACGCCCGTTTCCGACTGCTTTCAGTGAGAAAATTCTGTGCCGCACTTCGTTTAAGCGCAAATCTGTTCCCCTGAAATCAAAAACCTTTTCTTTGTATGCGGCGATTCCCGCACATCCCTCGAACGGGGCGAATGGAATGTACTCAGGTACTATCCATCCGCCCTGTTCTTCGCGATGCACGAAACTCGCCGGCTTAAAATCAAAAACGGTCTGTATATCCCCAAATAAGCCGGAGCAGCGAAATACATGCGTATTCCCCTGCTCCGGCTTCGTTGATCTCTGCAACCGGGTGTTCTCCGGTCTTTATTTCCGGTAAACTACCTTGCCGCCGATCATTGTCAGCGAGATGTTGATCCCCTCGTCGAAAAGCACGATGTCGGCGTCCTTGCCCGGGGCGATGGAGCCCTTGTGGTCGTCGATGTGCATCAGTCGTGCGGGGGAGAGGGTCATCACCTGTACCGCTTCGGGCAGCGAAGCGCCCGCTTTGGTCACGTAGTTGCGCACGACGCGGTCTGTCGTGCAGACTGAACCGGCGAACGAACTGCGGTCGGGCAGCTTCGCCACGCCGTCCTCGATGATGGCTGCCATGCCGTCGTCGAGGCTGCCCAGGATAGTCGGACCGTCGGGCATGCCCGCCCCGCGCATGGCGTCGGTGATGCCGACGATGCGGTCGGGACCCTTCACCTTCCAGATCAGCCTGAGCAGCGGTTCGGGCAGGTGGATGCCGTCGCCGATGGTCTCGACGTAGATGCCGTCGAGCAGGTAACCCGCTTCGATCACCCCGGCGTAACGCAGTGCGTTGCGGCGCGTAACGCCCGAGCACATCGAGTAAAAGTGGGTGATGCTGTTCACTCCGGCATCGTAGGCGTCGACGGCTTCGTCATAGAGCGCCGAAGTGTGCCCCATCGACATCTGGATGCCCCGGCGGGAGAGCTCGCCGATCAGCGCTGCCGAGCCCGGCAGTTCGGGAGCGAAGGTCCAGCGGGCGATCAGGTCGCCGCCTTTGGCCAGGATGGCATTGTAATCTTCCGGCGTGGGATTCTTGATGTAGCGCGGGTCCTGTCCGCCCTTCATTTCCATCGAGAGGTAACCTCCCTCGATGTGGATGCCGCCGAACGCTGCGCCGCGGGTATTCTGCTTCGTGGCTTTGCGGTAGGTGTCGAACAGGCTGAAAAGCGTTGCGTTGGAACAGGATGCGGTGGTGGGGTAGATCAGCGTCGTGCCGTGCTGTGCGTGCATTTCGGCTGCGCCGAGCATCGCTTCGACCGTGCCGTCCGAGAAGTCGTGGCCGCCGCCGCCGTGGCAATGTACGTCGATAAAGCCCGGGGCCGCATAACGGCCTGCTGCGTCGATGACTTCAGCTCCGTCGAACGTCTCCCTGAGGTCGGTTCCGACGGCTGCGATGCGGCCGTCCTCGATCAGGATCGTGGCGTTTTCAATGATCCTGGAGGGCATTACCACCGATGCGTTGATGATCTTCACCCGGTTGGATGCTTCGGACGTGCCCGGAAGACAGCAGGCCAGCAGTCCGAAAATGGAAAGTAACGTTTTCATGTTATTGTTGTTTTTCTTCGTCGATGTTCTGGATACGCCCGCCGAACAGGAATACGGCAAGCAGGGATATGGGGAAGAGCAGGCCGCCGAAGACGAAGAACGGCGCCCAGCCTGCGCGGGTAATCATCGGCACGATGATCATTGCGAGAATAGTTCCCAACACTGCGGCGGCGCCGCCGAGTCCGGCCAGCGATCCGACCGTGCGGCCGTAGTGGAGGTCGGCGGCCAGCGTCATCAGGTTGGACTGTACGAACTGGTAACCGCCCAGGATCAGGGCCATCATCACGACGGCGAAGGTTGCCGTTGAGGCCATTGTGGCTCCCACGACGCCCGGCAGGGCGATGCATACGCCGACGATCATCGAGCATTTACGGGCGAAGTTGAGCGAACGTCCGCGCTTTTGCAGCAGGCCCGAGAACCATCCGCCGGCGAATGCCCCGATAGCGGCGCCCACATAGGGAACCCAGGCCGACATGGCCACTTCGCGGATGTCGAGGTTGAAGACTTCGATCAGGTAGATCGGAATGAACGTAACGAAAATCCACCAGACAGGGTCGATGAAGAAGCGGCCCACGATCAGCGCGTAGTTTTTCCGCTCGCGCAGCAACTCGCCCCAGCTTTTGCAGCGGCAGGGCTCGGTCTTGTGTCCTTCGGGTTGGCCCGAGAGGATGTAATCGCGCTCCTTGTCGGTGATCCAGGGGTGTTCCTTGGGGCCTTTCTTGTTGACCCAGAGCCAGGGGATGATCCACAATACGGCCAGTGAACCCACCACGGCGAAGGTCGCCTTCCAGCCGAAAGCGAGGTAGAGGAATGAAATGACGATCGGGGCGAGGATCGAGCCTACCGAGGTCGAGGCGTTGAACAGTCCCTGCGCGAGCGCCCGCTCCTTGGTCGGGAACCATTCGGCGTTGGATTTGGTCGTACCCGGCCACGGTCCCGCCTCGCCCAGCCCGAGCATGAAACGGAACGCCGTGAGCGATTTGAACCCGGCGGCGAAGGCCGTGAAGGCATCTGCCGCACCCCACAGCAGCGCCGAGAAAGCGAAGCCGCGGCGCGTCCCGATGCGGTCGTAGAGCTTTCCGGAGAAGAGTTGGCTCAGTCCGTAGGCGATCATGAAGAAGATCGTGATGTCGGCCAGCAGTTTCTTGGACTGGGCTTTGAATTCGGCCTCCGGCATGGTCGGGTCGAGGATGCCCAGTTCGGCGGCGATACCGCCCACGGCGGTATAAACATAAGTCCCGTCCGCCTGCTGCACAACGCGGTCGGCGGGGGCGGTGACCGTGGTGCCGTCCGCGGTGGTCAGGGTGTATGTGCCGCTTGCGGCATCGAAAACCGCCCTGTCGGCCGGGTATTCGCTTTTGGTATTGGCCACCCACATGTAGTTGAGCGTACCGCGATCGAGGTAGTTGATGATGGAGACGAGCATGATCAGGCTCAGTACGATCCATCTTAATCCATTGACTTTCATATTCGTTTTGTTTATTTATTCCATCTCGGGTCCCCGATCTGAAGACCGGGCGTCATGTTTTTGCCGAGGCGCAGCGAAACGCCTTCCGCAAGCGGATTGCGACCAGGCGCTTCGTATGCTTCGGAGGCTTTCGCCGCGAGTGTTTTCAGCCCCCGTGCACCCGGTATCGAGGCCAGTTCACCCGTCGCGTAGGAGTTCTCCACGGCGACTTTGCTGCCGGGCCCCGCGATGATGAAACGACTGGCGGGACCTGCGAAGGTGAAGACCGACTCGGTGATATGGATGTCGGCCGCGGCGTTACTCAGCCGGATCGTTCCGGCGTTGTTGTCCGAACGGTTGATGTCGTAGAACGTGCAGCGCGCGATCTTGATCCGGGTCTGCATGGCGGCGTTGGTCACCACGGCGCCCCGGGCCATGTCGGCGAAGGTGCTGTTGCAGAGTCGGATCGTTCCCACTTCGGTCTGCGACGTGCTGGCCGCCGAGTAGACGAAGTGCTGCGGGAACCCGCCGTTGAATACCACGCAGTCCTCTACCCGGATCTCCCCAATGCGGTTGTGTGCGGAACCCGGTGTGCGGCTGCCGACCAGCCCGGCTCCCGTGTCGCCGCCCAGGTCGACCGTGCAATCCTCGATGGCGACGAGCCCGATCTCCAGATTCCCTTCCGAGGGCGTGTCGACGAGGAATTTGCCGCGGAGCGTCAGCGCGAGGTTTTGCAGCACGAGGTGTTCGGCTCCCGAGCCGATGCGGAACGATCCGATCGTGATGCCGGGGCGTGCACCCGCTTCACCGACGATGACCGTGCTGCGTTTCACCGGCACCGTACCTTCGATGGTGTAGCTGCCTGCTGCGACCACGAGCGTGTCGTTGTCCCTGAGCGTACGGATCGCGCGTCCCAGGTCGTCGCCCGCGGCGATGTGCCGGATGGCGGCTCCTGCCGGAAACGCGAGCAGTGCGCAGATGCAAGTTACCAATAAATTTTTCATTTTTGCGCCTTTTAATGTTATTTGCTTATCAGCGATGCACTGTCGCGGTCCACGTAGAGCGTGCAGTCGCGGTGGGTGCGCAGGATCGACGCCGGGCATGCCGTGACGATCGGGCCGTCGCACGTGCCCTTGATGGCATTGGCTTTGGCGATGGTGGGCACGATGGCGTAGAGTTTCTTCACGAACAGCAGTTCGGGAATGGTGATGGTGTAGGCGTGCGTCGGGACCTCTTCGATGGTCTTGAAACAGCCGTCGTTGACCTGCTGGCGGATACATGCCGGATCGAGATCGACGGTCTTGACCGAGAGCGGGTCGTCGAAGAACGCCACATGAGGGTCGTTGAAGGCCAGGTGGCCGTTCTCGCCGATGCCCAGGAAAACGATGTCGACGGGCATCTGCCTGAGCAGTCCGGCGTAACGTTCGCATTCGGCGGCGGGATCGGCAGCTTTCGAATCGATGTAATGCACCGATTTGAAATTTTTCTTTGAGAAGATGCGGTCGCGCAGGAACTGCCCGAACGCCTGCGGGGCGTGGGGATCGATGCCGATGTATTCGTCCATGTGGAATGCGTTGATGCGTGTCCAGTCGATGTCGTACAGCAGCAGGTTTTTGAGGAAATCGTTTTGCGAGGGGGCCGAGGCGAAGATGATATTTACTTCGGGTTTCGTCTCCAGCAGCGAACAGATGTATGCAGCCACCTCGCGGGCGGCCACCTCGCCCAGCTCGGCGCGGGTTTCGGAGATCGTGACTTTGAGTCGTCCTTTGGTCAGTCGGGTTACCATGTCTTTGAATTGTTTAAAAAAGTTTGTCGTTTATTTATCATTGATGCGTTTTTCGCGGAGCAGAGCCGCGGCGCATTCATGCAGGTAGATTTCTACATTGGTGTAGGTTTCGGAAAGCGTGCAGGCGGCCCCGTCTGTCGGGTCCGAGGGGTCGAGTCCCCGGGCCTGCTCCCAGGCGTCGGGCATGCCGTCGCCGTCGCTGTCCGCCGGGGCCTCGGCTGTTTCGTAGGCGGGGTATCCGCCCACCTGCGACGGCGTGTCGATCAACCCCGCCTTACTCGGCTGCGCCGAAGCGGTATAACCTGTCGATGCACCGTTGAGGGCGTCGGTTGCAGCCCGCAGGTCCACCTTGTCGCGGGGCCATGCCCCGGCGCTTTCGGTGACCGCGCGGAATGCCTCGTCGGCGCTTTGCGTGGTCGTGTGGCCCGTCGTGCCCCCGATCGGGAGCTCCCCGATGCGTCCCGGCGGGGAGGGCATTCCCTCGCCTCCGGCTCCCGACCAGACGATCCCGTTGTAATTATCCCCTTCGATGCGGGATAATCCAGCCCCCGAGCGGGTCACATAGCGGTTTCCGTCGATGTAAACCTCGGGGTAGGCCGCCGGAATGCCCGCCGGGGTCAGTGAAGTCACGGCATAGGCCGTCAGGAACCGGTTGCGCGCCGGGGAGTGGGGACCTTCCTTGTAGTAGTTGTTCACCAGGTTGAAATGCCCGCCTTCACCTCCGTAGGAAACTTCGCCGCCCCAACCGTATACGACGTTGTTGCGGAAGTCGACGTTGCCCCGCCATTCCGAAGCCGGATACGCTTCGGGGTAGCTCGACGCGGCGTCGAAGCGCGGGTTGCGGCTGTCGTGGCGCGAGATGAGGTTGTGGTGGTACGACGCATCGCGTCCGCCCCAGATGCCGCCGTAGCCATGCGGCGTCTCTTTTTCATGGGTTGAAAAACGCAGGCTCTCGGTGAGTATGCACCATTGGAGCGTGAAGTTGCGGTTGCGGTAGAACGAGGCGCATTCGTCCACACTCCAGCTCATCGAACAATGGTCGAGAATCACGCCGGAGCTGGTCTGTCCCTCGCAGGAGTCCTGCGCCGATCCGGTGTCGAATTCGTCCCCGAGGCGGAAGCGCAGGAAACGGACGATGACGTTCTCGGCGTAAGTGATTGCCAGCGGCCAGTTTTTCAGGCAGATGCCGTCGCCCGGGGCGGTTTCGCCCGCAATGGTGATGTCGCATCCCTGTCCGGCATAACGCCCGTCGTTGCGGATGTAGAGCTTCGCGGCGAGCGGGATGATGCCCGAAACCTTGAACATCACGATTTTGGGACCGGGTTGTGTCAGCGCCCAGCGCAGCGACCCTTCGGGCGCTACGGGATAGGCGTCGAGCAGGTTGGTGACGTAGTAGACCTTGCCGCCCCGGCCTCCCGTGACGTAGCGTCCTCCGCCTTCGGCCCCGGGGAAGGCGGGTGTTTGTCCCCCGGCGGCGGGAAGGATGCGCAGCGAGACGACCACCGGGTTTTCCGTCCGGTTGCCTGCGTTGTCCCGGACATAGATTCCGTATTCGATGGGGGAGTTTTCGGATGCAGGTACCGTGCGTTCGAGCGAGGGGTTGAAATCCCCTTGCAGCGAGGTCGCATAGCTGTAAGGCGGCACGCCGCCCGTAACATGCAGGTACTCCTCCAGCCGTACGGTCGTCCCTTCGACAACCTCGAAGGAGGCTTCGCCGTTCCGTGAGGCATTCAACCGGGCGCCCGGCTGCTGCCCGCCGTCCGTACAGGAGGCGAGCAGGCAGATGGCGGTTATGAGAAAGGTCCGTTTCATCGTTTGGTCCTGTTATTCCCAGCGGGGATCGCCAAGGGTGGTTCCGGCGGCTTCCTGCGCGGCGCGCACCGACTGGTCCTTGATCCGGAACGAGGCTCCGGCGGCTGAAGGATCGGCCATCGGGTTCTGCCACAGCTCGTCGGGCGTGCCGTTGTAGGGAGTCATCCGGTCGGCGATGTTATAGGCGCTCGACCCGAAAGCCGGAGTTTGCGAGGCGAAATGATAGAAGTTCGCACAGTCGATCCGGTCTTTGGGGACGAACTGGCCTTCACCGCTTCCGGCGAACTGGAGTATTTTCGAAACCGAGCCGCCGAACCAGATCACCGAGTTGCGTAGGGTGACGGAGCGTTTCGACTGGTTCAGGGTTCCCTTATTGCGGATGTCGACCATGGCGTAGTTTCCGCCGCATGCGATATTGTAGAGCGTACAGTTCTCGATAGCGACCTCGAAGGCGTAGTCCTCCGGTCCCGAGTTGGCCACCAGTCCGCGGGCGCAGTTGGCGAAGGTCGAATTTTTGAGCAGCAGTTTGCCGAACCGGGGAATGCCCGAGGTCGAGGACATCGTGTAGACGATGTTCTGCGTCTGTCCCTTGTTGGCGAAAACCAGCGAATTCTCCACTTCGTATGCGCTCAGCCGCTGTAATGTGGCGTTTGCGGTCGTTCCCGAGGTGCTGAACAGCGTCGAATTGCCCGTAGCGCCCGAATTGAGGTCGACGATGCAGTTTTCGATGCGGTAAAGCCCGATGTCATAGTCGGTGTTGGTGATCTGGCACAGGTAGGTTGCACAGTTGAAGCGGATGTTGCGGAAGACGAGGCGGTCGAAGGTTCCCGAACCGCGGAATGCAACTCCGGCGTTGACAACGGTCCGTGACGGATCGTCGGAGGTGAGCACCAGGTTGCGCGTTACCACGGGCGCTTCGTCGGCGAGGGCGTATTCGCCCGCTACGAGGTAGACGGTATCGCACTGGCGGCCGGGATCGTTGATGATCGCCGCGAGGTCATCGCCCGGACGTGCGACGATTACATCGGACGACGGTGCGGCCGGAGTCGAGAATTCCGACGAAGCGATCGTGTGACCGTCTTTGGCTTTCAGGGTGGCGGTGTATTCGGCGCCGGGGGCGAGGTTCGTCACGGTCATTGAACCGGCTGCAAGGTCGGCCGGGGTGACGGGTACCTGCTGTTCGGGCGTTTCGGAACCCTTGCGCATGAAGTCTACCTGGGAAAGCTCTTCGGGGGTGACATAGTAGAGTTCCCAGCGAATCTCCGCCGAGGCGCTTACCGGATCGGTCGTGAAGTCGAGGTGTGCCGAGGCATAGAGCGCCGGAACGGGACCGGGAACGGTGCGATGCGTGCATGAACCGCGCATCTTCTTCCCGACGTAGAGTTCCAGCATGTACTCCGTGTCGGTAAGCACGCCTTCGCTGAATGCGACCTGCTGTGCAGCGGCTTCCTCCTCCGAGACGGGGAAGATCAGCGTTTCGCCGCCTGCGGTCGGTTTGGCATGTACTTCGGTGATCGCTTCCGGCTCGGTCCCGGCCTCGCCCCAGGTCATTGTCACGGTGCAGGTTACGGACCACGGCGATGTCGTGTAAACCATCTCCGAAGTGGCTTTGACGTTGGGTATCTTCGGCTCGGTGAGCGTCCGGGCCGTTACGACGGCGGAGTATTCCGACGACGAGACGCCCGCTTTGTCCGACAGGCTCCGCACGCGGAAATAGTACGTCGTAGCTTCGGTGAGGTCCCCGACGGTGTATTTGTTGCTTTCGATGGATTCGATGGTGGTGACATCGCCTGCGAAATCTTCGCTCAAGGCGTATTCGAGTTGGAACGAACCGGCCGTGCCGCGCCACGAGACCGAGATGTGCTCGGAATCGGTGGCGACCGCTTTGACGGCCGAGGGCCGCAGCAGGCTGCCCAGCGAAGCATCGTACACCTCGACGGCGGCATCCTGGCAGGCGCCCAGCGCTGTGGTCAGCACCGCGGCGGCGAGTAGTTTCAGGATATGGATAGCGTTTTTCATGGTTGGTCGTACGGTTTTAGTTGTTATAGCCCAGTGAGGCGTTGTTCAGATGGCCCTGGCTGTTCATGATCACCGACGAGGGCAGCGGCATGTCGAGCCTGCGGTCGGGATCGGTGTGGTACTGCGCTTCGATGTAGGCGTCGGAGAGGTAACCCGACGTGGCCGACGACGTGATCCACAGCGACGGGGTGGCGGGTGCGGCTTCGGCATTGCCCGAAGGGTTCCAGTTGCGCCAGCCGCCGGCTTTCATCCAGGCGTCGAGCGCCGCCTGGTCGGTGACCTGCTGTCCTTCGGTTCCGGGGGCGATCTCGCCGCGGTTGAGTCCGTACCAGACGATTTCGCGTTCGCCGGCGGCGTTGCTCCTGTATTTCCAGAAGACATAAGCCGGAACGTCGGTGTAATTGCCCGAGAGCGTCCTGAGATCGTACATGTCCTGCTTTACCCGGTCCATGTTGGTCTTCAGCAGGTTCCAGCGGATAAGGTCCTGCTTGCGGATCATCTCACCGACGAATTCGAGGCGTCGCTCCTCCTGGATGGCTTTCAGGAAGTCGGCTTCGGAACCCGAGACGCTTGCTATGTAATCGGCCTGCGATGTGCCGAAAGCGCGTTCTCGGATGCGCTGGAGGGCCTGCTTCGCATCGTCCGTAGGCCCGCCGTTGAGGCGGTTGTCTGCCTCGGCGAACATCAGCAGCACATCGGCATAGCGCAGGACGATCGGCGTGATGCCGTCGTTGGCGTTGGCCGAGAATTTGGCCATCGAAGGGTCTTTCCACTCGGCGCGGAGCTTGCCTCCGGTCATCATGCTCGGGCGCGTCAGTTCCTGTATGCCGTCGGCCCAGCGGAATGCCACGACCGAGATGTCGCGCCGTTTGTCTTTTACGTCGAAGTCGTAATAGAGCGTGGGTACGATGCCCATCGTGCCGCCCATGTAGACGCTCGTGTAGGGGTCGCTGTCGGACGAAATGGTCCCGCTGCCGCCCGGGCCGCGGTGGTAGACGCCTGCCGCGACCATCCAGTTGCCGCGCGAATTGTATTTGAAGGGCAACTCCCAGAGGGGTTCGCCGCCGGCTGAAACCTTCACGGCGCAGTTGTCCCTGAATATCTTGGCAAAATCGTTTTCGAGGATGAATCCGCTGCCTTCGTGCTGCATGATCTCTCGGCACTCGTCGCGGGCGATGGTGTAGGTCTTTTCGACCGTGAGTTCGGGATCGGTGCTCAGTTGGGCGGTGTTCAGTTCCCCGTAAAGGTGGTAGCCGTAACCGCCTGCCGTGAGGGCAACGCGGGCGCGCAGCGCTTTGGCGGCGGCGCGGTTGGGGCGCAGGACCGTGCTCGTGACGCCCTGTCCGGGCCACGGCATCAGCCGTGCGGACTCCTCCAGGTCGGCGAGCAGTTGTTTCCAGATCACGTCGCGGTCCGCGCGCCCGGCGTAGAGGTTTCCGTTGGAAAGCGCGTCGAACCGGGCCGGGATATTGCCCCAGATGCCGACCAGCTCGTAATAGATCCATGCGCGCAGGAAGAGCGCTTCGCCCAGCAGGTAAGCCATGTCGGCATTGTGTTCCGTATTGCCGTAGGCGCGCAGTCCTTCGATGCAGTTGTTGGCCCGCTCGACGGCGATCATCGCATAGGAGAAGGCGTCGCCGAAGTAGTTGTCCGTTTCGCTGTATTTGTAGACGGCGTAAGCCGAGTGGCTGTCGTTCTGGGCGGGAGTGACGCCCGAGGTGGAACTCAGGTGCCGTTCGGTGTCGTTGTTGTAGCCGTGGTAGGCCCACAGACGACCGTTGAACGAGTTGTAGTTGATCGACTCGTAGATGCCCATCACAGCGCCCGTGGCGAGCGTCGGATCGGAGAAGATCGCTTCGGCCGTGAACGAAGACTCGGTCTTAGCCTCCAGGAAGTCGTTCAGGCACGAGCTCAGACAGGTCGCTGCCGCGAGGAGTATGATTAGTTTCAGCGTTTTCATCTTTAGAAGGTAAGGTTAAGTCCGACAATGAAGCCCCGGGTCTTGGGGTAGGGCGAATAGTCTACGCCGGGCGTAAGGGGCGTGGAACGCCGGGTGTCCACTTCGGGGTCGAAGCCCGAATAGCCGGTCCAGCAGAAGAGGTTGGTGCCTGTGACATAGATGCGCAGCTGGCTCAGGCGCATCCTGCGCAGCAGTGCGTCGGGCAGCGAGTAGCCGATCGTGGCCGAGTTGAGGCGCAGGAACGAGCCGTCCTCGACGATGTAGGAGCTGACGTAACGGTAGGCGCTCATCGGGGTCCACATCGAGGTGTTGCGGTTGATCTCGTCCAGCAACGCCGGGTCGGTGATGCGCTGTCCTGCGGCGTCGATGCTCTGCCAGCGGTTGTGCGAATCCATCGCCGTGAGCAGGTTCTGGTAGCGGTAGCCCGCGGTCGAGGTATATTCGGCCTTGTTGACGTTGAGGATTTTATTCCCCAGCGTGTAGGTGAAGTTGGCGTTGAAATCGAACCCTTTGATGCGTCCCGCGAGCGAAAAGCCGCCGGTCGCCTTGGGCAGCGTGCAGCCCAGTACGGTGCGGTCGGTTCCTGCGGAGATGGAGTTGGGGTCGCCGCCCAGGTCGCGGAAACGCACGGCGCCCGGACCCCAGCCGTTGCCGGCAATGTGGGAGTTGTCCAGTACGCCTTCGTTGGCCTGCCACGAAGAACCGGTCCACGTGAAGTCGGAAGCCGGGTAACGGCCGTCGGAGACATAGCCCCATATCTGGCCCAGCGACTGGCCCGGCGTCACTACGAAGTCGTAGTCGATTTGCGTCGAGGCCCACGAGGAGTAGGCTTCGATGCGGTCCAGTCCGCCCAGGTCGAGCACCTTGTTGCGGTTCATGGCGATGTTGAACGAGAATTGCAGCGAGTAGTCGCGCTTGTCGACCAGCACGGCGTTCAGCGCCAGTTCGATACCTTTGTTCTGCGTGCTGCCCATGTTGCGGTATTGGGATGTATAGCCCGCACCTTTGATCGGGAAGAGGATCAGCTGGTCGTGCGTCGTGTTCAGGTAGAGGTCCAGATTACCGTTCAGGCGGTTGTTGAAGAATCCGAAATCGAGGCCCACATTGCGCGATACGGTGGTTTCCCATACCAGATCGGGGTTGGTCATGTTCTTGCCCTGCGACCAGTAGGAGACCGAAGTTTCGAACGGCAGCAGTTGCGTGTTGTCGGACGTGTATTCGGCGAGGGTCTGGCCGCCGGGGATGTTGTCGTTGCCCGCCAGGCCGATGCTGGCGCGCAGTTTCAGTTGCGAGAGCCACTCCGCATCCTTTAGGAACGGCTCCTCGGAGATGCGCCAGCCCACGGCTCCCGAGGGGAAATAGCCCCACGGCTCGCTCTTCTGGAACTTGCTCGACCCGTCGGCGCGCAGTGTTCCGGTCACCAGGTAACGATCGTCGTAGGAGTAGTTGACGCGGGCGAAGAACGAGAATAGGTTGTCGGGCGTCGCATAGAAATTATTGGTCGAGACGGCCGTTCCTTCGGTCGTGAAACGGAATGCCTGCCGGGCGGAGAACGTGACGGGGAATCCGTCGATGTCGGTGGTCAGCGTTCGGGACTTGGTGGTGTTCAGCTCCTGCCCGACGAGTACGTTCAGGCGGTGTTTCTTCGGCAGCAGGTCCTTGAAATCGTAGCTGAGGGTGTTGTAGTTGGATATGCGCCGCGAATCGGTGTTCGTCAGCTCGATGGCCGGGTGATCCTTGACCACGGAGTTCATGCGCGCATAGTAGGTCGTGATGCCGAAGAAGCG